>DYLF01000009.1:2228-35977 GCA_020722205.1 Desulfobacca acetoxidans
ATAGCTATTTTCCCGGTCAATGCCTTGACTTGTCTGGAGATAGTTAATAGATTAAGGCAGAATGGCCGCAGAGCGAGAGTGGCGGAATCTGGCAGACGCACTGGACTTAGGATCCAGCGGGTTGACCCGTGGGGGTTCGAGTCCCCCCTCTCGCACACCATCGGCCGGGTGGGTTGAGCCGGGGGAAAAGGGTAACCCCAGATGATATAAGGTTATTGAAGGTTATTGTTCAAGGCTTAAGACCGGACGTCAGTTAATCAAAAATCACGGCCTAAGGAGTCCATCAAAAGTTGCGAGACAGCACCATGACCGAACAGGCGATTCAGGTAGAAGTGGAAAATCTCAGCGACATTAAACGCAAACTGCACATTGTGGTGCCGAAAGAAGAGGTGCACAGGCAAGTCAACCGGGCTTATCGGGATTTGGGGAAAAAGGTAAAGGTGAAAGGCTTCCGACCCGGCAAAGCTCCTCGGGCGGTGTTAGAATTGTATTATCGCCAACAGGTGGAACGGGAAATTTCTGAGCTTCTGGTGCGCCACGGGCTTTCAGAGGCTCTGAAGGAAAAGGCCTTGGAACCGCTGGACCTGGAATGGCCCAATCCCATGCCGCAGGTCACCGATGGTGAGGATTATCGGTTTACGGTGGAACTGGAGATCACCCCGGAACTCACCGTGGCCAATTACTTGGGCCTGACCCTTGAGGACCCTGGGGTGGAGGTGACGGAGGAGGAAGTGGACAAGCGTTTGGAAGAGATCCGTCAGACCAACACCATTTTACAGCCTCTGGCGACCCCTCGGGGGGTCCAAGAGGGCGATTTTGTAGTCCTGTCTTATCAGGGCTATTTCGCCGGACAGCCCCTGGCGGAAGCCAAGGCTGACAGCACCTACCTGGAAGTCGGGGCCGGCAAGTTTAACCTGGACTTTGAGAAGCAGCTTCTGGGGCTTACTCCCGAGGCGGAAACCCGCTTTGCGGTGGATCTGCCTCAGGACTTCTTTAATCCCCTCCTGGCCGGCAAAACCATTGAGTTCTTGGTAACGATACACGATATCAAAGAAAAGCAGACGCCGGAACTAAATGACGCTTTCGCCCAAAGCCTAAGCGGAGATTTTCAAACTTTAGCAGACTTGCGCACCTCGGTGCGACAGGGTATCATTAAAGCAAAGGAGAAAGAACGCCAAGGCCGTCTGGAACAGCAGGTCTTGGATAAGCTACTGGCCGACCACCCCATGGCGGCACCCCCTTCCCTGGTCCGGCAGGAAAAGTATCAGATGGTGCGGGAACAGATGGAGCGCCTGCAACAGTACGGGGTTAACCTGGCGGGCATGGATACGGAGAAGATGATGGAGAAGGTGCAGCCGTCAGCCGAACGCCGGGTGCGCGCTCGTCTTTTGCTGGACAAGGTGGCTGCGCAGGAAAATATTGTTATCGACGACGCCGAGGTGGAAGCCAGCCTGGCGCAGTTGGCTGACAAGACCAACCAAAGCCTGGCGGAAGTACGAAAGTTTTATCAGGACCGGCAACTTCTGGAACCTCTGCGCCGACAATTGCGGAACGAGAAGACCATGAAATTTATCTTGGAGAATGCCACCCTGACACCCAAGGCTGCCGCTGGTGAGGAGAACGTCTGAGATGCCCCTGATTCCCATTGTGGTTGAACAGAGCAGTCGCGGTGAGCGGGCTTATGATATTTATTCCCGGCTTCTGAAAGACCGTATTATTTTCCTGGGGACTGCAGTCAATGATGAGGTGGCGAATCTCGTAATTGCCCAACTCCTTTTCCTGGAGGCCGAGGATTCAGAGAAGGACATTCACTTTTACATTAATTCCCCCGGAGGGTTGGTCACGGCCGGTTTGGCCATCTATGACACCATGCAATATATTCGCTCTCCGGTAGCCACCTACTGTCTAGGACAGGCGGCGAGCATGGCGGCCATCCTTTTAGCGGGCGGGGAGGCGGGTAAGCGCTACGCCCTGCCCCATGCCCGCATCCTGATTCACCAGGTTCTGGGTTCTTTTGCCGGGCAGGCCACCGACGTGGACATTCAGGCCAGGGAAATCCTGCGCCTGCGGGAAGAGTTGAACCGCATCCTGGCCAAACACACCGGCCAGCCCATAGACCGCGTCCACCAGGATACGGAACGGGATTTCTTCATGTCCGGAGAGCAGGCCAAGGAATACGGCCTGGTGGATGAAGTGATCGTGCAAAGGGAGGTACCCCAAAAGGCTTGAAGTAAAACCCTTATATTAAGCTAGGCCTACCTTAATTGAGCGGTTTGGGGAAAGTCTTAAATGATGGTGAGGGGGCCACATTAAAGCCAAGGGGGGATGGTCAGTCGCTTTTGGCCACCTCCTTGAATGGGTTGCCGAACTTTAGCCCGGCATGGCTTTAAGTCTAAAGACCTGCGACGTTATGGGTTAAATTATGATAACAGGGTAATCTGCCGATACAATAACCGGAAACTTTCAGCCAGGCATGAGGCTGCTCCCCACCGGGATCAGGTGGGGAAGGAGGCAAAGGACAAGGCAGCAGGCTTAGGCATCGCCAAATGGCCGCCACGCTGCCAGGGCTTCAGGGGCTTTCCGGTTATGGAGAGGTAACTTCTTATGAGCAAGCGTAGTTCCGAAAAAAATTCCGAACTGTTCTGTTCCTTCTGTGGGAAAAGCCAAAGCGAAGTCAAAAAACTCATCGCCGGTCCCGGTGTTTACATCTGCGATGAATGCATCGAACTGTGCAACGACATCATCGCTGAAGAATACGAAAAAGAAGAAGCCAAGCAAGGCCGCCTGGCCATCCTGGAACCGGCCGCCATCAAAAAACAGATTGATGAATACGTCATCGGCCAGGAGCGAGCGAAAAAGATCTTGTCGGTGGCGGTTTACAATCATTATAAACGCATCAATTCCCGGGTCGATCTGGACGGGGTGGAGCTTCAGAAAAGCAACATCATTCTCATCGGCCCCACCGGCTCCGGCAAAACCTTGTTGGCCCAGACACTGGCCCGCATTCTCAATGTGCCCTTCACCATCGCCGACGCCACCACCCTGACCGAGGCCGGCTATGTGGGCGAAGATGTGGAAAATATAATTCTTAATCTCCTGCAAATTGCCGATTATGACGTGGACAAGGCCTGCCGCGGCATTGTCTATATTGACGAAGTGGACAAGATAGCCCGGAAAAGCGACAGTCCCTCCATCACCCGGGATGTCTCCGGGGAGGGTGTGCAACAGGCCTTGTTGAAGATCATCGAAGGCACCTTGGCCTCGGTGCCTCCCAAAGGCGGCCGCAAACACCCCCAGCAAGAGTTTATCAAGGTGGACACCACCAATATTCTCTTTATCTGCGGCGGGGCTTTTAACGGCCTGGAAGACATCATCGGCGCCCGCATCGGCAAGAAGTCCCTGGGCTTCGGCGCCGACATCAAGGGCAAAAAAGACCGGCCAGTGGGAGAGATTTTAGCCAAAGTGCAGCCCCAGGACCTCCTGAAGTTCGGTCTTATTCCGGAGTTCGTCGGCCGCCTGCCGGTCATCGCCACCTTGGACGAACTGGACGAAGAGGCCCTGGTGAAAATCCTCACCGAGCCAAAAAACGCCTTGGTCAAACAGTTCCAGAAGCTCTTTGAAATGGACCGGGTCTCCTTGAAATTTACCGATGACGCGTTAGTGGCCGTGGCCCGGGAGGCCCTGAAACGCAAGTCCGGCGCCCGGGGGCTCAGGGCCATCCTGGAAGGGGCCATGCTGGATCTGATGTATGAATTACCCTCGCGCAAGAACGTACACGAGTGTCTGATTAATGCTGAATTCATCCTCAACCATGCGGCCCCCGTCTTCAAATACGAGATGGGCGAAGGCCAAGCGTGGGAAAAGCCTGGTATGGTGGTGAAAAAATGATCTTTCGTCTGAATCGCCTGCGGGGTGACGAAGAGGGCCACCGCCGGGTACAGACTCTGCCCCTCTTGCCGCTGCGGGATATCGTGGTCTTTCCCCATATGGTGGTTCCCCTCTTCATCGGCCGGGACCGCTCCATAGCCGCCTTAGAATTTGCCATGGGGCAGGAAAAATACATCTTGCTCTGCACCCAGAAAGACCCCCGGCGGGACGAACCCAAAGAGTCCGAAATCTATCGGGTGGGCACCATGGCCATGATTTTGCAGATGCTTCGCCTGCCGGACGGCACCGTCAAGGTCCTTATCGAAGGCAAACACCGGGGCCAAGTGCGGCAGTTTCTGGCCAACCCTCATTTCTTCCTGGTTGACGCCGAGGAACTTCTGGAATACTGGGAGCCCAGTCCCGAGCTGGAAGCTTTGCGCCGGGCCATCCTCAACGCCTTTGAAACTTACACCAAGTTCAACAAGAAGGTGCCCCAGGAGGTCTTCCAAACCGTGAGCACGGTGGAAGACCCCGGCCGCCTGGCCGATATTGTGGCCGGACATCTGGCCGTCAAGGCTGAGGACAAACAGGCGCTGTTGGAAACCATTGACCCAGCCTCACGCCTGGAAAGCCTGCTGACTCTTCTCAACCGGGAGAATGAGGTCCTATCTTTGGAAAACCGCATCAAGAACCGGGTCAAGAAACAGATGGAGAAGACCCAGCGGGAGTATTACCTCAACGAACAGATGCGGGCCATCCAGAAGGAGATGGGTGAAAAGGAGGACCTCAAGGGGGAAATCCAGGAACTGGAACGCCGCCTGCGGAAGAAAAAGATGAGCGCCGAAGCCGCGGCCAAGGTGAAGCATGAAATCAAAAAGCTCAAGCTCATGAGCCCCATGTCCGCCGAAGCCACCGTGGTGCGCAACTACATCGACTGGCTCCTGTCGCTTCCGTGGTATGAAAAGACCAAAGACCGTTACGACTTAGGTGAAGCTGAACGCATCCTGGAAGAAGACCACTACGGCCTGGAGAAACCCAAGGAGCGCATCCTGGAACACTTGGCGGTGCAGAGCCTGGTGAAAAAGATGAAGGGCCCCATCCTCTGCCTGGTGGGGCCGCCAGGGGTGGGCAAAACCTCCCTGGCCAAGTCCGTGGCCCGGGCCCTGGGGCGCAATTTCGTCCGCCTCTCCCTGGGCGGGGTGCGGGATGAAGCGGAAATTCGCGGCCACCGCCGCACTTACATCGGCGCCTTGCCCGGCAAGATTATCCAGTCCCTGCGCAAGGCCAAGACCAACAACCCCGTCTTCTGCCTGGATGAAGTGGACAAGATGAGCATGGACTTCCGCGGCGATCCCTCCGCCGCCCTGTTGGAAGTCCTGGATCCAGAGCAGAACTTCGCCTTCAATGACCACTACCTGGACGTGGACTATGACCTTTCCCAGGTCATGTTCATCACCACTGCCAACAATCTCTACTCCATCCCTTTGCCGTTGCAGGACCGCATGGAGATCATCCGGCTGCCCGGCTATACCGAAGTGGAAAAGCTTCAGATCGCCGAAAAATTCCTAATCCCCAAGCAGTGCCAAGCCAACGGCCTCTCCTCGGAAAACGTCCAGTTCTCCGAAAACGCCATCCTCACCATCATCCGGCAATACACCCGGGAGGCCGGGGTGCGCAACCTGGAACGGGAGTTGGCGGCCGTCTGCCGCAAGGTGGCGCGGGAGGTGGCAGCCAAAGGCAAAGATCACAAGGTTCAGGTGAACAGCCAGATGGTGGCCAAATTCTTAGGCGTTCCCAAATACCGGTATGGCCGCACCGAAGAAAAAGACGAGATAGGTCTCACCAACGGCTTGGCCTGGACCGACTTCGGGGGAGAGCTATTGCAAACAGAAGTGGTGGTGCTGCCGGGCAAGGGCAAGCTTCTGATTACCGGCAAACTGGGTGAGGTCATGCAGGAATCCTGCCAGGCAGCCCTGAGCTACGTGCGCTCCATCGCCGAGCAGATCGGCCTGGACCGCGACTTCTACCGGCACGTGGACCTTCATGTCCATGTCCCGGAAGGGGCCATTCCCAAGGACGGGCCTTCCGCCGGCATCACCATCGGCACCAGCATTGTCTCTGCCCTGTTGAAGATTCCGGTAAAACGGGACGTCGCCATGACGGGCGAGATCACCTTGCGGGGGCGGGTGCTCCCCATCGGCGGCCTCAAGGAAAAAATCATCGCCGCTCACCGCCATCAGATCAAGACGGTCATCATCCCCCGGGACAACGAAAAGGATATCAAGGAGATTCCGCCCCGCATCCTCAAAGCCGTGGACCTGGTGCCCGTGGACCACATGGACGAAGTCCTCAGACTGGCCCTGGCCATGGAGAACCCTGACATCCTCTTCCGGCCGGCGCCAACCCTAGCCCCGCCGGAGGCCACCTTCATGCCCACTGAGACCTTGCCGGTAGCCACCGACATCCAGGCCCATTGATAAGCATATCAGCAGAGACAGGCAAAAAACCGGGGCAGTTGTAGCTTTCCCGCCCCGGTTTCTTTATTTTTCCAGGCGTTAAGTTAAAACCTCGCCTTCAGGCAAAAAGCTCCAACACGGCTGGGTTAACGGTTTCACGGTTTCAGCTATCCCAAGGCCTACGATCACTGCTCACTCTCGCCAACAACTCAGTCACCATTTCTGCTTGGCGGCGGGCGGCGCCCTGATGCCGAAGCAGGGCCTCCCGGGCCCGCAGGCCGGCGGCCTGGCGCAGCTCAGGTTGATCCAGAAGACGTCGGGCGATGGTCGTCAGGGATTCCACCTCCGGGACCAGAAAACCCCCTGCAACCTCTTCCAGGATCTCTTGGGCCCAGCGGAAGTTATGGACATGCGGGCCATACAGGGGGGCCAGCCCCCAAGCCGCGGCCTCCAGGATATTCTGTCCTCCATGAGGCACCAGGCTGCCGCCCACAAAGGCCACGGTGGCGACGCCATAGAAGGCCAACAGATCGCCGATGGTGTCCACCAATACCACCGATTCTGTCCTGCCCTCCTCTCCGGATTTCAGGCGATGCCAGTGGTGATACGGCAGGCCGCGCCTCTGCAGGAGAGCGCCGATTTCCTGTGCCCGCTCAGGATGGCGCGGAGCCAGAATTAGAAGGAGGGTAGGGTAGGGGCCCCGGAGACGTTTATAGGCTTCCAACACCATGGCTTCCTCTCCCGGATGGGTGGAGGCGGCCAGGAAGACAGGCCGGCCCGGCAAGAGCTTGAGAGCCGCCTGGAGAGAAGATCTCGGCGAAGCTTGAGCAAACCCCTGCCTTCTCGCCTCGGAACCCTCTTGACTGAGCTCAGCCACCCGCGACAACAGACCATCCACCTTCAGATTGCCAGTGAGGTGGAGTTTGTGTCGGGGCAGACCCAAAGCGGCCAACCGATCGTAGTCCTGAGCGGAGCCGGCGGCGATAATTTCAAATAAATTAATGATATCAAATATATATTTCCTATATCGTCGAAATCTGGCAAAAGAGCGCGCCGACAGGCGGGCGTTGAGCAGTGCCAAGCGGATTCCCCGGTGGTGCGCCGCCAGTAGGAAGTTGGGCCAGATTTCTGATTCCAGGGAGATGTACAAGTGGGGGCGCAGGTATTCCAGGTAGCGCCGCACCGCCCAGGGGAGGTCCAGGGGAAAGTAGCACACCAGGGCGCTAGCCGGCGCAAAATGCCGGCGGGCCACAGCTTGGCCGGTTTCGGTGCCGGTACTGATGATCAGGCCGGCTTGAGGGAGTAGAGCCTTAATTTCACGGACCAAAGGAACGGCGGCTAAAATTTCGCCCACCGAGACGCCATGCAGCCACAGGCGTGGCCAGCCGGGCGGCGGAGCGGACATGGGCAGCTTGAGACCCAGCCGGGGTAAAAAGCTCTCACCGCGCCGGCGGGAGCGCAGATGCCAATAAAACCAAGGCCAACCGGCCAAGCCGGCCAAGCCGGCGGCCAAGCGGTAGAAAAAAAAATATTTTTTCACTATAAAATCAGTTACTTATACAATATTTTAACCGCCGGTAGGGGAGGGGAGCGGAATCAGACGGCTGAAACCATTTCCTTCGGAAGCCGCCTCGTTATTAATCGTCTTGGGTTATAGCAAATACGCCACTTGCTCACCAGCAACTGCGGGCAGGTCTAAAATGGCGCGGTGCCGGACTGTCAGTGAAAAAGCCCAGACAGGGCCGGTGAGAGAGGTTTCTTCCCCGGGGTTGACTGGAAGGTCAGCCCCCGGCAGCGAGGGCGACTTCCCCAAGCCGGTGCGCAGCCCCAAAATGTCTGTCTAAAGGTCATGCTTCACCTCAGGTGTAGAAAGACCACCAGACTTGCCGCCGATCAGAAATTTATCGAGGCCCCTAGGGGGATAGCGTTTTTCAAGGTTGCCGGCCTGACCCTTGTTAGTTTACATAATATATATTATCAGACACTATAATAATTCATATTTAATGATTCTTTTGAGATCATCATAGTTTACGTCCACCACCTTCCATGTTTTCTCCCCCGGGGGGCGTCGCATGGTGAGGCGAAAGGTTTCGCCTTTGGTGGGCCCCTTAATGGTCACCAGGGCCTCTTCTCCCCGCACTTGAATGTCCGCCATGCTCACCGCCGCCCCAATCGCCAGAATTTTGGCATTGTCCAGAGTTGCCAAAAAATGCTGGACCCCTTTTTTTATCTGGCCCTCAAAATTCTCCAGCAACCGGGGCAATACTTGGTTGGCGAATCTCTTACCCAAACGGCGTCCGAGCCGCGTCCAGTCATCTTCCTCGGGTTCTTCCGGCGGAGCCAGTTCTTTGGTTACGGAGACGCCCAAGTTCTTTAATATTTCCTGTATATCCAAATAGTTAAAAAATTTGTCATAATTCTTGTCCTTGAGGGCCAGCACCATCTGATGCAAAGTATAACGGGGGGAGGTGTAATAGCGCCAGAAAAAGGCGCCGCCAATCCCACTGCTAACCACCACCAGGGCCAGAATGAGCCAGCAGATTCGACGCCGCATATCGCCTCCACGTAAAGTGTGATTAAGGTTTAGAGACAAGCACTAAGGGAAGGTGGCAACTGTTTGCCCCGAGACAACGTTTGCCCTTGGCAATCAGCCCTTCCTGGTTTAAATAACAAGAGTCCGAGGCTATAAGTCCAAAAGCCAACGGAGCGGACGCCTTCTGGCATCCGGCTTCCTACCTACAACGCTCAGCTGATAGCTTCTTAGTTAGATTACGGCAAATGCCAGGGAAAAGCCAGTCCTTAGCCGATGGAAAGTCTATGAAGGCGCAGGAATTGTTATCCCAACATCGCCTGGATAATGGTTTGACTTTGGAGTTCTGGGAGCTGTCACGCCCCCTGGCCGGAGACCGCTGGCAAGTGGTGATGCGGGCGAGGGTGGCGGTGCAGGTAAACAGGGAAACTGTGCCGCCGGAGCTAAAAGACCGGCTGTCTGAGGTGATCTCAAGCTTGGGCCCCGAAATTGCCTTTATCAAGGACGAGGTGCGCAACTTCATTGATGCTAGCGAAAAGCCAAAACTACTGAAAGATATTGAAGCCCAATTGCTTTCCTCCCTGAGAAGCTATCTAGGACACCAGGAATTCGCTCCCCGCCTGATCCGCCGGCAATTTGCCGAATACCAGCAGAAGCGCCTGTTTCAACGGGAAGGTTAAGAAATCCTCTGTTGATGACCGGGAGGTCAGGATTTTCCGGTCATCTCAATAAGGTATGACTCTGTGGCTTTAACCGGGCAAGGAAAAGATACAAACTTTTTATGGGGGGTTGGCCAGCCGGACCGACTTGGCAGGAAAGAGTTGACTTTGGACAAGTATCTGATAATAATAACCTTATAAACGCCTTAGCCTTCGATACCCTGGAGTTTGCCAAACGCCTACGGGCGGCGGACTTCACCGAGAAACAGGCGGAGACTTTGGCTTGTGCAGTGGCGGAAATTGTTGAAAGCCGGTTGCCACCAAAGGAGATATTCCCCTGCCTGAGGAAGACCAAACCGAGAGGGGAAAAAGGCTTGCAAGAGAGCAGAGGCCGGCAGAACTGAGCCAAACCTGATAATATATATCTGCCGACAGCCGCTGATTGGGAGGGGCCGGGCAGGCGCCTCAAATATAGAAGAAGGCGCCTCACCCGTTTTCTTAACCGTGGTATTCGTGGGTTCCCAGGATCACCGGTATGCCGGGGGCTTTGCCCTGGATGATCTGCGCAAATTCTTCGGGGCTGCTGTAGGGACAGGCCGGTTTGGCTTTGGCCAGGCAGGAACTGAGGTAAATGGCATCCGGCTTCATGTCCGCCAGCTTCATGGCCATTCCCACGTTAGCGGCCACACTGCGGCCGGGACATTGGCATTTGACAAAAGACATGACCTGGACCGGTTCAGTAAAGTTCCCTTCGCCCAAGGTGGCCGCCTTCAGGCAGCGCCACTCCCCCGGACAGCCGTAACCGCTGTCCATGTAGGCCCCACATCCCACCAACATCACCTTTTTCATGATGAAAACCTCCTTTCGTCAGTAGCAATAAACGCTGCAGTCGCCCTGCCGCAGCCTGAAGTTTTCCAAGCACTACCGGTTTGCAGTGACTCTCCCTTGAGAACTAGTCCGGGAAATAGCGACTGTGTTCGATTTTCATACACTTGTTCATGACCACCGTCAGGCCGGCCTCCCTGGCTTTCCGGGCTGATTGGTTTTCAGCCAGGCCAAGCTGCATCCAGACCACTTTGGCGCCGATGGCGATGGCTTCCTCGACAATGCCTGGGATAGCCTCAATATTCCGGAAAATGTCCACGACATCCACTGCAACCGGAATATCTTTGAGAGCCGCATAAACCTTTTCACCGAGAATTTCGTCGGCCTTAGGGCGCACCGGAATGATTTGGTAACCATGCTCTTTCAGGTATTTGGCCACTCGATGACTGTCCCGCTCGGGCTTGGGTGAGAGGCCCACCACCGCCACGGTCTTACTGTTGGCCAGAATTGCCTTAATTTCCTCATCTTCCGGGTTGAACTCGGGGAATTGACACTCAGCAGTCGACATGAGCCTCTCCTCCTGTCAAGAAATGCTTTATCTGTCAGAGTGATCGAGGGTGGTTAGAGACGGGCGGGGATCATCTCTCCCGGGTCATCACGGCCCCACATTGCGGGCATTTCACTTCAAAACAGGGAACGCCCTGCTGGTGGGGCTCCTTGTGACCACAGGCCGGACAGATGCAAAATCCGCCCGGACCCATGCGAAACCCGCCCCCACGTCCACCGCCCCGGCCCATACCACCGCCTCTGCCAGCGCCACCACCGCCGCCCATGCCACGTCCTTTGACTTGCAACATTAAAATCCTCCTCTCCGACCGCCGTGGGTCTGGAAACTTAGTAGGTTCTGCACCAATAATTGATTAAGTCCGTGAAGTGTGCCATTCAGTTTTAAGCTGCACCAACCGAAGACCGGTCGTTCTTTTCTGCTGGGGTGACTGATGCTGATGGTGTCAGCAATTCCTGTTTGATAAGGTCCAGGTCCCTTACAGTGGTGGTTTCCAGCACCACGCCGGCATCGGCCAAGACGTAAAAGGGGCCCTTATGTTCAAGGCTCTTGGCTGCCAACACTTCATCCACCCCCTGGCTGATGAGCCACTCGCTGACCTTGATCCCCTTACCGGAGGGCACTAGACGATGGGGATTCTCCAAGAGCCTTTCTTCCGTCAGTTGGTTGTCCTGGCTTCTCAAGGTAAGCAGAAGAAAATAGGGTGCCTCCCCAAAGTGTTCCGACAGGTGCTGCCGGTCTTCCGACAGCGGCAGAGCAATGACCGTGGACATCTTTTGGGTGGGCTCATAATGGATGACTAAGCGATCAACGTTGGAAACCCGGGACTTGATACGGTTCTCCATCTGATTAATAACAAAATGGGCCCTATCCAGTTCCTTCACCTTAAGGGAGAGGTCGGCTTCGATAAACTTATAGCGACCGGAGTTTCTCCCGCGCAGGGCATTGATTTTGCTGACTTGTGGAGTTTCCAGGATGATTTCTCTGACAATGTCCAGGGTGGCGAAATCCAGGGAGGCATCCAAGAGCACCCGGATGGCATCTACCGCAATTTTTAGGCCCACCCAGGCTACCAGCACCACGATGACCAGCGCCGCAGCCTTATCCAGGGGAAATTTGACCTGTAAATAGGCGCCGGCCAAGCCCATCAGGATAATACAGGAGGAAAACAGATCCGTGCTCAGGTGATGGGCGTCAGCCTCCAAGCTGGGGGAGTTGAGTAACTTGGCCTTTTTCAGTTCGTAGCGGCAAAAGGCTAAGAGGATCAAGGAAAGGGCGATCACTCCGGCAATGGCATAAGGCAGGCGTTCGGCCCTGACCCGCTCGCCGGCCCACAAGACACTTTGCGCGATTTCGTAACCTGCCAAGAAAATAATGACCGCAGTAACCAAAGCGGCCAGATTTTCTACTTTATAAAGACCATAGGGAAACATTTTCGATTTGCGGCGCGACAGCCGGATGCCGGCCCAAATTGAGGCGGAGGAGACCACATCTGCGGCCGAGTGCACAGCGTCGGCCAGAAGCGCCAGACTGCCAGAAAACATCCCCAGAAGATACTTCAGCCCGGCCACCAACAGGTTGACCAGCACCGAAGCTAAGGCCAATCGTTCTCCTGAATCCATCTTACCTCTAAGATAAGGCTTGCATAATCATTTCGCCATGTGTACCGAGGCGTTTAGTTAACGAAAATTCCCTCGGCTGATGGTGGCCTAATCTCCAAAGCCTTATTGCCAGCATCATTCAGGCCCCCAAGCTCTTCAAGCACCCATGACAGGCCGGCGGCCAGCGGCCAGAGCTGGCCGAAAACGGGTGGAGTTTTTTAATTTCTTTTGCTGCCCGGCTGTCAGGGATTGCCGATGGCAGGAGGCCAAAGATTGCGGCGGGAGTTTTGAAATAATCAATGAAGTTGAGATAAGCCGATTTCTGCAGCAGGCTTTCCAGACTATTTTCTGCCACCTGGCCATAGAAATAGTTGCCGGCCAAATAAGATTCCTTGAAAAAGCGGCGCGTAAAAGGCCCGTCCACCGGCAATCCCAAGTAAACGCAGGGAGCCACTTCCCCCGAGGCGGTCACAAAGACCTGGCGGAGCGGATTGGCATCGCACACTCTCAGGTCGAACTTCAGAGAGAGACTGAAATCTCGGAATGGCAGATGCAACCTTTGGGCTTCTGCCGCCGCTTCCTGCGAAATGGCTTCTAATTCAGGGTCTGGTGGGCTCAGAGAAAGCAGGCTCAAAGAATCCATCTCCGGGAGGGGGATGAAATCCAAGTTGGGGGCGTTCACCCGGTCAACTCCGAGGGAGGCGGCAAGTCGCAAAAACTCCGGCAACTCTTTTAGGTTTGGCCGCATTTTCAGAAACAGCAACACCACCTCTGGCCTTTGTTGCCCCAGGGTGCGCTTGGCGGAGCAAAGGGTGGCGATATTGTCAATAACCCTTTGAAAGTCGCTGCCGGGACGCAATTTTTCATAGGTGTCGGCCCGGGTTGCATCCAGGGAGATAGCCACCATATCAAGATGCTCCAGCACCCGCTTCCGCACCTCGGCGTTTAATCCTAACCCATTGGTGGTCAAGCTAACCTTCACTCCCTGAGCCCGCAAGGCCCGGGCCATATCCCAGAGCCGGGGGTGAAGAAGGGGCTCGCCCCAACCGCTGAGGTGGGCCTGGGAGAACAACGGTCGGGAGCTCAACAAGGCCTCAAAGGTCTGCCAGGACAGATCGCGAGATTGCCAGCTGGCGGGCCAAGCCGTACGGGGGCACATTACACAACCCGGCAATTGGCAGCGGGTGGTCACCTCCACTTGCAGATAATCCCAGCGCGGTGGTTCCATCCCCCAAACCTTTTGGAAATATTCCAAAAGGGATTTTATCCGCATTAACATGACAGAATTGTCGGCAAAAACCGTTTAGGTGGTTGAAATATGGTTTTTTTATCTTTTATTGAATCCCTCTCCCGGCCCCCGGAGAACTTTTTGTATTAAAGGGTTTTGTCCGGCCAGTGAACCTAAAAAGTCAGTATGGTGAAGCCGGCTTGCAGGTAGCGCCCCAAGCTGGGGTGCCCGCTCATGTCATCCAACAGGGCAAGGTTTTGGGCTTGCGCTTCAGCCAGTGCCCCGGTCTTTGTGGCGCAGGCCCGGCACACCCCCTCAAGCAGGCCGGCTTCCTTGGCTTGGCGGTAAAGAGAATGGAAGGCATTATCCGGCCGGTTCAGATCCTGGAGCAGCTTGGTGGCCAGGCCCTCAATTATGATTCTGACTTCCGCCCCCCGCCGCTTCAGGTCCAAGGCATTGAGAAGGACATGGACAAAGCACATGGGCTCACCTTGAAAAGCCACCAGGGCAACTTTGAGCATATGTATTACTCCTCCTTTAAAAAATAGAGTTTTTTAAGCTACTCAAACTCCAGAATACGGCCGACTCCTCCCGACACCGCAATGTCAGGGAAAAGTCGCAACATCTCAGACCTAGATTGAGAGCAATGGCACGGACAGACTAACCTTAAACCAGCCAAGAGGTCAAAATTCTTGCAAGCGTGAAAGCCCCCCACCAAGGCGGAAACCTTCCCGAAAGTAGAGGCGGTCTCCACGATAGCTGCTAATCCGGGATGGGCGCAGCCGCAGATGACAACCAGGCCTCTGGAAGTCTTGACCACCAGTGATTGCTCCACCCCCTGCAGAACCCCGGTGGAAAATCGGTTTTCAGACAGTGAGCAGGGGCCCTGTATCCGGATCACCTGCCGGGCGTCGCCCACCACAGGGCAGTCACCGGGGAGGTAAACGGTGGCCTCTGGGTTGACCTGGAGAAATTTGCGTATTCCCCCCAGATGATCCCAGTGCTCATGCGAAATAAAAACCTCCGGGATGGTGGTGGGGTCCAGATGGAGCCTCTTTAGATTGCGCATCAACAGCTCGCCGTCTCCCCCAGTGTCAAACAGCAGTCGCCGGCCCTCCATTTCCACCAGGCAGGAAAACCCCCATTCAGATTCGAATCCGGGCCTGGCGACTTCGTTATCATAGACAATAACAAGTTTCAGTTTCTTCCCGCAGGTCAATTTCCTTTTCCTCCCCGGCCGACGCCATATTTACCGCCACAGGAAATCTTGGGCATCATTAATAAGACCCTATCCCGGCGAGCAAAGCAAGGACATAAAAAGTGCAGAAGTCTTTCTAGGAACAAAATGAACCCCATTAATATGTTATTAGGTGCAAAATGTTCCGGATAGCTTTTTCTCTTCGGGGAAACTTGTTTACCCAGGGAAAAGCTGAAGAGGTGCCGAGCCTGGTCCCCGGCTTAATGGGGACGACTCTTTCTTTCATAAAAAACCGCCCCCTTTAGCCGGACGGCCGAAATTTCGCCTTGCTCGCTCAAAGCCTGCAGTCGTTTTATGGCCTCCCCCACATGCATACCGAGACCGGCGGCCACCCCGTGAAGGCTGGACGGACGACGGCTGAGCAAGGCCAGGATTTCCGCGTCGGTTGGGGCGCCGTTGGTCGGGGAGGACAATGCCAGTGGTTCTTCTTGGGTGATCACTTCCACTTTGAGGTCAAACATCTGGGCAAAGACCCTCATCTGCTCTTCAGGGACCGGGGAGGCGAATTCTTCGGCAGTTGGACGGGACACCGTATTCAGTTGCACTCGTCCCGGTTTAATACTCTTGGCCAGCGCGGCGATTTTCTCCACTTCCGACTTTATACCGGTTATTCCTGTCAGGAGAAACACTTCCAGCCACACCGCGCCGGGAAAATCTCGGGTGAAGGCAGCCAGACCGTTGACCATTCGGTCAAAGGTAATGTTGCGATGGGGACGATTGACATAACGGAACAAATGTTCGTCTCCGGCGTCTAAAGAGGGGATGACCAAGTCGGCGGCCATTAAGGCCTCTTGCACCTCAGGTTGCCACAGGAGCGAACCATTGGTGAGCACTGCTACGGGGATCCGGGTTAAGCTCTTGATCTTACTGATCAGCTCACCGATCCGGTTATTCAGCGTGGGTTCTCCAGAGCCCGCCAAGGTGAGGTAATCCGGAGACGGCGAGGCGGCCAGTTTCTGTTCCAATTCTCTGAGGATGTCGACCACCGGAAAATATTCTTGCCTTTGGACGGTCTTGCGCGTCGTCCGCCCCAACTGGCAGTAAATGCAATCATAGGTGCAGACCTTAAAGGGCACCAGGTCTATTCCCAGGGAGCGTCCCAAACGCCGGGAGTTTACCGGACCATAAAGGTAGCGAAATCCAGTTGCCTTCACTAAGCCTCCCCACATGGCGGCCGTTCGCAGCGGCTCTCCCGACCACAGCAGGTGCCGCCCCCCTGATCCAGAGAACAGGCCTGGTCCCGCTTTCTTGCCCGCCCAGGGCTTCCGCCCTTGAGGATGAAGCCTGTCCCCCCGCTGACCAGGCGTCGCAACTCACCGCCACATTCAGGACACTCGCCCAGGGACGGCTCCATTATGCCTTGTTGCACTTCAAACTGGCGGCCGCATTGCTGACATTCGTATTCATAGGTCGGCATAAGGAATCCTTTCCTGCTTGGTTTTAACCTTTTATTTTATGAGAGAAACAAATTCATTTATATTAAAAATGCAGATAGCGTGCCAGCTCTTTTATTGCACCAAAGATTATAGTTGACCCTGGTGCAGGTTTAATAAGGGGAAGCTGCTCAGTCGTTATTAATTCCTTGAAATTACTCTTAATTCTTAACTCTGAAGATAGAGAAGAATGGATTGCATCGTTTAGTGTCCTCGCATAAAATAGGTGACATGGTATCCCGGCGGGCGATTTCTGGGCTGGTACTGCTTTTCTTCTTACTGCTGGTCGCCTTCCCTTTGTCCCCCCTGGCGGCAGACAGCTCTTTCTTGGCCGCGCCGCCGCGGCCCCAAGTGCTGGCACCCGCAGAATTCCCCCACACGGCCAGGATGCTCCGCCGGCTTGCCTTAAGCTATGTGCCAGGACTCTCCCGGGAGGCCCGGGAGCAGGATTTTCTCCAGAAACTGACCCAGGCCAGAAGCATGCTTGGGCTGACGCGCTTAGTGGCCCTTCGGCATCAGACCCTGGCTTTGGCGGCAGCCAACGGACGGGAGCCCTCCTGGGAATTTTTGCGGCGCCAACGCTGGCCTCAGGGTGAAAAAGTGGGCCTCACCCTGAGTGTGCCGGTGTGGGTGCCCTGCCGGGCCCGCCGTGTCACTACCTATGCCGGCTTCGAAAAGCGCTGGGAAACGGTGGCGATGCAATTACCCCGCCATTCCGGCTATGTGTGGTTCGCCGGGCAATTAGCCGACATCAATGACAAGGCCCGGTATCGGGCAGAAACCATTCAGTTCGAGATTAACAGCCGCTTTGCCCCACTGGTGGCATTGTTCCTAGAATATATCTTTCGGGAAGGATGGTATGAGAGGGAGAAAAGGATACCTTTGCTGGTGGTGCGGGGCGGCGAAGACACTTATGCGGCCAGTGGCTACAGCGGCCCGGTAACGGCGGAGTGTTTGAGTTTCCCCGATGAGGAGGGAGCTTCTCTTTCGGCTCAGGTTAAAACCCTGATTCATCCCAGCCTGGCCGCCATTCACCACGGCCGCCACAGTAAGACCTCCAACCATCGTCTGGGGCTGGCCTTGGACCTGAATGACTTCAATTTCGCCGAAGTCGTGGATGGCTCTCCCAACCCCATCAGCCGGGCCACCCGTCAGTATGACCGTGACGCCATGCATAAACTGGATGCCCGCCATCTCCCGGCCTGGGTCTATCGAGCCGGCAAGTGGGTGGGTTTACGCCTGCCCCAAGAGTGGATTTACTTCGGCTACCACACGGATTGGGCCCATTTCGACGTCGGCACCAGATGAGTCACGGGATAAGGGGTCTGGTTTTGGGTAGGGAAGCTGAAAATTGAATTGACCCCAGCGCGAACATGACTAATGCCATGCTGTCAGAGCTAGTCCATGCCCTGCGGAGTGCCCCCGAATATCAAGATATTATTCGGCACTACCAATATGTCGAACCCCGGCCGGTGGAATTTTATGACGGTGACCCGAAATTGCCGGGGCCAGTGCTGGTAGCCTTACAGCGCCTGGGCATCCCTCGTCTCTACCGGCACCAGGGGGAGGCCCTGGCCGCCATCCGGGAGGGACGCCACATCCTGGTGGCCACTCCCACAGCCAGCGGCAAGACCCTGATTTACAACCTGCCGGTGCTGGCCACCTTACTGGCCGAGCCGCAGGCACACGCTCTGTACCTTTTTCCACTGAAAGCCCTGGCTCAGGATCAGCTCAAGGCCCTGAAAGAACTTGATAATGCCCTACCCTCCCCTTTTGTCTCGGCGGCCATTTACGACGGCGACACTCCTCCCTCCCAGCGCCAAGCCCTGAAAGCCTGGCCGCCTCAGGTGCTGATCAGCAATCCGGACATGCTGCATCTGGGCCTTTTGCCGTACCACGACGGCTGGGCCCGGTTCTTTGCCCGCCTGCGTTTTGTGGTCATCGATGAAGTCCACACCTATCGCGGCATTTTCGGCAGTCATCTGGCCCAGGTGCTGCGGCGGCTCCGCCGCTTGTGTGCCCATTACGGAGCAGCGCCGCAATTTTTGATGTCTTCGGCCACCATTGCAGAAGCACCTGATTTTATTGATAAATTGACCGGGTTGGAAGTGACTCTCATTGGCGACAGCGGCGCACCTCAGTCAGGACGTCACTTTCTCTTTCTCAATCCGTTGACTGGCGGCGCTACGGTCGCCGCCCAGATTTTCGCCCACTGCGTCAAGCAGAATCTGGCCACCATCTGCTTCACCCAGAGTCGCAAGCTCACGGAGCTCATTCATCTTTGGGTTCAGCGCCAGATTCCAGAGCTGAGGCGCTACCTGAGCTCTTACCGGGCCGGCTTCCTGCCTGAGGAGCGCCGGGAGATCGAAGCCAAACTGGCCAAGGGCAAGATGCGGGGGGTCATCTCCACCAGTGCCCTGGAGATGGGCATTGATATCGGAGGCCTAAACGTTTGCATCCTGGTGGGTTACCCCGGCACTATGGTCACCGCCATGCAGCGCATTGGTCGGGTGGGGCGGGGCAATGGGGATTGCCTGATTGTCCTGGTGGCCATGCCGGATGCCCTGGATCAATATTTCATCAAGTATCCGGAGGAATTTTTTGGTCGTTCCCTGGAGGCGGCGGTGGTGGACCCGGACAATCCGGTGGTAGTCCGGGCTCATCTGCCCTGCGCTGCCCAGGAACTGCCCCTTAATCCTGAGACGGAAAAGTTTTTCGATCTAACTGCTCATCAAGAGGAACTGGCCGCGCTGGCGCAGCAGGGACGCCTCCTGCAGAGCGCGCAGGGCCAGGTCTGGTTGGCCCGTTCCCGCTTTCCCCAGAAGGAAGTGAACATTCGGGGCGTGGGCGAGAGCTTCGCCATCTTCCAGATCGGCAAAAAAAAGCCCCTGGGACATGTGGACGGACACCGGGCCTTAAAGGAATGCCATCCCGGCGCCGTCTATCTGCACAAAGCCGACACTTTCACGGTTGAAAAACTGGACCTCGACAAGCGCAATGTCTGGGTAAAACCCATCGACCCCCATTACTTCACCCGCATCCAAACTGATAAGGAAACAGAGATTCTGGAGGTGCTGGCGACCAGGCAGGTCGCCAAGTTTACCGCTCACAGCGGCCGCCTCAAAGTTACCGAACGGATCCTGTCTTATGAGAAGCGCCGCCTCCCCGGGCAGGAACTTTTAGGTATCATCCCCCTGGACCTGCCGCCGCAAATCTTTGAAACCGTGGGGATGTGGATGGAGATACCCCAAACGGTGAAGGAGGCCATCTATCAGAGCGGTCTTCACTTTATGGGCGGCATCCACGCCCTGGAGCATACTCTGATCAGCATGTTTCCCCTTTTTGCCTTGGCGGACCGCAATGACATCGGCGGCATTTCCACCCCGGCCCATCCCCAGGTGGGCGGCGCCGCTATTTTTATTTATGATGGTTATCCGGGGGGCGTAGGTTTGGCGGCCCGGGCTTTTCAGATTCTGGACGAGCTGCTCCGGCGGGCCTATGAAACTATTACTGCCTGTGCCTGCGAAGAGGGTTGTCCTTCCTGCATCCACTCCCCCAAGTGCGGCTCCGGCAACAAACCGTTAGACAAGGAGGCTGCCCGCCAGGTGGCCGAGATGCTTTTGACCGGGCGGGTCTGCCAGCCGGTTGTGGTCTCCGCCTCCCCCCCGGTCACCCTGCCTCCTGTCCCCCCTCCCTCCCCTACCCTTCTGCCCCCGAGCACCGTTCCTTGGATGCACAGCCGCCGGGTGGGGTTTCTAGACTTGGAGACCTGTTGCTCCGCCGAAGAGGTGGGCGGCTGGCACCGCTGCCACGAGATGGGAGTATCCGTGGCGGTGCTGATCGAAACCCAACCGGAGCGCTGCACTGTTTACCGACAGGAAAACCTGGAGCAGTTGGGGCGCCGCCTGAAGGAGCTTGAGCTGGTAGTGGGTTTTAACCTCAAACGCTTCGATTATCGGGTCCTGCAACCGTACCTCAATCTGCCTCTCACCGAATTGCTCACTCTGGACATTCTGGAGGAAATCTACCAGGTGTTGGGGTTCCGGCTCTCCCTGAACCATCTGGCAGAAATGACTCTGGGCCAACAGAAGACCGGGGACGGCCTGTTGGCCTTGGAGTATTACAAGGAGGGCAAGTGGCAGGAATTGGAGGACTACTGCCGCCAGGATGTGCTCCTCACGCGGAGCCTCTTTGAATTCGGAGCCAAGGAGGGCTACCTGCTTTATCGCCACCGCCAGGGGACCGTGGTCAAGGTGCCGGTGGCTTGGCAGGAGGAGCGGTTTTTTCGCAAACCGTGAGCAAGATATTCAAGAGAATCCAATCCGTTGCACACGAAGGTAAATTATTGGGTTTTTAGCCGCCCTTATGGATCAGCCTGAAACAGAGCAGGCAGTTAAGTCGGGAAGGGTTGCTGCAGGTTTTTTATAGAAACAGCACCCCTCCGTAGCCCACAAAGCTATCCCCCGGCATGATATCGTAGCTGGTATAGTAATCCACGAGCATGGCCTTGGTGGCCCCCAATTTTTTGGCCGCGGCGATGGCGGCCGCCGGGGCTCCGGGACTGCAGGAACTCTGGTCCCGGGTGGCGGCCTGCACTGCAGCGAGGCCATCCAGCTTCAGCACCTGATCCAGGAAGTATTTGTCATTCACCTCCTTGACCCACTTCACCGCCGCCGCCCCATAGCCTTTGGGGGCCCAACCGTAATTAGGGCCGTAATGGGTCAAGTCGGCGGAGCCGAAGCACATCAGGGAGACTCTTAGTTCCTGAGCCACCGCAGCCACCGCCTCACCCAGCTCCAAGGCATGAGCCGACTGTGGCGAACGGATGGCCAGTACCTTGGCCTGGGGGAAGAAGTACTTCACGAAAGGCAGATTGACTTCGATGGTGTTGTCCCCGGGATACTCCTCCCGCAGGGGGAGGCGGCGCTGCAAGGGCTCATAAAATTCCGTGGCCAACCGCACCTCTCCCAGAGGTGTCTCCCAACTTTCCTCTGTCGCCAGGAGAGGAGGCGAGTCTGCTCCCAGATGACCGCCGAAGACACAGATCACCTGTGGCTGACCACTCAGAGAAGCCAGATAAAAGACTCGGGCGGCCAGCTTTCCGGAAAAATACCACCCGGCATGGGGCACCATGCCGCCGAAAACCTTAGTCCCAGCCGGCAGTGGCTTGACACCGGCGATATATTGCTCTATTTCCTTCTGGCAGCCGCTCTTGCTGCCAGGATACCAGCCCGGGGGCAACATTCTGGGACGGATGCGCATGGCTTCCTCCGAAGTCAGCCGTGGAAATTCGAGATTTGGCGGCTGATTGCAGGGTTTTCAGGCCTTACATTTTTCTGAGTAGTTTCAAGTTCCAGGTCGCAATCCTTTAGTAAATAGGTTGAGCACCGCCCACCTTGCTTGTCATGTTCTCATGGTGAGCCGCAGGAGCAAGAGTTTTTTGTTCTGTTAGTAAGCTTGTTTGGATGGGAATCAACAAACGATTCCGGTGGTTTAAGCTGGGCCCGCCGGCGGCGCCTTCTGCTAATACCCGAAAAGCCCGCAGAATAATTTGTTTTTTCTTTTTAATCCGAAGCCTGTTGTTTGTCAAGGCAGCTGTTTTTGAGCCCCCCCACCCTAAGGGCCGTGATCCCACGATGACCACTAAAAAACATGAATATGCCCTATGAATGCCTTGCAGTAGCAACTTATTGATTATTTTTCTGGTAACCTGCCCCCAGTTTGGCAGGCTGTGCCAGCAGCACCTTTTCTTGGCGACAGCCTGTCGACAAGCTATAAAATTTATATTAAAAAAAGACTACCATGACTGAGTTGAGTCTCTCCGCCGTGTCAGGTAAGCCTGCACCGACGCCGGAGGAACTTTTAGAGGGTGAGACCAAGAAGGAGCGGCTGGGTGTTTGGTATGCCACAGCCATCTGCGGCAATGACATCACCTCGTCCTGCCTTTACGTGGCGGCCATTTCGGCGGTGTATGCTCATGCCCTGGCGCCCTTGGCGCTGTTGATTGTTGGTGGCATCCTCTATTTATATCGCAAAATCTACACGGAAGTAGTGGAGGCTCTGCCTCTTAACGGCGGGGCCTATAACTGCCTGCTGAACAGCACCCGCAAGTTTACTGCGGCCCTGGCCGCTTGTTTCACCTTGCTGTCCTATCTGGCCACCGCCGTGATCTCGGCCAAAACTGCGGCCGAATATCTGGATAACCTGTTGCCTTTCCTGCCAACCATGGAGGCCACCGCCGCGGTCTTGCTCATCTTTGCCATCCTCACCATTCTGGGAATTACTGAGTCCGCCCGGGTGGCCCTGGTGATTTTTCTTATCCACCTGGCCACCTTGACTTTATTTATTCTTTTGAGCCTGCCGGTGGTCCTCCAGTCTCCGATAATGTGGCTGCAAAACTTTCAGGTCCTGCGTCTCGAGGTGGAGTGGCCCAAAGCCTTGTTCTTAGGGGTCTCGGCGGCCATGCTGGGGGTGAGTGGCTTTGAGAGTTCCGCCAATTTTGTCGAGCAGCAGCAACACGGAGTTTTTCGTTTGACACTGCGCAACATGTGGCTGGCAGTCATCATCTTCAATCCTCTTATCTCTCTGCTGGCTTTGGGGTTAATGCCGGTTAGTGAGATTTCTGTGTATCGGGACGATCTGCTCTCCCATCTCGGACTCTTGGTAGGGGACACCTATTTGCACAACCTGATCGTGGCCGACGCCTTTCTGGTGTTGTCCGGGGCGGTGCTTACCAGCTATGTGGGGATCACCGGCTTGGTGCACCGTATGACCCTGGATCAGTGCTTCCCCCAATTCTTTCTGAAAACCAACCGCCGCGGCACTTACCACCGCATTATTCTGGGATTCATGGGGCTATGCATCTCCATTCTCTATCTCACCAAGGGCAACCTGCTGTCCCTGGCCGGAGTGTACACCATCTCTTTTCTGGGGGTCATGACCCTTTTCGGCGTCGGCAACCTCCTGCTCAAAATCAACCGCAAAGAACTGAAACGCACTTACCGGGCGGGGTGGTGCACCGTGATCCTGGGAGTTTTAGCCACCCTGGTGGGCATCATCGGCAATGTCATCATCAACTATCGGTTTTTCCTGTATTTTGCCGTTTATTTTGTTCCCGCCGTGCTCCTGGTGAGCCTGATGTACTCCCGCATCGCCCTTTACAAGACCGTCCTTACCCTGGCCAATGAGGCCCTGGAGCGAATTTTCGTCTGGCGCTCGGTGATTATTGACCACATCATGGAGATCACTAATATCAGGGTGGTACTGTTTATCAGGGGCGGCAGACTAAACCGGCTGGCCAAAGCTTTTGAGTACATTGCCAAAAACGAATCTAGTAGGATGATCACGGTGGTGCGCCTTTACCTGCACCCTAATGAGGCCGAGGAAGAGGAAGTCAAACAGAATCTCAAAATCATGCAAGAGCTCTACCCGGACTTTAAAGTGGCGTATCTGTCCAAACAGGGGGTTTTTGGGCCGGCGGTGGTGGAAGCTATCTCCCAAGAACTTAAGGTCCCGAAGAATAATATCTTTATTGGCGCTCCGGAAGAAAAACACCGGTTTTCTCTAGAAGAAATGGGCGGCGTCCGGGTTATTTTCTAACCCTCAGAGACAACAATTTTTTTTCTGCTTGATTTCCTTGCTCCGAAAATCAAAGTTTTTGGCACCGAATGTCGGGGGGCAGGGACTGCTTTGAGAATTCAGAGTTCACGCCTCAGATTAAAGAATAAAGGGTTGTTAACTCTTCCTGATTTTAGTTGGGGCGGAAGTCCCGTGATTTGGGTTGAGCCGCTGGGTGATAAGGGCCTACCTAAGACTTTGATCTCTGAATTTGAAATATTTTATTGGGTCTTGAGTAGCTGGCGGAGCACCCGGAGCCAGGTTGAATACCCACAACTCTATCATAAAAATTTCTCACTTTTGGGGGCATCACACCCTGCTATTCTACTCATATTTTAGTCAGCCCAGACCTGACAGATCTCCAATAGCTTACCACCAAGGACTCGCTATTCACATCCTTCCACCGCGGTCACCCGCAGATGAATGTCCACTGCCGGTGCGCTGTGGGTGAGGGCGCCCATAGAGATGAACTGCACGCCCGTGGCGGCCACCCGGGGAAGGCGCTCGGCGGTCAGGCCGCCAGAGGCCTCCAGGATCGCCCGGCCTTTGGCCAAGGCCGCGGCTCGTTGCAAGGTAGCGTCATCCAGGTTGTCCAACATGACGACCTCAGCCCCGGCAGCCAGCGCCTCCTGGAGGCCGTCCAAGTCGGTAACCTCCACTTCAATCTTGAGGAGATGATGGGTATGGCGGCGGGCCCGGCGGATGGCCTCAGTAATTGAGCCTACACAAAATAGGTGATTGTTTTTGATGATAACGCCGTCGGCCAGGCTGAAACGGTGGTTGCGGCCCCCTCCCAGACGGACGGCGTATTTTTCCAACGCCCGCCACCCCGGGGTGGTCTTGCGAGTGTCCAACAAGGCCACCGGCTTGGCCGCCACCGCGGCCGTCAAACGTCGGGTATAGGTAGCGATGCCGGATAAGCGCATGAGGAAGTTCAGGGCCACCCTTTCCCCGGTGAGGGTTGCGGCCAAGGACCCCACAACTTCAGCCAATACGGTCCCGGGCTCAACTTCCTGTCCCTCCGCTACCCGCGGATAAACGTCGAGTTCTGGATCAAGTCGGTGAAAAACCAAGGCCGCCGCCGGCAGACCGGCCACCACCAAAGTCTGCTTGGCCCGGATCTCCGCCCTGCCCCGCCAGCCGGCCGGGATGAGGGCCTGGGTGGTGATATCCCCCGATCCCAGGTCTTCTTCCAGAGCCAGGTCTATGAGGCGCGTTAGGTGGGGAGAAAACGGAAAGGGGATTTCCGGGGTTTTGAGTTTTGGATTTTGGGTTTTGATCATGATCGGGCTGATCGACCTGGCAGCGAATCAATCAAAATCTTCAGTCCAGTAGATAATACAGGAGCTGTGGAGGTACGATATATCCACTGCCTCCAGGGAGGTGTAATCCCCCCAGCACAAGCCGCTGCAATCCTGGTGCTCATCGTCCCAAAAGTTGCAGCGCTGATAAATGCAATAGCCCACATGGGGGATAGGGCAGATGGCCCGCCGATCGTCAGACATGGTTTATCCCAGAACATTCATCCTTCATGAGAGTTTCACTCATCAAGCATGAAAAGATTTCCTTGTTAAAGAACTCTGCCAGCCAAAACCTTTCAGGATACCAGACCCTTGCCGAGCAGATAGTCCAAGGCGTATTGCCCAGCAGGCAGTATTAATGCTAATACGTAAAAACCCGTATCTGGGTGGGGGATTCCAGGTAGCTGTCCACTTCAGCCTGCAGTTTCTGGCGTTCTGGATTATTAAACCAGGCATTCCAATGGCTTATGGATTCCCAAGTGCTGATCACCAAATAATGATTGGGGTCATCCGCAGCATGTAGGGTTTCTCCGGAGATATAACCTGGCTGTTGCATAGCCAGAACACGCATCTGCCTTAGTAATCTGACAATTGCGCTGACATATTTGCCTTTGATGGTTCTTTCGAGGATAACTTTCACCATAGTAGGCCTCCTCTAATCAACAAGCCTTGGTCAGCGGTCCCAATCCGGACCTGACTGCTTAAGGTGTCGGGTTTGATAATTGATAATATAACTATGATGATTTTAAGATAATATAATCTCAGAGGGAAAGCCAGAACTATTAGGTTAGCAGGCTGGCCTTTTGCTCCGGCCTTTCCCTTGGTATTTAGCGGCAACGCCCGGTCTTCGGTAAGCTCTTGAGAACTCGCGTCTTTTATGCTATTTTAATCACTAGGGGGAGGAAGTGGTTAAACTGGGAGAGTTACGGCGTCTGTTGGAGCGCCGGGAAGGAGATTTACTATCGTCTTACGCCACCCGGAGTTCCCAGGCTATTCGCCGCCGGTATGAGGAGCGCATCTCGGAAGGCCATCGCCAGGAGTTCGCGGTCGATGCTGACCGCATTCTTCACTCCCAAGCTTACACCCGTTATATTGACAAAACCCAGGTCTTTTATCTCATAGAGCATGAGCACATCAGCCACCGGGTCTTGCATGTGCAGCTCCTCTCCAAGATCGCGCGCACCATCGGCCGATATCTGCGCTTGAATGAAGACCTCCTGGAGGCCATCGCGCTGGGCCATGACATCGGCCACCCGCCTTTCGGGCATGACGGTGAACGCATCCTCTCCGAAATCAGCCAATCTTACGGCATCGGACCTTTTCTTCATAGCCTGCAGGGAGTCAGGTTCTTAGACCGTCTGGAAAAAAACGGTCGCGGCCTCAATCTTTCTTTACAGGTGCTGGACGGCATCCTCTGTCACGATGGGGAAACCCACTTGGAACGCCTGGCCCCGGAGCGGGATAAAAGTTTCGAACGCCTGGAAGAGGAGATGCGCTTGAAGCTCAAAGACCCCAACTATCCCCTCAGACCCATGACCCTGGAGGGCTGCGTGGTGCGTCTGGCCGACACCATCAGCTATATCGGCCGTGATCTGGAGGATGCCATCACTCTGAATCTGGTGCGCCGGGAGGACCTGCCCCCGCTGGTGGCAAAGCGCTTGGGCCGCACCAACGGCGCCATTGTCTACAGCCTGGTGACAGACCTAATCCGGCACAGCTACGATAAAAATTACGTGGGCTACAGTCCCGAGGTCGGCCAAGCTTTGAAAACTCTGAAGGACTTTAACTATGCCCACATCTATCACAGCCCCCGCATCAAGGCCGAGACCGGCAAGATCGAGGAGCTTTTCCGGACCATGTTTGGCCGCTTTCTGGCTGACGTTGAGGAGCACCAGCAAGACTCGCCTATCTGGCGCAATTTTCTGGCCTTCATGTCTGAGGACTATCTCCACCAACACCAGCCGGCTGAAATAGTGCGCGATTATTTAGCCGCCATGACCGACGACGCTTTCCTCAGACAGGCTCACAAGCTGTTTTTTCCCCAACCTCTGCCTTCCCGATTTGAATAGAGGGGTGCTAGCTTCTGGAAATAAACACATGTCTGGTGAAAATATTGCCGATATCCAATTGATAGAACATATTTTTCTCCCAGCTTATGGCTCTCGGGCAACCCTTGCGTCTCATGACCTTTAATCTCCGGTTCGCCAACCCTTTGGACGGCCCCAACCACTGGGACTGCCGCAAAGAGCTGGTAGTGGAGACCATCCTGGCCTGGGCTCCGGATCTAATAGGCACACAGGAAGGCACGGTGCCGCAGCTGGAATACCTGGCGGCGCACCTGCCGGGGTATGCGCCACTCATCGGGCATCGCGAGATTGATCGCACTTGTCAGTACCCCACCATCTTTTATCAGACGGCGTCGGTGGAGGTGCTGGAAAGCGACGAATTCTGGTTGTCGGAAACCCCCAGGCAGCATCGCAGCCTGAGCTGGGGCAGCGCCTTCCCCCGTATGGTGACCTTTGGAGTGTTCCGCCAACCGCAGCGGCACCTGCGGTTTTACTTTTTGAATACGCATTTGGACCACATTTCCGCCTCGGCCCGCTGGCACGGCGCCCGCATGATCCGTGAACATTTCCTCGACCACCAGAGGACTGTCATCCTGGTAGGTGATTTTAATGAGCCGCCGGAGGCACCGGTCCATCAACTGCTCCTGGCAGCCAACAGTAACCTCACGGACACTTGGCGGGTTTTTCATCCAGTCGGCGATGATCCCACCACCCAGCACGATTTTACCGGCAAAGGCCGCGGCAGCCGCATCGATTGGATTCTAGTGACTCCGCCTTTTCAGACTCGAAAGGTGGAAATCATCACCTATAACCGGGGGGGGCGTTACCCTTCAGACCATTTCCCTTACCTGGCAGAGGTTGATTACTAACATGAAGCTCACGAGGTTTTTTCTGAACATGTTGCTCCCCAGTCTTTGCCTTGTGGTGGGTTTGGCTGACTTGCCACCGAATCTTTATCATCACCTGACGGGGGGCGAAGAACTCTTTGAGGTTCCCAAGAGAATGGATTTGACCCGTCTGGCCTTGGAAAAAGGGGTGCGTTTCTCGGTACTCGCCCGGCACAATGGGATTAACAAACCTTATCGGCTCAAGGCCGGGATGGTACTTAAAATTAACAACACGAGAATCGTCCCCAACGAGCTCTCCCACGGCATAGTGATCAATCTCCCGGAATTGACTCTCTATCATTTTCATCAGGGCGTCTATCAGCGTCGCTATGCCTTGGCCATAGGCAAAAGGGATTGGCCCACCCCCACGGGTGATTTTTATGTCCATAACAAAGCTCAGAACCCTACCTGGGTGGTGCCGGCCTCCATCCAGGAGGAGATGGCCGATCTAGGGCGAGAGGTAACGGAGCGGGTGCCCCCCGGGCCCAAAAATCCTCTGGGTGCCTTCTGGCTCGGGCTGTCGGCCCCTGGCATAGGCTTGCACGCCACCAATCGGCCGTGGAGCGTTGGCCACGTGGTGTCGCACGGCTGCATGCGCATGCTCCCCGAGGACATTGCAGAGCTTTACCCACAGGTCGAGGTCGGCACACCAGTTAGAATCATCTATCAGCCTTTCAAGTTGGCCGTCACTCCCCAGGGACGAATCTATGTGGAGGCACATCCGGATGTTTATCGACAAAAGATTGATCCCCAAGAGTGGCTGGCCGCCGCCGCCCGGCATTATCTGCTCACAGAGCGCCTTGACTGGCCCCGGGCTCTTCAGGTTCTAAAGGCCAAGGAGGGCATCGCCCAGGAGGTCACCCGACCGGAGGCTACTGCCACCAAAACTCACGACGACAGGCTTTCCACTTTACAGAAGCAGGAGGTTACGGTAAAATAAGCCGGAAGTAGCAGATATGGCACAGGACTCAAAACCAGGAATTCAGAGCGCTCGCCAATCTCAAGCTATCCGGGAGGAGAACCGCCGGCTGGCTTACCTGCGCTTTCTGGTTGACGTAGCGTTGCGGGCCATACGAGCCGGGTACTTCTCCCGCCGGCAGGCAGAAACGGTCGTGGCCAATATCCGCAGCCAGGCCTTACAACTCTTTCCCGGCAAGGATCAGACTTTCGACCTGATCTATCTATCCCGATTCAGGCGAGCCATCACCGAGACCTACCGACTTCACTGATCAAAGGCGGCACCGTGCACCTGGGGCAACTTCTTTTGACGGTGGTGATTTTTCTTGGCTTGGCGGTTCCTTCCGCCTTGGCCCAGAACGCCAAAACTACCTGCGGCCCTGACCATGCCATCCTTTACCATCGGGCTGTGTCCTTGGTGAATCAGGCCGAGAAGAAACTCCGGGGCAGGTACACCGCCGAAGCCAAGGCCCTATTAAAAGAGGCAAATTCCCTTTTCTCCATCCTGGTCAAAGAATGCGGCCCGGTGCAGCGGGAGCGATTGCTCACTGACCAGGAAGCCCAGCAGGAAGCCGTCAACCAGAAACTGGCTGCGGACTCCCTGTCGCAGGCCGAACGTTTGATGGCCTCAGCTACCCAGAAGGAGGCCAAGAGCGCCGAACTGGAACGCCAAGGTCACAAAGACCTGTCCATTTCTTATCAACGCCAAGCCAAGGGAGAATACGAGCTGGCCCATATCAGGGCTATTCAGTCCCAAATTTATGCCCTGCGCAATCAGCAGCTCATTTTCCGATATCTGTCCCGTTGAGGGGACAGATAGCCGTCAACCAAATAACCACTAGCCATGCGGCCCTCACTCCGGCGACAGACGCTTATCCAACCAGGGCCGGACCTATAGAAAGTTACCTGCCCAAAAATGCAGAAACTTAATAACTTCGATGCCAGACAGTCTCTACTCATCATCCCGGCAAAAGTCGGCCCCTTGGAGGTCATCAGTTATTTGGTGGCCTGCCCGGAAAGCGGTGAAGCTTTGCTCATCGATCCGGGCGGCGAAGCTTTGGTTCTGCTGACCAGGTTGCATCAGGAGGGTTGGCGCCTGCGCTGGATTGTCAACACTCATGGCCATGCCGATCACATCGCGGGCAACGACTTCTGGGCCCAGGAAACCCATGCTCCGGTGGCCATGCACCGCCTGGACTGGGAATTCTTCCGGCAGCCTGAGATGCAGGAACAGGCTCGGGCCGAAGGCTTTCCACCCCTGACTCGGGTGGATGTCCTCCTCGAAGACGGCCACATTCTGCCTTTGGGCCGATGGCAGCTGCAGGTGCTCCACACCCCTGGGCACACCCCTGGCTCCATCTGCTTATACCTCCCCCCTAACCTATTCACCGGTGATACCCTTTTTGTGGAAGCCGCTGGCCGGACCGATCTGCCGGGCGGCTCTCTGACGCAACTGGTGCACTCCCTCCAGGAAAAAATTTTGCCCCTGCCGGAGGACACCCAAATCTGGCCCGGCCATGATTACGGTGAGCCACCCCCCTCCACCTTGGCCCACGAAAAAGAGAATAATCCCTACCTCACAGATTTCTTTTGACCTAAGGCTCTAGACTGTAGTTTAGGAGCTAACTGAGACTGAACTACCAGCTACCGGTTTGAGGCTGGGGCTACCAAATATTTGGCTATTTGGCGAGGGTCTTTTGAGAACTTGTGCGGACAGTGGCCTTTTTTTTATACCTCCGGCCAAGGCAACCGATAAGTAAGGAGAAGGAAAGATTAAAATAACCGAGGGTTCCTGCCCTGTTAAGCCTATGGACGCGACAGCACGCGACGAAAAAAATGATGCCAGGCTCTGACCAGGAAGGCGAACGAGATGCCATAACCGCATCGATGGTCCCTCTGGCCATCCTGGTGGCCGAGGATGATGTCACCTTGGGGCAGGCACTAACTGCCTTTTTACAGGAGAAAGGCCACGAGGTGGATTTTGCCCGAGATGGCTTGGAGGCTTTGGAACTCATCGGCCAAAAGACTTATTCTCTGGTGATCACCGATCTGGTAATGCCCGGCGCAGATGGTTTAGAAGTGCTTAGAAAAGCCCGGCAGCGTGATCCTGCCACCCTGGTGGTGATCATGACGGGGCATGCCTCCATCGACAGCGCTATCCAAGCCACCCGTGAGGGCGCTTATGTTTATCTTCGCAAGCCCTTTAATCTGCAGGAAATTTATATCGCAGTGGCTAATGCCGCTCAGCTTCTGCATCTCCACCGGAAAAATCAGGAACTGCTACACAAGCTTAACTGTCTGACCGCCAAACTGGAGGAGCAAGACTACCAGAGAGAGACGATGGTGCGAGAAAAAGCTCAAGAGCCTGCCTTTGACCCCTCCGCCTCCCGAGAGCGCCAGGCAGAGTGGGAGCGGCAGAGGCAGTCACAGGCCGATCTGGAAAGGTTGCACAACCTATACCGGGAAAACCTCCTGACGGACAAAGAGTATCAGGTATTAAAACAACGTTTGTTTATCTAAGATGCTGAGGGGGTGGGCTGGTGATTTACGATAAAGGCATTTTCGGGGGTATCCCTTGGCTTGATCATACCCCGGGAATTGACTCCCTCAGGATTGTGCCCCCGGAAAAAAGGATTCCATTTCCGGTGAGCCGAGGCACGCCGGTCTTCCTGCAGGAATCCATCCAGACCCTGCTCAGGACCCTCACCGCTCGGGACCCTTATACAGGTCACCACTCTGCCCGGGTCACGGACCTGTCTCTACATTTCGCCAGGTTCCTTGGCCTGTCCTCCCAAGAGCAGGAATCTTTGAAAATCGCCGGATACCTACATGATATCGGTAAAATCGGCGTCCGGGACACCATCCTTCTGAAGCCCGGCCCTCTGACAGCGGAGGAACGGGCCATTATTGAAACCCACCCCCTCATTGGCGAAAAGATCGTCGAACCCCTGGGACTCTTGCCCCAAGAAAGACAAATCATCCTGCACCACCATGAGGCCTGGGATGGCCGTGGTTATCCTCATGGCCTGGCCCGCGACCAAATCCCTTTGCTCTGTCGCGTGCTAGCCCTGGCGGATGTCTTTGACGCCCTCACCTCCGACCGCCCCTACCGCCCGCGCTTTTCCTGGCCCGATGCCGTGACGGAAATCGAAAACCTGGCTGGGCGGCAGCTAGATCCGGAACTCACCGAAAAATTCGTCTACATGATTACCTCCCGCACTCCCCAAATCTTTGCCTGAAACCCAGGCCAACGAACACAAAAAATATCGGTAGCCAAGGCCCTTCAACCTTCAGGGAGAACAACCCGCCAAACCGACCTCACCCAAAGCCTGAAAAGTTTCAGTTCCCCTCAGATCAAATTTGAACCATGGACTCTATTCTTTGATTTCTTCAGGACTGTTTCATTTACAATTACCGCTTGGACGGGTATAGTATTGACCGTAAGTCCAGGATAGACTTGGAGGTGGACCATTGTTAGCACAGAGCGACCACTTACAAAATATCACTGCCAGCCATTCCCACCAAGATCTGCTGGAACGATGTTACAACGAATTGGTGCGCTACTACCGCTTCTCCGCGGTGGGGCAGCGCTGCTCCGGTATCATCCACAATATGAATACTCCCTTGCAGGTGCTCTCCTTTGTGGTTGATGTTATGGAGCAGAAAAGTGCCGAAGAAACGGCTACTCTATCTGAGGCCGTCACTCCACTTTCCGCGGAGTTATTGGCTTTGGCGGAACAACGGCAAAAAAGTCTCAAGCAACTGCGCCAAGAGGTGGACAATCTCCTCGCCATCTCAAGACAGTTGGTTTATCAGGGGATGCACGAAAGCAACCATGATCCCCTCCCTTTGGACTTGAATCGACTCATTCAAGAAGAACTGGAGCTATATCGGGCCAACCTTTTCTTTAAGCACAAGGTGACCAAGAACTTTCGGTTCTCTGACAATCTGCCCATCATTTCCGGCTATTATATCGACTTCAGTCAGAGTCTCCGCCTGCTGGTGGACAATGCCCTGGAGGCCCTGGAAAAGGTGGAACAACGGGAACTGCGGGTGGAAACCGCCTTGGAGGATGGTCACCGCCTCATCCGGGTCGGCGACACCGGTGAGGGCATTGCCCCCGAAGTGCTGCCCCTTGTTTTTGAGCCATTTTTCACTACCAGGGGCAGTCCTGATAAGCCCCGCGCCGGCCTGGGTTTGTTTATGGTAAAACGTTTGCTGGCTCCGTACCGGGGCCAGGTCGCCATCACCAGCCAACCAGGTGCAACTTTGGTGACCGTAAGCCTGCCGGTCTGAGCAAATCACTTCGCCAAGCATAATATTAGGGACAAAGTGAAAAAATATCCCACCATGTTGCCAGAGAGTCATAAGTTAACATCATATTAGATACTTAATTTCAGTTCAGCCCCCATGCGTCTTTATCCCACCCGAGGTCATGAAAAGTTCGCTCCCACTCTTCGATTTTTAACCTTGACCCTTGAACCTCGGACTTTGAACTT
>DYLF01000009.1:36077-47506 GCA_020722205.1 Desulfobacca acetoxidans
TCTTGAGGCAGGAAAATAAGCTATGGCAACCAAAAATGTGGTGATTATCGGCGGTATGACCCTCGGGGCAAAAGTCGCTTGTCGCCTTAAACGATTGCAGCCGCATTGGCAGGTGACCTTGGTGGAGCAGCAACCGGACATCGCTTATGCCAGCTGCGGCATCCCATACTTCCTTGCCGGCGATGTGCCCGAACTGCAAGGTCTGATGACCACCAGTTTCCACATGGTGCGCAGCACCAATTTTTTTGAAAACGCCAAAGATGTGCGGATCAAAATCAGAACTGTGGCCTTGGCCATCGACCGGCAGGCTAAGAAAGTCCGGGTCTGTTATCTGGACAACGCACAGGAGGAAGAACTGCCCTATGACTTTGTGGTCCTGGCCACCGGTAGCCAGCCGGTCTCTTTAGCCGTCCCTGGCGCTGAGTTGTCGGATGTTAGCGCCGTCTCTACCCTGAAAGAAGCCCGGGAAATCAGAGACCGCCTCTCCAGAGGAAAGATAACCCGGGTGGTCGTTATCGGAGCTGGTCTCCAAGGTTGTCAATTGGCTGCCGCAGCAAGTGATCTCTGGGGAGTGGAAACCTCTTTAATAGAGACAAGCCCCCAGGTGCTGCCTGGTCTCCTCGACCCTCCGTTGGCCCGTATGGTGCAACAACATCTACAAGAAAGGGGAGTGGAGATCCTCTTGCAGGAGACCATCAAGGAAATCCGCCCAGGAGGCGCTGATCATGCTTTGGAAGTAGTCACAGGCGGCAGTCGGCGAGCGACGGATTTGGTACTCACGGCCTTGGGGAGCAAACCCCAGACTAAATTGGCGGAGCAGGCCGGACTGTTGGTATCGCCCGCCCACGGTATCATAGTCAACCAACGCTTGCAGACCTCTGACCCGGAAATTTATGCAGGTGGCGGCTGTGCGGCCCAACTGCACCTGATCACGGGCAAGTCCGTTTATTTCCACGAAGTTTCCCTGGCCCACCGTCAGGGGCGGGTCATCGGCACCAATCTGGCCGGCGGTGCCGCCCTGTTCCCTGGCATAGTCGGTAGTTTTGCCGGCAAGATGTTTGACTTGGCAGTGGCCGGAACCGGCCTTACCCTTGCCGCCGCCCGCCAAGAGGGTCTGGAGCCTGTCGCCGCCCTGGTGGTGCAGCAGGACCATGCCCATTTCTACCCCCAAGCGGATCTGATTTATTTGCAACTGGTGGCAGACCGACAGACCCAACGGCTCCTGGGAGCCCAGGGGGTAAGCCACAACGGCGACGCACTGGTGGGCCGCATCAGCAGTATCGCGGCCCTCCTCCAACAGGGCGCTTCTTTGGCGGACCTGGCCAATCTGGAAATGGCCTCCACACCACCTTTTACCACCGCTCTGGATATCGTCAACGCCGCCGCCAACACCGCCGAAAATATGGTGGCGGGTTATAATCAAGCGATCACTCCTGAGGAGTTCCAGCGACTCTTCCTGGAGGAAGCTCCAGATAATCTGATGGTCCTGGACGTGCGCGGCGCCGCCAACGCCGCCCCCTTTGTGGGATATTTTAAGGACCGCTGGCTTAATATCCCCCAGGAAACTCTGCGCCACCGCTTTTCGGAGGTCCCTCGGGACAAAAGGCTCATCCTGGTCTGCAATGCCGGCCTGCGCTCCTACGAGGCACTCAGACAACTGCAGACCCAGGGCTTCACTAACGCCGTGGGCTTGCAGGGGGGGATCGCTTCCCTAAAAAAGGCCGGCCTGCTGACAATCACCTAAACCCAGGAGGCATCCGAGCCCAGTGAGTATTAAGCCAACCTCCGGACTCCCGGCGGGGGCAAGCCAAATATTTTAAGGTTGATATTGCACCAGCCGCACCTTGTCAGTCGAGCCATAGATGCTCACCGCCCCCTCTTTGGTTAGGTAGGTCGGCAGGTTGAGGGAAAGACCCTTCAGATCTTTGTGGCGCCGATCGGCGCCATATAGTACCAGATGCTGGGGTTGATAATGTCTGACCCAGTCAGCCAGAGCCTTCGTGCCCGCCAGCGCCAGCGGCATGATCAACACTTCCACCGGCCGTGACGCGGGTTCCGTCGAGACGGCGGCCTCTGACTGCCGCAGAGGAGGCATAATCACCGCTGACCCACCCTGCCAGGTGAGGATTAAACCAAAACCCTGCTCTTTGCCCAGGCGGTGATAAGCCAGTTTGACCCCCGCCAGGGAAGCAGGAGGAGAAGCCCGGCTGAGAGAACGGGGCATCTGACCGCGATCACCCAGGTAATTCCAGAGCTCCCAGAAAGGGGGTCCCTGGGAACTCAGACGTCCAAACCAGAAGCCCCCCACCTGAAACTGCTGCGCCAGCGTCAAAAGTTCCGAGGCATTATCTTTGCTGAGGCCCAAGGCCACCACCTGGTCCAGGCGCCGCCACTGGCGCCGATGGAGGTAGGCAGGGAGCGGCCCCGGAGAGGTCACCTGACGTCCCGGCCAAGAAGGGGCAGGGGCCGAGATGACCAGGCGGTGGCCTCCTGGCGCCGCCGCTACCGCCGCCAGATTGCCATAAGTGTCCAGGAGGGTGAGCTCTAATTCCCGAGGAGGCTGGAGGGTGGGAAAGGCAAGGGAGCCGACCAAGACCAAGCCGGAGAGGGTGGTCCCCGCCCAGGTCAGGTAATTCCGGCGGGTGGCGAAGATGCCCGCCAAGCACCCGTAATAGGCGCAGATCTGCCACCAGCTGGGGGTGGGCAGGAACACGGCCGCCCCCGGCAGCCGGGAGGCATAATCAATTATCTTGTAACCCAACAACATAGGCCACTTGCCCAGGAAAAGCAGGACCTCAGCCACCGGCGGCAACCCAAAGCCTTGGGCCAAGACTGCGGCCTCCCCTAAAGGTAGCGACAATCCCAGCACCAGAGGTATGGCCGCTATATTGACCAATATCCCTAAGATTGACACCACTTGAAAATAGTGGGCCACCAAGGGGGCGGTAGCCAGTGTGGCGACCAACGACACCAGCAGCCACTCCTTGGCTAAGAGACCGACCCGTATCGAGAAATAATATAGCCAATTATGGAGTTTATATGTCGTTTGCTGGACATTTAAAGTCGATTTTTGGACAAAGCGGGGCATAATATAAAGCAAAGCGGCTACCGCGGCAAAAGAAAGTTGGAAAGAGATAAAAAACAGGCGCAGGGGGGAGAGGACGAGAATCAGCAGGGCGGCCAACGCCAAAGCGCTCCACACCTCCCGCGGGCGCCCCAGAAACACCAGCAGGAGATAAGCCAGCACCATGATCTCAGCTCGTTGGGTGGAGGGAGAGCCGCCGGCCACCCAGGCATAACCCGCCACCGCCAGAGCCGCCAGCAAGGTACTGATCTTCATGACGTTGACCCTGAGGAGCAGCCAGGGAAAGCGCCGCAACAGCCAGAAGCTGAGAAAATAGATGACCCCGGCCACCATGCTCAGATGCAGGCCGTTGATCACCAGGAGGTGAGAGGTGCCGGTTCTGGCAAAGGCTTGGCGCATAGCGGGGGTGACTTCCCCCTGGTCGCCCAGCAACATGGCCAGATACATGGCCCGCACGGAGGAGTGCAAAGCCTTCAGCTGGCGCCTGATCCCACCCCGCAGCTTCTCCCCCAGAGGATATGACTCCTCAGTGTTTAAGAACACCAGATCCCGCTGATCCCTGAGCGTCAATTCCCGGAAAATGCCGTCTGCCGCCAGATACCTGACGCGGTTAAAGGCCCCGGGATTTTTTAGCACCCGCGGGGGGCGCAGACGTCCCCGCACCACCAGTTTTGTCCCCACCGGCGGTGCTTCCATGATCGGCGCCAGCACCAGAAGCTGGCCGGTGACCTTCCGCCAACCCTCTGGAGTGATAACGGCTTCCACCGCCATGAAAAGTTGCAGGCGCTCGCCAGCAGCCTTGCTGGGCCGGGCCAGGCGGCCTTGGACACTCAGGGCCTGGTCTTGGGGTAGATGAACGAGATGATGAGGGGGCAGGGCGGGAAAAATGGCCTGCTGGTAAAGACCCATTCCCAAGAGGCAGAAAAAGACCAAAGGCGTCAGACGCACCGGCTGGCTTCTCCACCAGGCCGAGGCCATTAAGATCAGCAGAACCAGGAGGCTTCCCCCTAGCCCCCAACCCGGCAGTTGGAGGCCCAAGTCGGCGGCCGTGATCCCGCTTATCAGGGCCACCACCACCGGCACCACAGGCCGAACCAGGGGGCGGGAACCTTTACCGCCCAACCAGGTATCTGCAAATCTGAAGATCACTTTCTTTCCTCACCCGATGGTTGACAAAGCCAAATTATTTTAATATTCATACTCTAGATAATTTTTCCGGGTTCCCATACCTTAGACCGATAACCATTCCGGAGGTGGACTCGATGGTGGACTTAAACCGGCAGACATCGTTTACCAGCAAATATCATGACCAGGAGAAAATCTGGTCCGGCCACTCATTCATCTCCTACGGCGACCTGAAAGCCCTGCTGGCGGAACTGCCTGTCTCAGCAGAACCCATCCCTACCAAGAACTATACCAAGTGGTGGTGCGGTAATCTTGACCAAGTCTATGGAGAGCTCTTCTTTAACCTGATTGCCTTTGAGTCCATCCTTAAGGACCGGGCCTTTCCACTCAATGAATGCTACCTGATGCCCAGAGTTCGTGACAATAATTTTATGGTGGAATTTGGCATAAATTATAAGACCAGGGAGGGTAAGGAGTTAAGCCGGACCTTTGAAATACTGCGCCTCGATGAGAGAAATTTCGGCATATTCTACGACAAATATACTAATAGCCGCCCGTTACTTTAAGGGATCATCTCTCGGCGGTGGCTTTATGAGCCTGGCACAGCAACGAGGACGCAGGTGGTGGGGCCCACTGTGTTTCATGTTGCTGGCCACTGTTCAGGGTTTCGCCCAGGATTACTCCCCCGCCGGCAACCCAGTGGTCCTAGTCTCCATCGGCAAGCAAACGGTGTCGGCCGAAGTGGTGGCCTCTCCAGAGAAGCTCTATTTGGGTCTCTCTCACCGTGACCATCTGCCGCCAGGTAGAGGCATGCTCTTTGTCCTTCCCCACCGGGAAATTCAACACTTCTGTATGCGAGGCATGCGTTTTCCGATAGACATTATCTGGTTGGACCGCAATATGGTGGTGGGGCTGGAACTTAATATTCCCCCCAGCGATAACCGCGTGTTTTCTTCCCCGGCCCCCGTAAACCTGGTTCTCGAAGTTCCCGGTGGTTGGTGCCGTAAAAACGGCATCACCAGCAATACCGTCGTTACTTTGCCGCACCTGCCCATTTTTCCTTGACAACTAATTTATTCCTTGTTAATCACTACAACAGATGGCAGCTCAGACCGGTAACGGCTTCGGCTTTGCCTGAAAGGACGAAATGAGGTAAAAGAGTCGCTCTGCCTTATCGTCTGAGCGCTTTCACGGTCCTGCTTTTTGCAGTGATCTGTTTCACCACTATCAGGAGGATGTTTTATTCATGAAGGTAAGAGGTAAAGTGAAGTGGTTTAATGATTCCAAAGGATTTGGATTCATCGCTCAGGAAGATGGCCCCGATGTTTTCGTCCATCACAGTGCCATCCAGATGAAAGGATTCCGCTCCCTGCAAGAAGACCAGGCCGTGGAGTTTGAGATTGTTGAGGGTCCCAAAGGTCCCCAAGCTCAAAACGTCACCAAAATCTAAACAGACCCCACTAGTCAGGAAGCCTTGAACTCCGGGAAGTAGAGAGCTCCCGGAGTTTTATTTTGGCGGCCGTTGAAAAATCAGGCTCTAGGCTATAGGCTAGAGGCAATAGGATAGAGATCTCTCAGAACAGGGCTTTAGTGACATGGCTGAGCAGGGAGCAAAATCCCTCGGCCCAAAAGTTGGTTTGACCACCACTATCCCAGTGGAAGTGGTATTGGCCGCCGGTCTGGTGCCGGTGGACCTCAATAATCTTTTTATTGGCAACCTCCTGGCCTATCAGCAGGTGAGCCAAGCTGAAGCCGAGGGCTTGCCGCGCACTATCTGCGCCTGGGTGAAAGGCATTTACGCCACCCTAATGGCCCACCCGGAAATAACCGGCGTAATCGTCTCTTGCCAGGGTGACTGTTCCTATAGCCAGGCCCTGGGCGAAATCCTGGCAGCCATGGGCCTAAGCGTCATCCACTTCAAGTATCCTTACCCCAAAGACCGTCAGGAACTCAGGCGGGAAATCGCCAAATTCCGAGCGCGTCTGGGAGTAAGCGCCGAAGAAGTGGCAAAGGTGCACCGCCTGCTCCAACCGGTGCGCCAGGCCCTGTCCCATCTGGACCGCTTGACCTGGGAAACGGGGCAAGTTAGAGGCCGGGAGAATTTCCAGTTTCTCATCGCCAGCTCTGACTTTGGCTCCGACCCGGTCGCCTATTACCAAAAGTTGACGGCTTTCCTGCAAGAAGCTCAAACCCGCCCTCATCGCCACCCTCCGGTGCGCCTGGGCATCATCGGCATCCCACCGATATTCCTCGATCTCTGGGACTATTTGGAGGAGCTCCCGGCTGAAGTGGTATTCAATGAAATGCCCCGCCAATTCAGCATGCCCTATCCGTTTGGCAATCTGGTGGAGCAGTATTTAGCCTACACTTACCCTTACGAGATCACCGGTAGGTTGGCCGACATCAAAGCAGCCATTCAGGAACGACGCCTGGACGGCCTGATACACTATACTCAAAGCTTCTGTTTCCGGCAGATGTTCGATCAGATGTTCAGAGAAAAATTGGCCCTCCCCATACTGACCATCGAAGGCGACCGCCCCACAGTGCTGGATTCCCGCACCCGGATGCGCCTGGAGGCTTTCATCGATGTCCTCCGCCCTTGAATTCCCCCTCCCCACTCTCGGACTGGACTTTGGCAGCCGGTATGTCAAGCTGGTTTATGATCCCGGCAATGGCCGCCTGATCCGCCTGCGCCTGGACAGCCTGGAATTCTACCGCCATTACCTGAGCCGAGGAAACGGTGGCGTCACCCTCAACTGGCCGAAACTGGGACTGGTCACCCCAGGCGCTCTGGTAGCCACCGGCTACGGCAAGAACCTCCTGAAGTCGCACTTTCCCACCATCACCGAGATTCGCGCCAACTTTCTGGGGGCTTGTCACCAGACCAGCCATAGGCACTTTATCCTGCTGGAAATGGGCGGCCAGGACACCAAGGTTTTGTACATTAAAAACAATCGGGTCTTTGACTTCCTGACCAATGACCGTTGCGCCGCCGGCACCGGCCGCTATCTGGAGAACATGGCCAGATTTCTCAAGATGCCCCTGCGCCAGTTTGGCGCCGCCTGGCAGGACCCGGTGGACATCTCTCAAACCTGCGCCATTTTTGGAGAAACCGAACTCATCGGCCACCTCCTGGAAGGAACGCCGCTTACCCGCCTGGCCGCCGGGGTCAATGCCTCGGTGGCCCGGAGGGCGCTGGCCTTGGTGCGGCGCTATTCTTGCCAAGATTTACTGTTCGTCGGCGGTGTGGCCAAAAACCGGGCAGTTCGCCATTTCCTTAGAACGTGGGCCGATTATCAAGTCATGACGCCGCCTTATCCCCAATTCAACGGCGCCTTGGGTTGTTACCTGGAGGCCCGAAAAATATCGGGCCTCGGATGAGACCAGCCATGATTTACCTCCCGGCCAGCCACCCTCTTTACCTGACCCTGCAAGAGTTGCTGGCAACCACAGCAGGAGCGGGAGAAAACAAAGACGGCCTGACCCTGGAGCGTCTGCCGGCGGCGCGGCCGGTTTTCCGGCTGACTTGGCCGGACGGCCGAGGCGCCGTGGTGGGTAAATTTTATTCTTCTTATCCTCCGGCCACTCCTCAGGATTTCTCCCTGGCGCAAGAATACATGATTTATCGGCAGGCTTCGGCCTGGGGTCTGACTGACTTTCCTCCCTCGATCCCCGCATGTCTAGGGCATCAACCGCGACTGCGCTTGGGTCTATTGCTTAAAGACGTCCCTGCCCCAGACCTGGATTTCTGGCTGGTCAAGGCTGCCACCGCCGACAAACTCGATCATCTTCTCCCCCAACTGGACAAACTGGCCTGTCTTTTGGCTTTCCTGCACTCCCGACTCCCAGCTGGCCCCCCGGTCTCAGCCGCGGAGGCCCTAAGATACATGCTGAAACTTGTCCGTCAGCTGAACCAACGGGGACTTTTGTCCAGCGCTGACAGGGCCACGCTGATGGCAGAAGCCTTCGCCTGGGAAAGACTCTTTCCCCTCTGGCCTGACCATGAAGTCCTGATACATGGTGATGCTACCCCCACCAATTTTCTCTTTCCCGACTGTCGGGCGGTGGCTGTGGACTTGGAGCGCCTGCGGCTTGCAGACCGCCTCTGGGACCTCTCCTGGGTGGCAGGAGAACTGAAGCACGCCTGGGGGTGGCGGAGCCAAAATTTCGCCGCCAGCGAGCCTGCCATCAGCCATTTTTTCCATGCCTATTTGTTGGCACAAGGGGCGGTTGCCAACTTGGCGCCACGCCTTTTCGCCTTCAACCCCTTCTACATGGCGATGGCGGAATTGCGCATTGCCCGCAACACCTATCTGTCATGGGAGTACCGCCGAGAGCTCATCGCCGAGGCCATCAGGTGCCTAAGCAGCGGGAGAAAACAGAATCTTTAATTTTGTCCCTGCAACTTTGAATAGTAATTTTTCATGTCAGGATACTCATGAAGACCGTGCTTATTATCGCGGGCTCTGACCCCAGCGCCGGGGCCGGCCTACAACAAGACCTGAAAGTCGCCACGATCCTCGGTGCCTATGGCCTGACGGTGACCACTGCCCTGACCATCCAGAACACGCTTGGAGTGCAGGCCGTCCACCCAGTGGCCCCGGAGGTGGTCGGTGCCCAACTGGACGCGCTTCTGAGCGATTTTACCATTCATGCCATCAAAATCGGCATGCTGGCCACGGCAGAGATTGTTCATACCGTGGCCGGGCGTCTCGGGAGCTTGGCAGCCTCCACCCCCTTGGTGTTGGACCCTGTATTGGCCGCCGGCCAAGGTCAGGCCCTGCTGGCTTCAGAGGCCATTCCCGCCCTGAAGGCAGAGCTGTTTCCCTTGACTTGGATTCTCACCCCGAACGTGCCGGAAGCGAGCCGCCTTACCGACTCGGAAATACAAACCCCCGCCCAACTGGAGGAGGCGGCCCGGCGTCTGCAAAAAATAGGGCCGCAGTGGGTGCTGGCCAAAGGCGGACACCTAGCCGGCGAACCGATCGATGTCCTCACCGACGGCCACCATGCCTATCAGTTACCAGGCCGACGCCTTTCGGCCCCCCATCACCACGGCTCCGGGTGCCTGCTGGCCACGGCCTTGGCCGCTTATCTGGCCCATGGGCTGGCCGTGCCGGAGGCCGTCAATCTGAGCCGTCGTTTGGTCATACAGGCCCTGCGCTGGGGTTTGCCCCTGGGGCAGGGAGTGGGGCCGGTCAACCCTTTCGCCTCTTTCGGGCGGGAACTGGCCAGATATGAGGTGCTGGAGTCTCTCCAAACCGCTGCCCAGCGCCTGCAGAGGGAAGATATCAGGCCGCTCATCCCGGAGGTGATGAGCAATTTAGCCTACGCCACCCCTTATCCGGAGGGCCCCCAGGATGTGGCCGCCTTTCCGGGGCGGCTGGTGAAGTCCCCTGACGCAATCCTGATTCCCTCCCCGCCGGCTTTCGGGGCATCGCCGCAGCTGGCCGAGATTATTCTCACGGTCATGGCGTTTCAGCCAGATCTGCGCAGCGCCATGAATTGCCGAGTTGTTCAGCCATTGGACCACTTAGGGCCCCTGCTCCACCTGAAAATAGACAGTTTTGAGCCGAGCCAAGCCCCGACCGAGATCAAAGACCAGGACACCGACATCCTGGCCTGGGGGGTCACCAAAGTGCTCAATGGCTTGAAATCCTGGGAGCCCCCGCCGGATCTCATTTATGAAAGGGCTGATGTGGGCAAAGAACCGCAATTGTATATCCTGGGCCGCAACCCAATGGAGGTCGCCGAAAAAGCCTTGGCCCTGAAACATGCCCTGCACTGCACAGGCCGGCTGGATTAAGTGAGCAGCAACCAGTTTGCACCTGCGCAGGGGATAGCTTTTTCTGATAACCATCTTAACGGGAGGAGGGCTTTTGGGTATAATCCAGTCATTGAACGGAAACGAACAGAATTCACCTGGCATTTATGCCAATGGGGCCATGGTAGGGCGCACAATCTACCGACCTATCCTGGAGCCTACAACTGGCAGAGGCGCAGATGATTAAAACCGTACATCTCCCATCGGTAGGGAAGTTTGACCCAGCCCTATTAAAAAGCCATCTTATTCACGACTCGCCTTATTTTAAGATTCTCATCTTCAATTTCACTGCCGGTCAGGAACTCAGCCTGCACACCCACGACCTGGAGGGTCAGAAAAGTCTGCACCTTCTGACCGGCCAGGGTGAGTTCTTGGGACCGCCGGGCACCCAGCTACCCGCCCAAGCCGGTGACCTGTTGATCTGCGACATCAGCGAGCCTCATGGTTTCAGGGCCCACACCGAAGCCAGGTTGCTGGTTACCATTGCCCCGCCGATTTAAAGGGAAAATCGGTTCATTAGCGCCCCCCGGTCTCCAATTGCTACCTGCCTCAACCAGGTGGAGATTTGGTTCACCATTTTTACCCGGGGTCGTCCGCAAGGGGGGCATTTGGCCGTCTAAAAAAGCATTGTCAGCTCAGGTTATGCACTTCGTTAAGAAATATCAGGCCAGCGACGCAAGGAGATTCTTGGCCGCCTGCAGGTGCACCTGGTGATTGCAGTGAGTAAACACCCGAACCGCCTCCTCCAGGCACTCCCGGGCTTGGGCTTGCTGCCCGGTCAATTTATAGAGCTGGCCCAGCAGCAGGCAGGGGGTTCCCAAAAAACCGTGCGCGCCGGTCTGTTCGGCCAGGTGCCTGGCCTGCAGCAGGTGCTGTTCGGCCTTCTGTCTGGCGGTCAGAATATTCCGGCAGATAAAGGCAGCGTTTTTGAGGAAGAAAGAGAGCCCCTTCTTCCCGCCACCTCGATAAATCTGGAAGTAGATGGCCCCAAGAATGCATTCGGCCAGGCTGTTAAACATTATCTTCTGATAGGCGGCGAATTCCTGGTTGGCCTTCTCCGCCAGGCTGAGGCCCCTGGCCAGTTGCCCCTGGGCCGCCAGCGCCATCCCCAAAAACAGGTTGGCAATGGTTTTCAGGTACTCGGTGCGTTCCTTGCCGCCGTAGTCGATAACCTCGCTCAATACTGCCGCGGCCTGAGCAAAGTCGCGCTTCTGGGCCAGGCACATGCCCAAAAGGAGTCTGGCGAACATGGCATGGTAAGGGTCTCCCTGGTCAATGACCTTTTGGTTTAAGGCCATGGCCGGCTCCAGGTCCAGGTCCACGAAATGCCGGAATCCCATGAGCATGTCACCCACCATTGCACAGCGATGGCTGGCCATGGTGCGGCCATAGTCC
>DYLF01000083.1 GCA_020722205.1 Desulfobacca acetoxidans
CGGCTCGGAAAGCCTCATCTCGGGGCTTCATGTCGGCCCGCAGGTCTTCGGCGCGGGCATTCATATCGGTCCGCAGGGCTTCATCCCGGGCGTTCATATCGGTCCGCAGGTCGGCCAAACGTTTATCCACTTCAGAGTGGAAATCAGTCAACCGTCGGTCTAGATTCTCGCGCAATTCAGTCATCCGCTGATTGAGGTCAGACCTGAGGTCATCCTGGCGTTTTCCCAGGCCGTCAATCAGTCTTTCTAAACTGACGAAGCGCTGGTCAACACTCTTAAAGCGCTCATCGACGGTACTGAAGCGCTCTTCAATGGTTTTAAAGCGTTCTTCGATGTTATCAAACCGATGCTCAATAACATCCAGACGAGCGAGGATGCCCACCTGGGTTTCGCGGATGGCCGTCAATTCAGGTAAGATGACGGCCTTGAGGCTGTCCAGGAGTTTGCCGCTGACCTCGCTCATGGCCTCAACCTCTTTCCCCCTTAATCCTTCTTACTCCGCTGGATGGCCAGGGTACCGGTGCGCACCACCTCATGAATGCCGTGCACTTTGAGGAGGTCTAAGACGGCCTTGATCTTTTCGTGGTTGCCGGTGATTTCCAGGGTGTAAGAGTTGGGGCTGACGTCCACCACGCGGCAGCGGAAAATGTCAGCGATGCGCAACACTTCTGCCCGTGAGCGGTCTTCGGCCTTGACCTTCACCAGGGCCATTTCCCGTTCCACATGTTCCACGGTGGTGAGGTCCACCACTTTGATGACGTTGATCAGCTTCCGGAGTTGCTTGATGACCTGTTCGATGATCTGTTCATCGCCGGTGGTCACCAGGGTGATGCGGGAGACTTCGGGGTCCATAGTTTCGGCGACACACAGGCTTTCGATGTTGAAACCCCGCCCGCTGAACAGTCCGGTCACTCGGGAGAGCACTCCGGGGATATTATCCACCCACACTGATATGGTATGACGCGGTTCCATAATCCTCCCTTTCTAGGCCAACAGCATTTCGTGCATGGGTTTGCCGGCGGGCACCATAGGCAGAACGCATTCTTCCGGTTCCACTCGAAAGTCCATAATCACCGGCTTGGGAGTATGGAGGGCCTCCTTGATGACCGGCTCCACTTCCTCAGGCTTGGTGGCCCTCAAACCGACGGCGCCGTAAGCTTCGGCCAGCTTGACAAAATCTGGGGCTTTCAGGGGGGTGGCGCTGTAGCGTCGTTCGTAAAACAACTGTTGCCATTGCCGCACCATGCCCAGAAAGGAGTTGTTCAAGATGGCGACCTTCACCGGCAGGTCGTTTTCCACCACTGTGATCATTTCCTGGATGTTCATCTGGATGCTGCCGTCCCCGGCAATATCGATGACGGTGGCATCGGGTTTGGCGACCTGCACTCCCATGGCGGCCGGGAAACCGTATCCCATGACTCCCAAGCCGCCCGAGGTCATTAGTTGCCGGGGGCGCTTGAACTTATAGAACTGGGCGGCCCACATCTGATTCTGTCCCACCTCTGTCGTGATATAAGCTTCACCCTGGGTCAACTCCCACAACTTCTCCACCACATACTGAGGTTTGATGGTGGTGTCGCTCCAGGTATAGGTCAGGGGATGCTTTTCCTGCCAATCCCTGATGGTGGCCAGCCATTGGCTCCGAATAGCCGCAATATCCTCAAGGGTCATTTGTGCCAGCAGATCATTGAACTGTTTTAACGCATCCCGGCAATCCCCTACGATGGGGATGTCCACCACCACGTTTTTACTGATGGAGCTAGGGTCGATATCGATATGGACAGTCTTGGCATGGGGTGCGAACTCCGACAATTTACCGGTCACCCGATCATCGAAACGGGCCCCCACCGCGATAAGGACATCGGCCTGGGACACGGCCATATTGGCGCAGTAGGTGCCGTGCATGCCCAGCATTCCCATCCAGAGAGGATGGTCGCCGGGGAATCCGCCCAAACCCATAAGGGTGCTGGTCACCGGAATCTGCAAGGAGGTAGCGAACTGAAAGAGATCCTCTGCGGCGTTTGAGAGGATGATACCACCACCCGTATAAAGCACCGGCTTTTTGGCAGCCAGGATCAGATCCAAAGCCCGCTTCACCTGGCGGGGGTTGCAATGGTAAGTAGGATTGTAACTTCTGATTTTGATGCTCTCTGGAAACTTGGGCACGGTGCTGGCCTGGATAACATCCTTCGGCAGGTCCACCAAGACCGGCCCGGGCCGCCCGGAGCGGGCGATATGAAAGGCCTCGTGGATGGTCTGGGCCAGTTGCCTGACATCCTTGACCAAATAGTTGTGCTTGGTACAGGGCCGGGTAATGCCCACGATGTCAACCTCTTGGAAAGCATCGTTGCCGATCAGGGCGGTGGGCACCTGCCCGGTAAGAACCACAATGGGAATGGAATCCATGTAAGCCGAAGCGATACCGGTCACCGTGTTGGTGGCCCCTGGCCCCGAGGTCACCAAAGCCACGCCAACTTTGGCCGAAGCCCGAGCATAGCCGTCGGCCGCGTGCGCCGCCGCCTGTTCGTGACGCACCAGGATATGTCTGATTTCCGGACAACGCGTTAGTTCATCGTAGATGTCCAGGACCACCCCGCCGGGGTAACCGAAGATATGCTTCACTCCTTCCCGTTTTAAACATTCCAAAAGTATCTTGGCGCCGGTTAGCTTCATATCATGCCTTCCTTCTTCCTGTGCTGGGCCAGTATCTGTTCGATTTTATCGCGGCCGGCCAGCTTCAACTTTTGCAACCGCTTGCGTTCCATGGTCTCGGCGGCGGTCAGATAAGGCCGGCGGTTAAACTCCTCCAACTTCTTTTCAAATTCCCGGTGCTCCTCTACATATTTTTTTAACTCCGGGTCCCGCTCTATCCACCGGCCAATAAGCTCCAGGTCCCGTTGCTCCATAGCCTACCTCTTTGAAAGAAAATCTTTCTAAGATATAAAATTATAATGGAATCCTAATAAAAGAAAGATTTTTTGTCAACCAAACGCTAGGTTAAAGGGCCAGGAGGTGGGACCTAACTTGTCAGCCTCATACCCTGTTAAGGGAGAGGGTAAACTAGGCACGGCCCCTTTATGACCTGGTCATTCGTCATCCGGTAAGCATACGCGTTTAAAAAGCCGTTTTCCCACCTGGATCAGGGTAGTGGTTCCGGGGCGCAGTTCCACTTTGTCATCCTCCACCCTCTGCCCTTCCAACTTGACGGCTCCCTGCTTGATGAGGCGCAAAGCTTCGGAGGTGCTGGCGGCGGTGCCGGCGGCCACCATGACGTGGGGGAGCCAAAATGATGAATCAGAAAACTTCTTAAATTTCTGCAAAGCTTCCCGGCTGAAGAGGACTTGTTCAATTTTCTGGGGCACACCGCCTTCCCGGAAAATCTGCGCGAATTCCTGGGCGGCTTGCCGGGCCGCGGCCGGGCCGTGGTAGCGGGCCACGATTTCCAGGGCCAGGGCCTCCTTGACGTTCCGGGGGTGCTTACGGCCGGCGGCCAAGTCGTCGGGGAGACGTTTCAGGTCTTGGGGGGCAATGTCGCTTAAGAGTTCATAGTAGCGAAGCATCAGGGTGTCGGAAATGGACATGAGTTTGCCGAACATCACCTGGGGAGGCTCATCGATGCCCACATAGTTGTTCAGGGACTTGCTCATTTTTTGGACGCCGTCCAAGCCTTCGAGCAACGGCAGGGTAATGACCACCTGGGGAGGCTGGCCATATTCGCGTTGCAGTTCCCGGCCCACCAGGAGGTTGAACTTTTGATCGGTGCCCCCCAGTTCCACATCGGCCGTCAAGGCCACGGAGTCGTAACCTTGAATGAGGGGATAGAGGAACTCGTGGATACTGATGGGGTTTTGGGAGGTGTAGCGTTTGTGGAAGTCATCGCGTTCCAACATCCGAGCTACGGTGTAACGGGCCGCCAAGCGTATGAGGTCTTGGGCAAACATGGGCTTCATCCAGCGGCTGTTGAAGTCGATGACGGTCTTCTCCGGGTCCAAAACCTTGTAAATTTGGCGTTCATAAGTGGCGGCATTGACTTTGACCTCCTCTTCAGTCAGGGGCTTTCGAGTTTCGCTCTTACCGGAAGGGTCGCCGATAAGACCGGTGAAATCTCCGATGAGAAAGATCACCTGATGGCCTAATTCCTGAAAATTCTTAAGCTTGTGGATGAGCACGGTGTGGCCCAGATGAAGATCGGGAGCGGTGGGGTCAAAGCCGGCCTTTACCTTAAGGGGCTGGCCGCTGGCTATGGATTTGGCCAGTCGTGCGGCCAGTTCTTCCTCCCGGATGATTTCGTGGCAGCCTTTCTTGATGAGGGCGAGTTGTTCATCAACGGGTTTCATGGGTATGGTTCTCCATTATCCTTTTGGGCCTGAGGGGAGCGGTAAGCGGCAAGAGAATGAGAATTAATGAGAATTAAATTGTAGTCCATATCCCATTGCCTCCACCTCCACCTCTGAATGCTAGTCGAAGCCGAGCCAGCGAACCTCGCGGTCTTTGCGGGGGGGCACGGGAGGTTCTTTGGCGGAGTAGCCGATGGGAGTAATGGCCAACAGTTGGCGGTCTGGTTTGCCCAAGTAGTCCAGGATGTCTTTTTCCACATATTTGACCCCGGTCATCCAGCAGGTGCCCAGGCCCTCGGCATGGGCAGCCAGGAGCAGGTTCTGCATGAGGGCGGCGCCCGACTGGATGTTGGCCAGATTGATGTGAGGGTCGGGGTGTTTAAAGAGAGTGACGGCAATGACTACCGGGGCCCCGCCCAGGTTACTGAAAAAGCGAGCAATGAGCTGCTGCTGTTTTTCCTCCAGTTGGGTGCGCAGATAATCCATCAGGGCGGTGAGGCTGCGACTGCAGATTTGCACGAATTCATCCCGGTATCGGCCGGCCATGACCGTGAGCTCCCAGGGTTGGGCGTTGGTGCCGGAGGGGGCCCAGAGAGCGGCGTTGATGATGCGCTCCAGGACAACCCGGGGAGGCAGGTCTGGTTTGTAGAAGCGATGGCTGCGGCGGTTGAGGATGGCTTCATAGAGATCCATATTCCCTCCAAAATAATGTTCTGGAATTGGCAAATTCTTGAATTCGTTTAAGGGCGAGTTGAAAATAATGCGGGTCAATCTCAAAGCCGACAAAAGAGATCCCCAATCTTAGACAGGCCAGGGCGGTGCTGCCGAGACCCAGAAAGGGGTCCAGAACAGTGGTGGTGTTGCTCACGCCATGAAGTTTTATGCACATTTCGGGAAGCTTAACCGGAAAAGAAGAAGGATGCGGTCTATCCCGTTCACGGGATTGGATGGTTTCATAAGGGATAAACCAGGTATTGCCGCGGCATCTTTTATCCTTAACGGCTGCCTTCCATCTGCCGATATTGGATTTGTCCTGGTAAGGAACGCCGATGGCGAGGCGATCGAGTTTGACCTTGCCTGAATTGGTGAAATGGAAGATATATTCGTGACAATCATTGAGAAAACGTTGACCGCCGATGGGCTTATAATGTCCATAAGAAACATTGCAAAAGACTTCTCGGTCCTTGGATAAGGCGATGGATTTGATCCAATGGATGACATTTTGGAGGACAAAGTGCTTTCGCAATTTTTGCAGAATATCGAAGGGAACCCAGGGGTCAGAAGGTTTACCGCCCACATTTAAAAAGAAGGAGCCTTCATTTGTTAGAATTCTTTTAATTTCTAAGGCTATTTCTGCCAGCCAGGATAAAAACTTATCTTTAGGTTGGTTGTCAATATAGCTGGCATATGCAACCCCGATATTGTAAGGGGGCGAGGTAACCACCACATCAATAGAGTGTTCTTGCAGGTAGTGGCGCATACCGGCAAGGCAATCATAACAATAGATCTTAATAGTTGCCCCGCTTGGGCCGTCACCTGACCAGCTGATCATGGGTAGATTTTCATTAATTTTTTTGCAGCCTCTTTCTTCAAGAAGGCAGATTGGGTGCCCTCCGGCCTACTCCAGTCATAACTGCTTAATCTGCCGGCCAGAATTTCCCTGATGACAATTTCATAAGGCTCTTTCCGCTCATATTTAACCGCAATATAATAGCCTTCATTGGGGGAAATTTTATTACCTTTTATGTATTTATTGGAGGTGGCTTTAATCTGGATTCCTTCTCCACGATTATTGAGCAAATCAGGAGTGGCACGCCTTTAGGTTTAAAAATCCACTTGTTATCCAACTGATTTATCTGCCAGGCGATGATATTGTGCAATATAGCGGTGATAGTATTGGTTTGCAGATTTAGTTGCAAAAGATGGATACTGCCTTGTTTGCCAGTATAACCCATGCCGGAAAGAATATCAGCGGCATTTAACGCAGCTTTAACAATAGTCTCGTCAGATAAATCATAAAGGCTGGATTGGGGCATGGCAAGCTCCTTTATGGGAGGCAACCATCAAATTGGTGTAAATAAGGGCTTCCTGAACTTTACCGCGTTTGGCGCAGCCTTGGGCGTAGAGCTTACATTTTTGGGTGAGGGTGTCCAGGGCGGCTTCCTGGTAGTGAGGGGGGAGGTCGGGCTGAGCCAGGATTTTTTGGAGGGCCCGGATGCGAAAACGGTCAAGACCCCACTGGCGGGAGAGCTGGTCAGGGTGACCGCCGCGCTTGATGACCAGGGGTTCGGAAAGAAGGCCGACGGGATGGCGCCAGGTGAGGCGGAGCCAGAGGTCGTAGTCTTCGGCGGCGGGCAGGGCTTCGTCAAAGAGACCCACTTCAGCAAAGAGGCGCCGATGCAGCATCACGGCCGAGGGACTGATGAGACAGCGCTTAAGAGAGGGAAGGAAGATGTGGCCGCTGGGTTTGCGGCAATACAGGGGGGGGTTGACTTTTTTACCATGGCGGAGCCAGATTTCCTCGGTTTGACAGATGAGGAGATCGGGGTAGGCTGCGAGGAATTCCATCTGGCGGGCCAGCTTGGCCGGCCGCCAGAGGTCGTCCGAGTCCAGAAAGGTCAGCCACTCGCCCCGGGCGGCGATGATTCCCAGGTTGCGGGCGGCACTGACCCCTCGCTGCTCAGGTTGACGCAGGAAAATGAGATGGTGGAGGAAAGGGGCCAGAGCCTCGAGGGTGTCATCCTGGGAGGCGTCGTCCACCACCAGAAGTTCATAATCCCGATAGGTCTGGGCCAAGACAGAGGAAACGGCTTCGGTGACCCAGGGGGCGCGGTTATAGGTGGGGATGATGACGCTGACCTTCGGCATGCTGTGAATAATTATCAGAAAAGGGGGCAAGGGGCAAGGGGAATGGTCTGTGGGCGCAAGGCTATGGGCAAGAGGCAAGAGGCCAAAAGATGATGAAATTAAGAATTCAGAACCTAAAACCCAGAACCTAGAGGACAGGACCGAGAACAGAGTTGACACCCTCCGGGCGGGGAGAGGATAATGAGGAAAAATTAGGGGGCAGAGGAAAAGCTATGGAAGTTTTGTTTCGGCCGCGGCGGTTGCGGCGAGGGGAGGGGCTGAGAAAGCTGGTGCGGGAAACGCTGCTGACGCCAGCGGATTTTATCTATCCGTTGTTTGCCGCGCCGGGCAAGGGGGTGCGGCAGGAAATCGGGGCCATGCCGGGGGTGTTCAGGTTGTCGCCGGAACTGTTGGCGGAGGAGGCACGGGCGGCAGCGGACTTGGGGATTCCGGCGGTGCTGTTGTTTGGTCTGCCCCGACAGAAGGACGAGACGGGAAGCGAGGCGGCCTCTCCCAAGGGCACGGTGCAGCAGGCGGTGCGCCGGTTGAAAAAGGCGGTGCCACATCTGGTGGTGATCACGGATGTGTGTCTCTGCAGTTATACCAGTCACGGGCATTGCGGCATTATCAGGCAGGGGGAGGTGGACAACGATGCCACCTTGGATGTCCTGGCCCAGGTGGCGGTGTCGCACGCCGAGGCAGGGGTGGATATGGTGGCCCCTTCGGACATGATGGACGGCCGGGTGGCGGCCATCCGGGAGGCTTTGGATGAGCGGGGCTTTGAGATGGTGGGGATTTTATCTTATGCGGTAAAGTACGCCTCAGCCTTTTACGGGCCTTTTCGGGAGGCGGCGGAATCGGCGCCGCAGTTTGGAGACCGGCGGGGCTACCAGATGGACCCGGCCAACGCCCGGGAGGCCATCAGAGAAGCGGCGCTGGACATAGAGGAGGGGGCGGACATCATCATGGTGAAACCGGCCCTGCCGTATTTGGACATCATAGCCCGGTTGCGCCCGGAGGTGGACCTGCCGTTGGCGGCCTACCAGGTAAGCGGGGAGTATGCCATGATCAAGGCCGCGGCGCAAAGGGGGTGGCTGGCTGAGACGGCGGTGATGCTGGAGTCGCTGCTGGGCATCAAGCGGGCCGGAGCGGACATGATTCTGACTTATTTTGCCAAGGAGGCGGCGAAGTTGTTGAAGTAAAAGGCGAGCGGTGACTGAGGGCCGGCAAGGGGTTAGGTTAACAGTGAAATAGAATGTTTCAGAGAACATGGCAAAAATAATAGTCCAGAACCAAAAACCCAGCCTCCGGCCATTAAAGTTGCTGGCTTGGGAGACGACCAGACGGTGCAATCTGGCTTGTCGGCACTGCCGGGCGGCGGCGGGGTCGGGACCGTATCCGGGAGAGCTGACCACGGCAGAAGGGAAGAGGCTGCTGGCGGACCTGGCCGGGCTGGGGCAGGTGGTGGTAATTCTCACCGGAGGGGAGCCACTGCTTAGAGCTGACATCTACGAGCTGACGGCCTATGGGGGAAAATTGGGGCACCGGATGGTGATGGCAGTGAACGGCACCCTGTTGACCCCCGAAGCGGCAGCCCGTTTGAAGGAAGCAGGGATTCAACGATTGAGCATTTCCATCGACGGGGCGAGGGCGGCCAGCCATGATGCCCTGCGGGGGGTGAAGGGAGCTTTTGCGGGGGCCCTGGCAGGAATCAGGGCGTGTCAGGAGGCCGGGTTGCCGTTTCAGGTGAATACCACGGTGATCAAGGGCAATGTGGCGGAACTGGGGGCGATTTATGAGCTGGCGATAAATTTGGGGGCCGTGGCCCACCATGTCTTTGTGCTGGTGCCCACCGGACGGGGGGAGTTTATGCGGGAGGAGCTGTTGTCTCCGGCGGAGTATGAACAGACCCTGAGGTGGCTGTTGGCCCGGCAGCAGGAGGGCAGGCTGCACCTGAAACCCACCTGCGCCCCGCAATATTACCGGTTGTGGCGGGAGGAGGCGGAGGCCCGGGGCGAAAAAATCACCTGCGCCACCCACGGCTTGGAGGCCATGACCAAGGGGTGCTTGGGGGGACAGGGATTTGCTTTTGTATCCTATTGCGGGGCGGTGCAACCATGCGGATATCTGGAGCTCATAGCCGGGAATATCCGGGAGAAACTTTTTTCGGAGATTTGGGAGACCTCCGAGTTGTTTGCCCGATTGCGGGCGGTGGATGATTATCATGGCAAATGCCACGCTTGCCAATACCGCAAGGTCTGCGGCGGCTGCCGGGCCAGGGCGTATGCGATGACGGGGGATGTTTTGGGTGAGGATCCCATATGTCCGTATTAAGCAATGGGCTATAAGCTATCCAAAGTAAAGGTAGTTAAATGCCGCAGAAGAAGTTGGACCGTTTGGATCGGGCGATCTTGAATGAGATACAATCTCATTTTCCCATTGCGGAGCGGCCCTTTCAGGTGGTGGGGGAAAGGGTGGGAGCGAGCGAAGCGGAGGTGCTGCGGCGGGTGCAGGAGATGTATGAGTCTGGGGTGATTCGGCGGCTGGGGGCGAATTTTACCTCCCGGAAGCTGGGTTATACCAGCACCCTGTGTGCGGCGCAGGTGCCGGTGGAAAGGCTGGAGGAGTTTGTGGCGGAGGTGAACCGGCATCCGGGGGTGACGCACAATTATTTGCGGCGCAATGAACTGAACGTGTGGTTCACCCTGATCGCCGAGTCCCAGGAGCGTCTAAAGGATATTCTGGCAGAAATCAGCCGGGCCACAGGCATCGAAATTCTCAGTCTGCCGGCCAAGCGGATCTTTAAGATCAAGGTGGACTTCCCAGTCTAAATAGGGGACGTACGTGAAATATTGACATTCTTGCTGGGGCGGCGGCCTAATATGTCCGAAGGCGATGGTGGCAAAGGGTAAAAGCCCGGGACGAAAATCAGGCGAAGGGATTTGTGACTTCCAGGCAGGGGAATTGGCGGAAGTCCATCTCGTGCCGGGAAGGCCTTGATAGTGGTTAGCGGTTTGATAATAATAACCATATGAAAGTGCTGGCCTTCGACACTCTGGAGTTCACCAAGCGCCTGCGGGCCGCGCACTTCACGGA
>DYLF01000161.1 GCA_020722205.1 Desulfobacca acetoxidans
AGCCTGTCGGACACCCTCCGCCAGGGTACCCCTCCCCGGCTCATAACCGGTAGCCGAAGAGCCTACTGCCAGCCATAGATAATCACGTGTTACTGGTTGTCTATCACCTCCTCAGGGGAACCAGGCCCCACATTAAATTCTGAACACGCATCCGTGGACCCTGGTGGCAAATTACAGGAGACCGTCCAGGCGTCCGCAGACCGGGGGGCGGCTGGGCTACGTGCCGGTCCCCAAGGCCAGCAGGCCCCGAAGCACCACCTCCAGAGCAGAGAGGCCAGTCGGTCCCGGTATGACGGCGGCCAGGCCGTCCTGCCCCGCCGCCTGGGCGCCGTGGACATAGGCCCACCTGGGCCTGCCGTCCGGCTCCATCACATAGAGGTAGCCGCCCAAACTGCCGCCCGCCCTCGGCTCGGTCAGCCCCAGGGGAGGAAAAAAATCCCAGACAGGCTCGGCCTGGAGCTGCCACCGGCGGCGGCGGCCCGGCTCGTCCAGCTCCAGGCAAAACTCCTGGCCGCTCTCATCCAAACAGGTCAGGGTGAAAGTGGACCGTCCTTTTGCTTCCTGCCAGATAACCCGGCCGTCCCACCGCCCGCCGTCTCCCGGCACCTCCTGGCCGGTGATCAGCAACCACCTCTGGAGCCCGTCCGGCTGGGTCACATAGACATAGCCGCCGACGCCGAAGGTCTCCACTCCCGGACTTCCTTTCCCCAGAAACTCCCTAACCTCTACCTCCCAGGTCAGGGCGCCCCCTGCCTCTGAGGAGGTTGTCAAGCAGGCCTGGTAGCTGTCGGTAAGCCAGCCCCGCTCCTCGTGGTCAGCGGTGAAAATCCACCGGTTATCGAGCCCCTCAGGTTCCGGGTTCCTTATCTGCCCAGCCGTCAGAAACTCCCAGCCTGCCTGCTCCCTGCCCTCCCCAGGGCACTCGTCAGCCCACAGCCAGGCGAGTTCCCCGCCGCCACCAGCCGGCGTCATCAGCTCCTGTGCTAATTTCATGACCAGACCTCTTTAATTGCTTTGCTAATCACACTTTTTTTAAAGTTTTGCCGTTGGTTTTTTCCCATGCCCATTGATTTTCTACTAAAACTAAGAAGCCCCTCGCTCCTCGCCAAATAACACACCTGGGGCAGCTCCAGCCCCTGGGTATGCCGGTAGCAGGGTAACGCCAGACCTGCAAAGACCAGCCAGATGATGTGCATAGGCGCTCTCCCTGGAGAAATTTCCCCTCCTTCCGCCGTTGGCGGGCAAAAGAGGGATGAGGGCGGAAACACTCGACCAGCCAGGGCCGCCCCCGGCCCTGGCTGGGCTGTATATGTTGAAGGAGGAGTCGCTTATAGGGGAAGCATTGGATATGCCAGGAGAGTATCTAATTGATATTATTGATATTTATTAAATCTGTGCACTCAACCCCACCGCAAATCTGTCCGGGTATTTGGACAGCTTGAGGAAGAAATTATAATATCGCCAATATAATCAAAGGTTTATAATTTTCCAAAAAACAGGACAACTCCAGTTCGCCCTGCGGCCTTCGTAAGCCACCC
>DYLF01000162.1:0-298 GCA_020722205.1 Desulfobacca acetoxidans
CACCCCAGGCGCCAGCACCGCGCCCGGCGCCAGCAGGGGATCGGTAAGAGGGGGGAAGAAAGGTCGGAGGCGCGGGGGGAGGGCCGTCAGCAGTCGCTGGTGGGCTGCCAGGTAGGAGGCTGGGGTGCCGATATCCTGCCAGAAATGCCCGTCCACCACCAGCCCAGACAAGGCTCCTCCCTTTTCGATGACCATTCGCCAGGCAGTCACCAGATCCCCGAAACCTTTGCCAGGCAGCCACTTGAGAAACTCCCGGCTCACCACCTGGATGCCGGTGTAAGCCAGGGGCGGGTCCGCA
>DYLF01000162.1:326-1534 GCA_020722205.1 Desulfobacca acetoxidans
TCCGATTCCCACCACCTTTCCTGTGCGGTCCCGCCATACTTTATTAAAAGGAGGGTGATCGTGAAGCACCAGGGTGGCCAAGGCTCCGGGTGGGTGACGTGCGTAAATGTCGGCCAAATTCAGATCGGTGAGGATATCGGCATTGATGGCCAAGAAGGTGTCGCATTGGAGAGTTTCTCCCAGTTGACGCAAGCCACCGCCAGTTCCCAGAATCTCAGGTTCGTGACAGATCTTAATATGCATTCCCCACGGGCCCTGGTTTCTCAGAAAATGGCGTACCTGATCAGCCAAGTGGTGAGTATTTAAAGCCGCCTGCCAGCATCCTGCCGATGCCAATTGCTCAAGGATAATGCCAAGGAGCGGCTGGTTGGCCACAGGCACCAAGGCTTTGGGACAGGAGTTGGTCAGGGGGGCCAGGCGCGTCCCCAACCCTGCCGCTAAGACAGCCGCTTTCATGAGTTGTTGCTGGGGGACACTACTTCTTATAGCCGAACTGGCGCAAGATATCATGGCGCCAGGCCTTGCCCTCTTCGGCTTCCACCCCTTTGGGGGAGAGGCCGTCCACCACGCCCAAGATACCCCGGCCTTGGGCGGTTTGGGCCAAGATGACTTCCACGGGGTTGGCGGTGGCACAAAAGATTCGGCAGACCTCAGGACACATCTTGACGGCATTAAGGACGTTGATGGGGAAGGCGTTTCTGAGAAGGATATTGAAACAATGGCCAGCCGCCAGTTTGAGGGCGTTGTCAGCAGCGGCCGCCGTCAATTCCGGATCGTTGCCTTCCACCCGGATGAGACAGTCTCCCGAGGATTCTGAGAAGGCCAAGCCGAATCTAATGCTTGGTGCTGCACCCACGAGTATCTCATAGAGGTCTTCCACCGTCTTGATAAAGTGGCTTTGTCCCAATATGAGATTTGCTCCGTCTGGGATGATCAGTTTTTCCACCACAAATTCCATGGTTAGCTCTCCTTGCTTAGTGATGGCTGGGACAATTTGCCTATGCCCGTAAAGGCGAGGGCCAATAAAAATATTATGCCACACAATACTTGTTTCGAATAGTATAAGGCCATCGCTTTTTTCAATCGGGCGGGACTATTATTGACCCCCCCAACTTAAGCGCACTGCAGCCGCTAAGTTTACGGTTGGGTGGTGATTGGCAACCCTCTCTCCAAAATTCCTTCAGCAGGGTGGAGATCTGAGGAGGACA
>DYLF01000010.1 GCA_020722205.1 Desulfobacca acetoxidans
GTGACCTTGACAAAGCCTCCGGCCCCACGATGCTCCCGGCTACCGCCGAGGCGGCTGTGACCGCGGGGTTGGCCAGATAGACTTTGGAGGTGGGGTGGCCCATGCGGCCGGTGAAGTTGCGGTTAGTGGTGGCGACGGCCACTTCGCCGGGGGCCAGGATCCCCATATGGCCGCCCAGGCAGGGGCCGCAGGTGGGCGGGCTGATGACGGCCCCGGCGGCGAGAAAAATCTCAAACAATCCTTCTGCCATGGCCTGCCGGTAGATCAAGGGGGTGGCCGGGATGATGATCAGGCGCAAGTCTTTCGCCACCCGGCGCCCTCTCAGAACCTGCGCCGCCAGCCGCAGATCCTCCAGGCGGCCGTTGGTGCAGGAGCCGATGACGGCTTGGTCGACGTCCACCTTGCCCACTTGTGACACTGGCACAACGTTGCCCGGCGAAGGGGGGCAGGCCACCTGCGGCTCCAGATCGCTGACCTCGTAGTTTTTCTCGCAGATATAAGGCGCTTCTGGATCGCTCTGATAGAGCTGGTATGGTCTCACGGCGCGACCGGCCACATAGGCCAGGGTGGTTTGATCGGGGGCAATGATGCCGTTTTTGGCTCCGGCTTCCACCGCCATGTTGGCCATGGTGAAACGCTCAGCCATACTTAGGTTCTGAATGGCGTCGCCGGTAAACTCCATGGCCATATACCTGGCGCCGTCCACCCCGAGGTCGCCGATGGTATATAGTATCAGGTCCTTGCCGGTGACCCAGGGTTTAAGAGTGCCGCGGTAAACCAGGCGGATGCTGTCGGGCACTTTGAACCAGCATTCCCCGGTCACCATGGCGGCGGCCAGGTCCGTGGAGCCCACGCCGGTGGCAAAGGCCCCCAGGGCCCCATAGGTGCAGGTGTGGCTGTCAGCCCCGATGATCACCTCCCCTGGGCCCACTAGCCCCTTCTCCGGCAGCAGGGCATGCTCGATCCCCATTTCACCGCCGTCATAAAAATGAGCCAGGTGTTGCTCCCGGGCAAACTGCCGCACTAGCTGGCATTGGACGGCGGAGGGGATGTCCTTGTTGGGGGCGAAGTGGTCGCAGACCAGCACCACCCGCTTTTGGTCAAATACCTTATCAGCCCCCACCTGCCGGAACTCTTTGATGGCGATGGGGGCTGTGATGTCATTGCCCAGGGCCAGATCCACCTGCACCAGGATCAGTTCCCCCGGCGCCACATAGTCTTTCCCGGCATGCGCCGCCAGGATTTTCTGGGTGATGGTCTGAGGCTTGGTCATAAAATATCCCTTCTGGTAATGGCTTGGGAGGGAAAATGGGGGAGAGAGCAGGGACAGCCGGTGTCTGCTCCTCTCCCCCTAGAGCTATTCCACCATCTCTTCCGGTTTTTTGCCGCGGCCGCCCCGTTCTTTCATGAAGCGCAGGCGGTTGAGGCCGTTGATGTAAGCCCGGGCGCTGGCAGTGACAATATCCGGGTCCACGCCCTGGGCGGTGACGGTGAGGCCGCCGTCCTCCAAGCGGATGGTGATTTCCCCCAGGGCGTCGGTACCCCCGGTGATGGAACTCACCGCAAACTTCAGCAGGTTGCAGGTGGAATCGGTGAGGTGGGTGATGGCCTTGTAGGCGGCGTCGATGGGACCGTCGCCGAAGGCTGAATAGCGCTCAATATTCCCGCCGATCTCCATCTTCACTGTGGCCGTAGGTTTGGCCGAGGTCCCGGCGAGGACCACCAGTTCCAGCAGGCGGTAATATTCCGGTACGGACTTGAAGAGCACCTCGGTCTCCACCAGGCTGGCCAAGTCTTCATCAAAGACGGTTTTTTTGCGGTCCGCCAGGTCCTTGAAGCGGGCGAACACCTGGTTGAGCTCTTCTTCGGTGAGAACGTAGCCCATTTCCTTGAGCTTTTCCCGCAGGGCGTGACGACCCGAGAGTTTGCCCAGGGGGAGTTTGCTTTTTTTGATGCCGATGCTTTGCGGGGTCATGATCTCGAAGGTGCTGGCCTCTTTGAGGACCCCGTCCTGATGAATGCCGGACTCATGGGCAAAGGCGTTGGCCCCGACGACGGCCTTGTTGGGCTGCACCACCATGCCGCTGAGCTTGCTCACCAGGCGGCTGGTGGGATAGATGTATTGGGTAACGATGTCGGTGTAGTAGTCAAAGAAGTCCTTGCGGGTGGCCAGGGACATGACCACCTCCTCCAGGGAGGTATTGCCGGCCCGTTCGCCGATACCGTTGATGGTCACTTCCGCCTGGCGGGCGCCGTTCAGGATGGCCGCCAGGGTGTTGGCCACCGCCAACCCCAGGTCATTGTGGCAGTGCACCGAGATGACGGCCTTATGGATGTTGGGGACGTTTTCCATGAGGTAGCGGATTTTGTCGCCGAATTCCGGTGGGATGGCATAGCCCACCGTGTCCGGGAAGTTGACAGTGGTGGCCCCGGCGTCGATGACGGCGGTAAAAACCTGGGCCACATAGGCGATGTCGCTGCGGGAGGCGTCCATGGCGGAGAACTCCACATTGGAGGTATAGCGGGCGGCATGTTTCACTGCGACCACCGCCATCTCCAAAACCTCCTCCCTGCTTTTGCGCATCTGGTATTTTAGATGGATGTCGGAGGTGGAAATGAAGGTATGAAGGCGCGGGTTGGCGGCCGCTTTCACCGCCTCCCAGGCGGCGTCGATATCTTTGGGAAAAGCCCGGGCCAGCCCGGCGATCTGTGGTCCCCGGATCTCATGGGCGATGGCCTGGACGCACTCAAAATCCCCTGGTGAGGCGTAGGGAAAGCCGGCTTCGATGACATCCACATTGAGAAGCTCAAGCTGTCGGGCGATCTGAATTTTCTCGTCCTTGTTAAGACTGGCCCCCGGAGATTGCTCACCATCCCTGAGGGTGGTGTCGAAAATGAAGATTTTCTCTGGCATAACGAGTTCCTTCCTTTCCTCAAATCGGAGCTCACCGCCCCGGCTTACGGTAATGGTTGAGGCCATTGAGGAGTTTTATGAAACGCGGCGATATATTCGGGAATTATATTATAGAAGCCTGCTCCGCCGGGGGCAGGCCAAGAGCAATGACAAAGACCAACTCCGGTGAAGACCAGGGCGAAGGGAAGAAATCTCTTTAAAAAATATATGGCGCATCATTTTTATGCATTTCGGAAAAATCTGTAATTTTATTTAATATAAAAACTTGGTCAACAAATCAAGAGATGAGCTGAAAAAATTAGTAACAGTTCCGAATTTTAGGTTATAAATGGATAAGTTGAGATAGAACCGACTGAAAGGTGGATGACTGTTTACGACTCACCGACAAGAGGGTGACATGAGTGTAGCTAACAAAATCAAGGGCGCCCTGGAGAAAGCCTCCTGGATTCGCCGCATGTTTGAGGAGGGGGCGGAGTTGAAGGCCCGCCTGGGGGTGGAGGCGGTCTATGACTTCACCCTGGGGAACCCGGATCTGGAACCGCCGGGCCGTTTCAAAGAGGAGCTTATCAAGGCCGCCGGCGATCCCAGCCCCGGGTTGCATGCTTATATGCCCAATGCCGGTCTGTTGGCCACCCGCCAGGTGCTGGCCTCCCAGTTGAGCCGGGTCTATCAGCAGGACTTCGGCCCTCAGGATCTGGTGCTCACCTGTGGGGCAGGGGGGGCTTTGAACGTCATTCTCAAAGCCTTGCTGGACCCGGGAGACGAAGTGTTGATCTTTGCCCCCTATTTCCCGGAGTATCTGTTTTATGTGGACAATCATGGGGGGGTGGCCCGGGTGGTAGAAACCGACGAGGTCTTTCAGATTGACCTTGAGCGCCTGCAGGAAGCTCTAAGCTTAAGGACGAGGGCGGTAATCATCAATTCCCCCAACAACCCCACCGGCCAGCTCTACGACGCCCGGCGGCTGGCAGAGATGGCCCAGGTGCTGAGGGAGCAGTCCCGCCGACAGGGTAGGCCGGTGTATTTGGTGACGGATGAACCTTATCGGCATCTGGTGTATGATGGTATGGAGGTGCCCAACCTTTTTGCCCTCTATCCTGATACCCTGTTGGCGACTTCCTTTTCCAAGGAGCTTTCCATCCCCGGAGAGCGCTTGGGTCTGGCGGCGGTTTCTCCCCAGGCGGCTTTCCGGCAGGAGTTGACGGCGGGGCTGGTGCTGGCCAACCGCATCCTGGGATTTGTCAACGCCCCGGCGCTGATGCAGCGGGTGGTGGCCAAGCTGCCTGGTGTTACAGTGGATATCACCCCCTACCAACGCCGCCGGGCGCTCCTGGCCCAGATATTGAGCCGCGCCGGATACGACTTCCTCCTCCCCCAGGGGGCGTTTTATTTCTTCCCCAAGGCACCGGGGGGGGACGATCTGGCCTTTGTGGCCCGTCTGAAGGCGGAAAACATCCTGAGCGTGCCGGGGCGGGGCTTCGGCCGGGCCGGCTACTTCCGGCTGGCCTTCTGCGTACCCGAGGCGGTGATTGAAAGGGCTGCGGTCGGGTTGGCGAGAGCCGTAAGCCATAAGCCATGAAATGAGTTATCTGATTAGTTAACTCTAACCGATTCATGGCGGTTGCGGACTTTTTTCCCCTGTTAAGCGGACTTAAACTTTGATACCGTTTATGTGGTTTGATTTTGGCGGACAGCTCATGCCTAGATTCCTGGTGTTGTCCAGATGATTCTGCAAAATAAGGTCGGCCTCAAACTCCTGGGGGTCAATCTGCTTTCCATCCTGGTGGCGGTGGTGGCCCTGCTCCTGGTCATCCAGCAGCTGGCCATGGAAAGGATCCTCGCCTGGCACCAGCAGCGGGTGGAATTGACCGCCCGCTTGGTGTTGGCCGAATACCAGGGCAAAATCCAACGTCTCATGCAGGCCGCCAGTCTTCTCGCCGACAATCCGAGTTATACCGAGCTGTTAGCCGAAGGCAAGATCGAGGAGCTGCGCCGCCTTCTGGTGCCCGTCCTGAAAGCCACCGGTCTGCATATTCTTACCATTACTGATCAGAATGGGGTTATCAGAGTCCGGGCTCATGCTCCTGAGGCCATCGGGGTCAATATTTCCACCAACCCGGTAGTGCGGGCGGCCTTGAAAGGCAAGAGCGCCACGCGCATGACCCAGTGGCAGGACAGTATTTCGTTGAGCGCGGCGGCACCGGTTTACAGCGGCGAGTATCTGGTGGGCGTGGTGCTTACCGGCCTCATCATTGACCGGGGCTTCGTGGAAGCCCTGTCCCGGCCCGGTGCTGAGGTAGCCATCTTCTTCGCCAATCGTCTGGTGGTCAATTCCTTTAAAAATCTCCCGGACAACGCCCTCCTGGAACTCCAGCGCTTCAAAGAGCTGGCCGCCCAGAAGACGGCGCTGGGGCAAGGGCCGCAAACCTTGGAAATCGGTGAGCAGGCTTATACCATCACGTATCTGCCCCTGGAAGAGGAAGAGAAACCCTGGGAAAATTTGATTGTAGTGGGAGTAAACCGGCAGGAACTGGTGTCCACCCTCAGGGGCCTGAAGCTCGTGATCTTCGGAGTGGGCCTGGCCAGCGCCTTGATCGGCGCCTCTTTCAGCGTCGGGCTGTCCTTAGGCATGCGCCGCCAGATCGTCTTGCTCACCGAAGGCACCCGCCAGGCAGCGCGGGAAGAACTGGCCGGCGATATCCCGGTGACCAGCCGGGATGAGCTGGGGGAGTTGGCGGCGTCTTTCAATACCATGACCCAAGCCCTCCGGGAAAAAACCAGGCTTCTGCAGGAAGAACGGGACCGCATCGCCGCCAACGCCGATTTTCTCTCTATGATCATCCATGACATCAAGGCGCCCCTGACCGGCGTGCGCCTTACCATCGAGGCTTTGGAGGACGAAACCCTACCTCCCCAAACCTGCCGCAAATTACAGGATATTATCCAGCAAAGCGAGGGACTGCTGCTCCATCTGCACAACGTCCTGGACCTGAGCCGTTTTGAATCCGGCCGGTTGGCATTGCTCCCCGAGGCCGTGCCCCCGGGGTTTATTATCCGCCGGCTGCTCCAACGCTTTCAACCCTTAGCCCAACATCAGGGGGTTACCTTAACCTCCTCCCTGGCGCCAGGTTTGCCTCCCCTTTATGTGGACGAACCCTCCCTGGAACGCGTGCTGGCCAACCTTCTCAGCAACGCCCTGACGGTCACCTCCGCCGGGGGCGAAATCATCGTTCAGGCCCGTCCGCTGGACGGCCCCAACCGGCCCGAAGTGGAGATCGTGGTGGCGGATAGCGGTCCGGGAATATCCGTGGAGAACCAGCCACGTCTGTTTGACAAATATCGAGTCCACCTGGGCCGGGCCAGCAGCTCGGGCCTTGGCCTCTATATCTGCAAGACGCTCACCGAGGCCAACCAGGGGCGCATCTGGGTAGAGAGCCAGCCGGGCCACGGCGCCAGGTTCCACCTGGCCCTGCCCACCGCGGTTCCGAAACCAAAAGAGACCGGAAACAACAGCCCGACCTCCTAAAAGACTCGCCCCTTTACTCTGACAGTCCATAGCGTTTGAGTTTGCGCCATAAGGACACCCGGTCGATCCCCAGGATTTCCGCCGCCCGGCTGCGGTTGCCCTCCACCTGCATAAGTACCCAGAAAATATAGTCTTTTTCCTGTTCCTCCAGGGTGGGGAATTTGCGCCTGGTCCGGCGCCACACCTGCACCCGTGGTTGCTGCAAGTCCATGGGCAGGTGGGCCGCTTCAATGACCTTGCCCTGGGATAACACCGCAGCCCGCTCCAGGATGTTCTCCAGTTCCCGGACATTGCCTGGAAACTCATAGCTCATCAGAATGTCTAGAGCCTCGGCAGAGAGCCTGGCGACGTCTTTCCCCTGGGTTTGAGCGAATTTAGTCAGAAAATGCTGACACAGAAGGGGGATGTCGTCGCGGCGTTCTCCCAAGGGCGGCACTTCCAGGGTGACCACATTCAGGCGATAGTAGAGGTCCTGGCGGAAGTTGCCCTGCTCCACTTCCCGGCGCAAATCTTTGTTGGTGGCCGCCAGGATGCGGATGTCGACGGGAACCTCCAGGGTGCCGCCCACCCGGAAGAAGGATTTTTCCTGGAGGACGCGCAGGAGTTTAACCTGCATGGTGGCTGGCATTTCTCCGATTTCATCCAGAAACAGGGTGCCGCCCGCCGCCACCTCCAGGAAGCCTCGTTTGACGCCCCGGGCGCCGGTGAAAGCCTCCTTTTCATGGCCGAACAGCTCATTGGCCAGCAGCTCTTCAGTAAAGGCCCCGCAATTGATGGCCACAAAGCGGTGCTCGGCGCGGGGGCTCAAAGAATGGATGCTCTTGGCCACTAACTCCTTACCGGTGCCGGTTTCTCCCAGGATGAGGACGGTGCACTCCAGAGGGGCAATCTGCCGAATAGTCTCCTTCAAGGCCACCATTTTGGGGGTCTGGCCGATGATCAGGGGGACGGAGCTCTGGAGCTGCACCTGACGTTTCAGCTCTGCCACTTCCTGACGCAGGCGCCGCTTTTCCAAGGCCTGCCGCACCAAGACCCGCATCTCCTCTATCTGGAAGGGCTTGGCCAGGTAGTGGTAGGCCCCCTTTTGCATTGCTTCCACGGCGGAGGCAACCGTGGCGTAGCCGGTAATCATGATCACTTCGGTGTTGGGCGACACCTCCTTGACGCGTTGCAGCACTTGCATGCCGTCCAGCCCCGGCAGGCGCAAATCCGTGAGCACCAAGTCATATTCAGCCCGGTCCAACTCTTGGAAGGCCTCCGCTCCGCTCTCTACCGCCACGATGTCGTAGCCTTCTTTGTGGAGCACGTGCTCCAGGTTTTCCCGGGCGATAAGTTCGTCTTCCACAATCAAGAGTCGGGCCGGGGTCATGCCGTTGTTTCCCCTGTCGGTGGGCATTCCAAAGGCAAGCGAATGGTAAACCGGGTCCCTTCGCCTTCCCGGCTCTCCACTGAGATGGTGCCCCGGTGTTTTTCGATGATGCCATAAACAATGGACAATCCCAGCCCCGTGCCCAGGCCCGCCTTCTTAGTGGAAAAAAACGGATCAAAAATGTGATCCAGATGCTCCCGGGGGATGCCCACACCGGTATCCGAAACCGTAATCACCACTTCCCTCTTATCCTGCTCAGTGTGCGCGGCGATCCTGATCACTCCGGGCGGCTCAGCAATAGCCTGAATAGCATTCATCAGCAGGTTGAGGAACACCTCCTGCATACGTTGGCTGTCAATTTCCACCTTCAGGTCGGCCGGCACCTCTGAGACGATGTCCACTCCCGGCGGCGCCTGGCTGGCAATCAGGCGGACAGCCCGCTGCACTACCTCTGCCAAGGGGATAGATTGGAGAGTAAAATCCCGCACCCGCGAAAATTCCAGCAAGCCCTTGACAAGGTCCCGGGCCCGGTTGACCTCCTGCCCCACATTAATGAGCATTTTTTTCAAGAATCCCTCATCGCACTGCCCCAGCTCCTCCAACACGATCTGACAGGAGGTGGAGATGTTGTTCAGGGGATTGTTCAACTGATGGGCGATGCCGGCCGCCAACACCCCCAGCGACGACATCTTCTTGGTCTCCACCAACATGTGCTGGCGCTTCTCCAGCTCCGCCACCATGCGGTTGAAGGCCTCCATCACTCCCACGGTCTCGTCGTGGGTATTGAACACCGGCAACGGTCGAAAGTTTCCCTGGGCAATGCGCAGGGTCGTCTTTTCAATCACTTTCAACGGCCGGACTATTTTTCTACTGACAATGATGACCAAAAATATCCCCACTACCAGGAAGATCATCATGGAGGCCGCCAACTGGGTCTTCAGGGTGGTGATGATGCCCAATATCAGTTGGCGTTCAAATAACAAGACCTGTTGGGATAAATCCACCAGGGCCTTGCCCAGCTCCCGCAACTGATTTTCCCAGACCCGACATTCATCTTGGGTGTGCACCTCCGGCTGGCGACACGGATTTTCCATCAGTTTTTGGTAAGTCAGTAATTTTTGGCGGAATTGCTCCACCTTGGGGCCTACTTTGAAGGTCTTGATTTCTGGGTCGATCTTGTCTAAAACTTCCAGACCTTGCTTGATATAGCGGCGATTCTCTGCCAGATCATCCTGGGAGCCGTACAGGAGGTAATTTTTTTCGTAGCGTCGAATTTCCAAGGTGATGAGATGCAGGTCTTCGGCGAAGCCGACGAAATGCTGTTTGCGTTCGATGCACACCAGGTAATGATAAGATAAGGCTGCAATCCCCCCGATGGTCACCAGAGCCGCGGTCAGAGCAAGGACCACTTTTTGGCGGATATTCAGACGCCACAGGATCTTCCAGCCGCTCATAGCCTACAGTTGAGCCATCTCCCACTGACGGCGAAAAAGCCATCAGGTTCAGACTGATATTTGAGGGTTTGGTAAAAAGTCAGATTTTCTTGCTCTTTTAACGCTGACCATTGTGGTCATAATTATATACTGCGGACATGCCATTGTAATGTGTTATCCAGGTCCCCCCACAGGTGTTATTTATGTCCCCGGTCTAGACAGGGGTAGTGGGGCAAGGTGAGGGGGCACAAAGAAGAGGCGGGTTTCATGCCGCCTCTCCCAAAAACTGCAGACCACCGGGGTGATCTTCCCCCACCCCCAGGTTTTATCCTGTAACTGTTAACTTACCAGCGGCTCACTGTTTCACCACCAGTACCGGGCAAGGGGAGGTGGCTAGGACTTTTTCGGTGACGCTTCCCAAGAGCAAGCGCCTCAGCCCCGAACGGCCGTGGGAGCCCATGATGATCAGACTGCACTGTCGCTCCTTTGCCAGTTCCGTGATGGCTTCGGCGGCCTCCCCGTCTTTTACCACCGCAGCCGCGCTGAGGCCCAGGGTCTGGGCGTGAGCAGTGACCTTGGCCAGAAAGCCCTTGAGTTTGACGATCAAGTCCTCAGCCATCCCCGGCGCCACTCCATAGGTGGCGGGCGGCAGGTCCGTGGCGGTCATCACCGTCAGTTCCGAGCCATAAATCTGTCCCAGCTCCATGGCGCGGGCAGTGGCGAACTTGCTGTATTTGGAGCCATCCAGGGGCACAAGCAGCTTGGACCAGCTAATGGCTGCGTCCTCAGGCACCGCCAGCACATCTGGCTGGCCATAGCCGATGACTCGGGCGACGGTGCTGCCCCTGCTAAGCAGCCGCTCTATCACCTCCTTCCCTTTTAGTCCCAGCACAATGAGATCACAACCTTGTTCATCCGCCAGATCCACGATTTCTTCATAGGGCTCGCCTTCGGCCAGGAACGTTTTAAGTTTGACGCCGGCTTTCTCAGCCAACTCCTGCGCCGCGCGGACGGCTTCCTCCAAAGGCCGGCGGATCTGCTGACGGATGTTACGGACTCCCACCAGCCTAAGGTCCCCCCCGTAGGGGGGGACCACGGCCACTGCAGTGATGACGGAGTCTGTCAGTTTAAGGCTTTCCTGCAGGGCGTGCCAACTTGCCGCTGACCCATCCACCGCCACCAGAATTTTGTTATACTTGCCCATAGCTCTCTTTCAAGGCGTACTTTTCTCTTCTCCTGGCCTGCCACATGCTGCCCAGGATGATTATGGCCCCAACGGCCAGACCGATGCACATGGTGATGAAGCTGGCGGTCATCAGGGTGGCGATCGCCCCTTGGTCCAGGGAGATAAGCCCTAATTCCTTCAGGTATTGGGGGATAGCCAAACCACGGCTCACGGCCACGATGAGCATAATCGCGCCCATGACCACCTTGATCATGTGGTCCTTGACGTAAGTGGTGCCGATGGCCCCTAGTTGCACCCCCAGGAGCGAGCCGGCCAAAATCAACAGTGTCAGGCGGATATCCACCATGCCGTTGATGGCCCATTTGATGCTGCCCCCGAAGCCCATGATAAAGGCGATGACCAGTTCGGTGGCAGAGGACACCAACCCCGAGGCGCCGACGAAATAAATCATGCCCGGCACGCCGATAAAGCCGCCCACTGCAATGGTGGCCGCCAGCATGCCGGTGGCGAATCCCACCGGAATAGTGAACCACATGGAAATGCGAATTCCGGCGGTTTTGAAGTTCAGCATGGGGGGCAGGTTGATCCTCTGCAAGCGTCTGGCCAGGGAATTTTCGTTCACCGGCATCTCCCCCCCATACCGGCTAATCTTCCAGGCGTCATAAAACACGTAGCCCCCCACCACCACCAGCACCACCACAAAGGCTACGCTGACGTACAGGTTGGAGCCGGCCTGCCCCCAGGCGGCTAAGATCGCTTCCTGAATCTTGATGCCTACCAGCACCCCCAGGATGGCGGAGGCGGCCATCACCAGCCCCAGCTTCAGGTCCACCTGGCCGTAGCGCCAGCGCTTATAGGCCCCTACCATGGCCTTGGGGAATTTGTGGCACATGTTGCTGGCCACCGCCACGGTTGCCGGCACTCCCAAGCTCATCATCCCCGGGGTCAAGACAAAGGCCCCGCCGGAGCCGATAAACCCGCTCACCAACCCGCCGATAAAGCCGACAATAAACAGAAACAAGACCGCCGTCAAGTTCAGATCGATAAATTGCCCGGCTTGTTGCACAACTTCTTGCATTGTCTACTCCTTTTAGGAAAATTTTTTGTCTCCGGCTTAGGCATTCAGATGCAAGCGGGGACGGGGACGCTTCCGGGGTTCCGGACGCTTTTCTTCTACCCGGGTTTCCACCGGTTTCTTGGAGGGCTCAATACCTAAGGCGGCCCATAGATAATTAGCAAACGCCCCATGCACAAAGGAAAAAACAAACGCCGTGGTAATGGGCAGGGCAGCAAACCAAGCGCCTCGGGTAGTATAAGCCAAGACCACACTGGAGTTGGCAAACACCGCCGCATATAGCGCCACGCTGAGACCCCCAAAGAGCAGGGCCTTGAGGGCATTACGTTTCCTTTTACTTTTCCGTTCTGGCATAATCTTTTCTCCTATTTAATTTAGGTAATTTGAAACACGGGCATACTCAGCCCGGCCTCCAGTTTCTCCAATTTCACTTCCCGGCTGGCTATCACCAGTTCAATCCGCCTGATTTCCCGATTGACTTCCGTCAGGGCGGTCTTGAGGTCGCTGAATTTGACCAGGTGCTGAAGGGCGATACCCTTGGTTGCGGCCCGTTGGCGGTACCCTTGCGCAGCCTGGCGCACTCTTTCTGCCAGGGAGTTCCTGAGGTGCTGCTTATAAAGGGGTAAAGGCTCCTCCCCGGCCCCCAGCGCCGGCGCCACATTAAGAATCACCAGGGCGGATCTTAAACGTTCCGCCAAGTCCAGGGCATATTCCATTACGGCCGGCGTCAAGCTCATCCCCTGCTCTACCACCAGAATTTTGCGGGGCTCCAGACTGTGGCGGCGCATCACCTCTTGGGCATAATCAGTCAACCCGGCTTCGGCAAAGGTGACGGCCTCCATCATCCGGTCATAATCCGCCCGCCGGGTGCTCTGCCGGGTAACCTCCACTTCGGCCGGTTTCTCCTGCTTCTTTCTGCCCCGCAATAGGTCTTTCAGCCACCTGACCATAGCTTAGCTCCGGTACATCGGGAGCCGGGGCCGCCTCTCCGGACGCCGGCCCGTTGCAACCCGATCTGCCGCCGAACGCCGGGATTCCTCCAGTATGGCGTTGGCGTATTCGCCTTCGTTGGCCTCCGCAAAGGCCACCGCCATCCAGATGGCTTCCCATCGCTCTCTCCAGCTTCTCATGGCATCCTCCTTCTGGTGTTATGACACAGGTATTTTTTCACCTTTTCTTATGCAAGGGATAGGCCAGCGCCTCTTTTTTTATAACATATGGATATTTATAATTATATTCTACAGAGCCATGTTCCCTTCGTCAATTTCTCATGTTGCAATCTGCAAGGCTAGAGGTTCGTTGAATTTTTATATTAGTATTATCAATTAATTATCCTATGTTACAAAAAAGCCGAACCCAATTGCATAATGCAACAGGCTATTTACCGCCATCGGGAAAAAACCCGTACCTGCTTGCCGCCCCGCAAAATTTTTTTTATCCTGTAAAAAAGATATTTTTTAAAAACTCTGAGACCATAGGACCGATCGATGATCTTTTTCCGCAAAGCCGAGGAAGAGCGCCCTAAGCCGCCCAGCACGGAGTTGGCGGATCTGATGGCTAAAGTCAAAAAAGCCCGGTTGCCTGAAGAGGTTAACGAGGTGGCCTTAAAGGAGCTGGAGCGCCTGGATAAAACCGACCCCGCGGCGGCGGAATACGCCATCGGTCTCAACTACCTGGACTATCTTATTTCCCTGCCTTGGCAGCGCTTTACCGAAGACAACTTGGACCTTAAGCGGGCCGAGGCCGTCCTGGAAAACCAGCATTATGGTCTGCGTCACGTCAAGGAGCGCATCCTGGAGTATCTGGCGGTGCGCACTTTGTGCCGCCTCCAGCCCATTGACATCCTGGTGGTGGATGATGAGGAGATTGCTCGCACCAATCTGGAGTATGTCTTAACCAAGGATGGTTATCGGGTGAGCACTGCCGCCAATGGTCTAGAAGCCTTGGAGAAATTGGAAGAGTATGAGTTCGATTTGGTTCTCACCGACCTCAAAATGGAGAAGATGGACGGCTTGCAGTTGTTGGAGATGGTCAAGAAGAAGGCGCCGCTGACCGGATTGGTCATGATCACCGGCTATGCCACGGTGGACACGGCAGTAGAGGCCATGAAAAAGGGGGCGATCCACTACCTCTCCAAGCCTATCAACCTGGAAGAACTGCGGCAGACCGTGCGGCAGGTGCAGGAACGCCGACGCTCCCACCAAATCTCCCGGGGCCCGGTGCTCTGTTTCGCCGGTCCGCCCGGCACCGGCAAGACCTCCATTGGCCACTCCATCGCCGAGGCCCTTAAGCGGCGTTTCGTGCGTCTCTCCCTGGCGGGTCTCAGGGATGAAGCGGAACTGAGAGGGCACCGGCGCACCTACGTGGGTGCCATGCCCGGTCGTATTCTCAATGAAATCAAACGCTTGGGCTTTAATAACCCGGTTTTTATGCTAGATGAAATCGATAAGATCGGCCAAGATTTTCGGGGCGACCCGGCCTCGGTTCTCCTGGAAATTTTGGATCCCGCCCAAAACACCAAATTTGTGGACCATTACCTGGAAGTGCCCTTTGACCTGTCCAAGGTGATGTTCATCGCCACAGCCAACCTGGTGGAAAAACTCCCTGCCCCCCTGTTGGACCGTCTGGAGGTCATCGATTTCCACGGCTACACGGAGAAGGAGAAGCTCCAGATCGCCAAAAACTACCTGATCCCCCGCCAACTGCGGGAGCACGGTCTCCGCAACCCCACCCCCGAGTTCAGCGACGCCGCTGTTACCCGAATCATCCGGGACTACACCCGGGAGGCGGGTTTACGCAACCTGGAACGCCAGGTCGCCACCATCTGCCGCAAGTTGGCTCGCCTCGCCTTAGAGCGGCCATCGCCTGGCCAGCCTCTCAGGGTGGACGAAGCTCAGGTGTGCCAATTCCTTGGTCCTCGCAAGTACAGCCATGAAGTAGCGGAAGCCGCCCACCGGGTGGGAGTGACCACGGGTCTGGTGTGGACCGAGTTCGGCGGCGAAATCATCTTCGTGGAGGCCACCCAGATGAAGGGGAGCCAGCAGTTGATCCTCACCGGCTCCCTGGGGAGCGTCCTCCAGGAATCGGCGCAGACCGCCTTGAGCTACATTCGCAGCCATGCCACCGCCCTGCAACTGGACCCGGATTTTTTCGCCGGCCGCGATGTTCACATCCACATTCCGGCCGGCGCCATCCCCAAAGACGGCCCCTCCGCCGGTATCACCATCGTGTTGGCCCTGCTGTCCCTGCTAACCGGCCGGCCGGCCCGGCGGGACGTGGCTCTCACCGGGGAGCTGACCTTGAGCGGGAGAATCCTGCCGGTCAGCGGCATCCGGGAGAAAATCTTGGCCGCCCAGCGCGCCGGCGTGCGGGTGGTGGTCTTCCCGGAACAGAACCGGGTGGACCTGGACGACCTGGAAGAGGATATGAAGGAGGGACTCGAGGTCATCCTGGCCGGCGAGATCACCTCTCTCATTGACTTGGTGCTGCTGCCCCCGGGCGAAAAAACTTTATCCTGAGAGCAACAACGGATTGTTATCCACTCAGGGGAAAAACATGCTTATCGTTGCCTCAAACCGCAGTCCCCGCAGCCCGGGAGCCGGCATCCCAGACCGGCGCCGCTTTGAACATGGTAATCATCCTTTTTCCCTCGTTCGCAAAACCAGTTTGGGAAGTGGGCGGCAAGCCATCAGCGCAAAGCTTACAGCTGATGGCTTAGGGCTTACGACTTTTACCCCATCGGCTCCGGTTTATCCAGCCTGTGAAATTTTCTTCCTTTTTCTTAACAATTCCGCCCTCACCTGGTCTAAGCTATTGAAGCCCGGTAAGGATATCTCATGACTGACGCGCACCTCGTGGCCCGGGCCCAAAAAGGCGATGTCCCGGCCTTCGAGGAACTGGTCCGCAAGTACCAAAGGGACGTTTATGGCCTCGCCTGTCGCATGGTGTTGGATGCCGAAGAGGCCCGCGATTTGGCCCAGCAGGCCTTTCTCCAGGCCTTTATTTATATCCGCGACTTTCGCCAGCAGGCGCAGTTCCGCACCTGGCTTTTCCGGATAGCCATTAATCAATGTTACAATTTTTTAAAGAACCGCAAGAAGTTTGGCGAGCCCATGGACTCTCAGGATATGCACCTGGTTGCTGACGATTCCCCGGAACACGGCCTGCTGGAGGAGGAAAACCGGCGACGCCTGCAAACCGCCTTCCAAAAGCTGTCGGAAAAACAGCGGGCGGTGGTCACCCTCAAGGTGGAGCAAGGCCTCAACTACGAGGAAATCAGCCAGGTCCTGGGTGGGAGTGCCGGGGCCGCCCGGGTCAATTACTGCCAGGCCCTGAAAACTTTGCGCAAGCATCTGAAGCCAGAGGACAACCATGACGTGGCGCTGCGAGCTTATCCAGCGATGGCTGCCAGAGTATCTCGACGGTGATCTGGGGTTTTTCCGGCGCCGCCGGGTGGAGGCGCATCTTGGCACCTGCCCTGTCTGCCGCCAGGAGCTGGCGGAGTTCACCCAGGTTCTGGAGTTCCTGAAAGCCCACCCCGTGGCCTTACCGACAGAACCATTTTGGGCGGAATTTGGCCGGGAATTGCACCTGAAGTTGGTTCAAGCCAACCAGACCCCGGCCCGAGGCCGCGCCCAGATCTTCTATTATCTCCTGGCGGGGCCGGTCGTGGTCGGGCTGTTGCTGATGGGTCTCGGTTATCTGGGCCAGCCCCAGAAACCGGTATTGCCCCAACTGGCACCTGCCGAACAGGTGGTCTATGCCGGCCTGGATGACGGCCTCTGGCAGGACGAAGAATTTCCCAGTTGGGACATCAACGCCGTGCTGGCCGACCTATCTGACCAGGAACGGGAAGCGGTCCTAAAAAAAGTAGGTTACTAACAGAGAAAAACAGATGTCAAACCTTGCCCTCATGGCCTGCGCCGCTTTTCTCCTGATGGTGACCGGCTCTTTGGCCCAAACCAGTGGGCCGGTCGTCAATCCTTTGGAGCGCTACCAGGAAAGTCTGAAACAGAGCCAACTGGCCCCGGTTCTCGGGGTGGACCAGGCTACCGTCCATCGCCTCCTCGACATCGACCGACGATATAAAGCCCAAAAGATGCAAATGCTCCGGGAGATGAAAGACGACCTGCAGCGCCTCCGGCAACTCCTCAACCAACCCAGTCCACCGGAAGAAGAGGTGAGACAGCTCCTGAACCTCATGTTCCAGAAGCGCCAGAACACCCTGAATCTGCAACAGCAGCAGCTCCAGGAGGAAATGGCCATTTTGACCCCGGTGCAGCAGGGACGGTATCTCTTGTTCCTCATCAGCCTGCGGCACCAGATGGCCAATGAAGCCCGAGGCCTGCGAGGCGGCCCCCACGCCCCCGGAGTGCGCGGCATCCCGGTGGTGCAACCCTCCCGCTGATTTATGTCAGTATTATTTCTTCATCACAGACCCTCCTCCTAAACCCGTGGGGGAGAGTTGACGGCTCAACTCTCCCCCGCACAATTGCCCTGAGCCGGCCCTGATTCCGCGAAAATGGTCGCCCCCGGCTCCCAGCCTGAGCAGCCGCTGATTAATCCCAGTTCGTTTGTTTCCGCTTATCTTTTTTATGTCTCAACAAAGCAGAGGGTTTTAAGCCGGCAAACCACAATCTCCAGAGAAGGTTTTTCCCGGAAAGCTCTTGCCATCCTGTGGCTAATCAAGATAAAATTAAATTGCTTAGGCCGGAGTGGTGGAATAGGTAGACGCAGGGGACTCAAAATCCCCCGGGGTACGGCCCTGTGCGAGTTCGAGTCTCGCCTCCGGCACCAGTGATTACAAGGGGTCAGCAATTTGCGAGTTGCTGACTTTTTCCACTTTTCGGTGCCACTTCTCCTAACAGGTAGTTGAAAAAGTGCTGCTAGGGGAGAGCCTGCTAGGTTCCCATTTGAAAGTCCTGCGGAGAGAAGGCCGGCGTTGATCTTGGCCTTAAGTATGGTGTCCCCCTTAAGCGGATGCGGCTTGGGGACTCTGAAAGGAATTAGGGGTTGAGCGGGGGATTTGACAAGAAACTAAATATATTATATAAAAAAATTATAATTTGAGAAAGGACCTTTTTACCACTTTTCATTCTGACTGGCGTTATCTCCGGGGTCATTCTGATTAAGCGTCCGCTTGAGTTGGCGCCACATTTCTCTGCTTGACCACTAATCACCTCAATCCTTTGGTTCTCTTGGTCACTGCCGCAGAAGCCGGCTTGCGCCTGGACCAGTTCCTGGCGGGTCGGTTGGAGTTTTCTCGGGCACGCTTGCAACGCTGGCTAAAAGAAGGGTTGGTGCTGATCAACAGCGAAGTGCGGCCGGGGAAATACCGAGTGCGTCAGGAAGAGGTGGTCACCCTGACCTTACCTGAACCTGAACCCAGTCTGTTGCTGCCTGAGCCATTGACCCTGGAGGTCATTTTCGAGGATCGGGATCTCTTATTGATTAACAAACCGCCGGGGCTGGTGGTACATCCTGGGGCCGGCCACCGAAGTGGCACCCTGCTCAACGCGTTGCTCCACCACTGCCCAGACCTCAAGGAGATGGGCGACATAAGCCGTCCCGGTCTGGTGCACCGTTTGGATAAGGATACCAGCGGCATTATGGTGGTGGCCAAAACGGCGTCAGCCCATCACTGTTTGGTGCAACAATTCAAAAACCACCAAGTCAAGAAGAAATATCTGGCTTTGGTTTGGGGGAGGCTGCCGGCCCGGGCAGGGCAGATTGCCGGAGATATCGGACGCCATCCGCATGAGCGCCAAAAAATGTCAGTGCATGCGCGCCGGGGCAAGCCGGCCCTGACGTCCTGGCTGGTAGTGCAGGAATTCCCGGGACCGCTGGCGCTGGTGGAACTTCATCCCCAGACTGGGCGTACTCATCAACTGCGGGTACACTTGGCCTCAAAGGGGCATCCGGTAGTGGGGGACGCAACTTACGGCGGGGGCATGACGCGCCTTAGTGCTCAAACCCAACTTCAGCATCTTCGCACTTTGGTGGGCCGTCAGCTCCTGCATGCCGCCGCCTTGACTTTCAGTCATCCACGGACCGGGGAAACGGTCTCAGGGGAGGCCCCATTAGCGGATGATTTTCAGAGGGTGGTGGAATATCTGGAGAAGATTAAACCTGCTTTCCAGGCGAGAGGAAATTGAAACTATTTTAGGCGCGAGGGTCTTGCCCGGCCAGAAACTTGAACCTCTCCCTCAGCCCCACCATGAATTATTTGCCCGAGCCGGGTGAAGGAAATGGTTATTCCCTCCTTTCCTACCACTGAAGCGGCTGATGGCCAGTTAGCCTTTGGCCAGCTTAAGGGGTGTGAGCCTTTCACTTATAAACTTCTCCAAAACCGACCGTCTATCCCCAATATTCGTGTGCTAAATGTCTCATGTGTATTGGTAAGATCTTCTTTGCATGTTTATGTTATTGGCAGCTAGGGTAGGAAAACCAGATTTAGGCGAATCGGGGGGAGAGGGAAAAATTGCCACCGCACTTAAGCTAAAGTGGTGGGAAAAAATTAAGATTGGTAAATCAAGCCGGCGTTCGGCGGCAAAATTATTGCCCGTTTGCCGGCATGTTAAGCAAGATGCTTAAAGTCGCCATCACCGGGGGAGCCGGTTCCGGCAAGAGTACCGTGGCCCGCATGTTTCAGGAATTGGGTGCGGTGGTGTTGGACGCCGACGATATCGCCCGACAGGTAACCGCCCCGGGCCAGCCAGCCTGGGAGGCAATGCAACAGGCTTTCGGACCGGCCTATTTCGAAGAGGACGGCACGATCAACCGGCCGGCCTTGGCTCGTCGGGTTTTTAAAGACCCTTCGGCCAGGGCCCAACTGGAGGTTATCGTGCACCCGGCGATAAGCAGGGTGATCGCCCGACGTTTGCAAGAACTGGAGGACCAGAACGTACCTTTGGTGATGGTGGAAGTGCCGCTGCTCTTTGAAACCGGGCGGTCTTTAGAATACCAGAAAATAATTGTGGTGTATGTGGACTTTCAGGACCAGGTGAAGCGGCTTAAAGACCGGGATAGTCGGGAACAAGATGAAATTATAGGAATTTTGGAGGCCCAAATGCCTCTTCGGGATAAGTGCGCCCGGGCCGACTACGTGGTGGATAATCGGGGGGAGTTGAGCCAGACCAAAAAGCAGATCGAAGGGATTTGGCAGGACCTGAAAAAACTCCTTGACAAAGAAGGGAAAAAAAGATAGCGTCCGGACAACCTGCCTTTAAGAAATTTCGGTATTGGTCCGAAAAGTTAGCAAGTGAGCAACCCCTTATTATTTCCCCTGGCCTTAAGAATCGACTAGCCAACCATTCTGATGGGATCCTGTGTCAGCAGGTATTGAGACGGGGAGTGAGCCAGCCCCCCTTTGCGCGAGAGTGATAACAGCGCTGAGAACATTATTGTTCTTGGCCGGATTTAACCTTGTACCGACGCCGATTTGTCTGGTACCGGCAGTGAAGAGGAATACATGAATCTCTCTGAGTTGAAACACAAAAAGATTAATGAACTGGCCGCCTTGGCCCGCGACCTGCACGTGGAGGGCGCCAGCGGCCTCAGAAAGCAAGAACTGATCTTTGCTATTCTTCAGGCCCAGGTGGAAAAGAACGGCGTGATCTCCGGGGGCGGGGTGTTGGAAATTCTGCCGGACGGCTTCGGCTTTTTACGCGCCCCGGATTATAATTATTTACCCGGACCGGATGATATCTATGTATCGCCATCGCAAATCCGCCGCTTTAACTTGCGCACCGGCGACACCATCAGCGGGCAGATCCGCCCGCCCAAAGAAGGCGAACGCTACTTTGCGCTGCTCAAAGTGGAGTCGGTCAACTTCGAAGACCCTGCCGTGGCCCGGGATAAGATCCTCTTCGACAACCTAACTCCCCTCTATCCCGACAAGCGTTTGCGGTTGGAGACGGATGCGGACAACTATTCCGCCCGCGTCATGGACCTGATGACCCCTGTAGGCAAAGGCCAACGTGGCCTCATCGTCGCCGCTCCCCGCACGGGCAAGACCATGCTGCTCCAAAACCTGGCCAACAGCATCGCCCGCAATCACCCGGAAGTGGTGCTTATCGTCTTGCTCATCGATGAACGTCCGGAAGAAGTCACTGACATGGAGCGCTCGGTGAAGGCGGAGGTGGTAAGCTCCACCTTTGACGAACCGCCCCAACGGCATATTCAGGTGGCGGAAATGGTGTTGGAAAAGGCCAAACGCCTGGTGGAGCACAAGCGGGATGTGGTGATTCTGCTGGATTCCATCACCCGGCTGGCCCGGGCCTATAATACCGTGGTGCCCGCCAGCGGGAAGATTCTCTCCGGCGGCTTGGACGCCAATGCCTTGCAGCGCCCGAAACGGTTTTTCGGCGCGGCCCGCAACATCGAAGAAGGTGGCAGTCTCACCGTTATCGCCACCGCCCTCATCGACACCGGCAGCCGCATGGACGAGGTCATCTTTGAGGAATTCAAGGGCACCGGCAACATGGAAATTCATCTGGACCGCAAGCTGACGGAAAAACGCATCTTTCCGTCCATTGACATCAACCGCTCCGGTACCCGCAAGGAAGAATTGCTGTTGCCACCAGATGATTTGAACCGCATCTGGATTCTGCGCAAGCTCCTGTCTCCTTTGAGCCCCGTGGACAGCATGGAATTTTTGTTGGAAAAGCTGAAGAGCACCCGCACCAACAGCGACTTTCTAGCTGCCATGAACCGTTGAGCGGATCAAAGGAAAATTCTTCGGCACCGGCGTTCGACGGTTTTTGGGCCGGAGGCCGGCGGTCAGAACTGCCTTAGAAACCTGAGGTCGTTCTCATAGAACAAACGGATGTCGTCAATGCCGTATTTCAGCATAGCGACGCGTTCCACCCCCAAACCGAAGGCGAAGCCGGTGTAGGTTTCAGGATCGTAGCCCACCGCTTCAAAGACCGCCGGGTGCACCATGCCGGCCCCCAGAATTTCCAGCCATCCCGTGTTCTTGCAGACCCGGCAGCCTTGGCCCCGGCAGATGACGCAGGCAATATCGATTTCGGCGCTGGGCTCCGTAAACGGGAAGTAACTGGGCCGGAAACGCAAGCCCACCTCAGGTCCGAACAATTCGTGGACAAAAACGGTCAACACTCCCTTCAGGTTGGCGAAAGTTACCTGTCGGTCCACCAGCAGACCTTCCACCTGGTGAAACATGGGGGAGTGGGTCATGTCTGAATCACGCCGATAGACCTTGCCCGGTGCGATGATGCGCACCGGCGGCCGCCGTTTCTCCATGATGCGGATTTGCATGGGAGAGGTGTGGGTTCGTAACAGCACCTGGTCATTGAAGTAAAAGGTATCCTGCATGTCCCGAGCCGGGTGGTCCGGGGGGATATTCAAGGCCTCAAAGTTGTAATAGTCCAGTTCCACTTCTGGACCTTCCACTGTTTCAAAACCCAGATGCAGGAAGATATTGCAGATTTCTGCGGTGATGCGGTTGAGGGGATGCAACCGGCCCCGAGGGAGACGACGCCCCGGCAGGGTAACATCAATCTCGGCGAGGGCCGCCTGACGGGAGACGGCTTCTCTCAGGGCAAAGCCGGCCTCGGTCAGAGCGGTTTCCAAGGACTGTTTTCCCCGGTTGGCCAATTCCCCCAACTGGCGGCGATCCTCCGCCGGCAGGTCTTTCAAGCTCCGCAGAATGGCAGTCAGGGAGCCCTTGCGGCCCAACAGGGTAACGCGTAGGCGCTCCAGCTCCTCCAGGCTCTGAGCCTGACGGATGTCGGAGAGACCCCGTTGCACAAGTTTTTCGACTTCCCTTGCTTTGGCGGTCAAGGCAGATAAGTCCGGAAATTGGAGGGATTGGCCCCCCGTTGCTCTGGTTAATAAACTCTCTCCCTAAGCTGTCCGGGAAAGTTCGGCAATCTGGGCGAAAGCCCGGGGATCGAAGACGGCTAGGTCGGCCAGGGTTTTGCGGTCCAGGGTGATCCGGGCCTTCTTCAGGCCGCCGATGAACTTGCTGTAAGAGAGCCCCAAGGGGCGCAGCGCAGAGTTGATCCTCACAATCCACAGGCTTCGGAATTGGCGCTTGCGCACCTTGCGGTCCCGGTAAGCAAAGCACAAGGCCCTCTCCACGGCCTCCCGGGCCGAACGGTATAGACGGCGCCGGCCGCTACGGTAGCCTTTGGCCATCTTGAGAAATTTCTTGCGGCGGGCGCGTGAGGCGACACTCTTTTTAACGCGGGTCATGTAAACACCTCAACTCAAAAGTAAGGCAGCAGGCGCTTCAGGCCTCTGACGTCAGCGGGATGGGCAAAATCCGGGAGACGTTGATGACGCTTCCGTTTCCGGGATTTCCCCGTCAGTAAATGACTGTGACCGGGGCGCTTGCGCTTTAATTTGCCACTGCCTGAGGCCCGGAAACGCTTGGCCGCCCCCCGATGGGTCTTTAATTTGGGCATGGTAACCTCATAAAACCGTGAATCGGGGAAAAAATCATCCTGCGCGCTCAAAATTCCCATATGTCACGGCTGACAGGAAAAATTAAAAAGTTAAGAGAAAACCCGAATTGGTATTTATAACCAAAAAGAAGGAAACTGAAAACAGAAAACTTTATTTGGGGGCCACAATAATGTACATGGTGCGGCCTTCCATCTTGGGTCCCTGCTCCACCACTCCCACATCCGCCAAGGCTTCGGCGATCTGTTGCAGGATCCGGTGACCTCTCTCCGGATAAGCCATCTCCCGGCCCCGAAAGATCATAGTGACCTTGGTCTTGTCGTTTTGTCCTAAGAAACGGCGGATATTTTTAAGTTTGAAAGCCATATCGTGTTCTTCAATCTTGGGCCGGAGTTTGACCTCTTTGATCTGGATGGTGGTCTGACGACGCCGGGCTTCTTGCTGCTTTTTACTTTGCTGATATTTAAACTTGCCGTAATCCATCACCCGGCAGACCGGGGGATTGGCTTGTGGTGCCACCTCCACCAGATCCAGGTTGGCTTCCGCGGCGTGGGCCAAGGCCGCTTTGATGTTCATAATACCGATCTGGGCCCCATCGGCGCCGATCACCCGCACTTCCGCGGCCTTAATCTGATCGTTGATCCGGATGCGCTGCTTCTGGATGGCCATCTTCTCCTTTTAGGTTATAAAAATGTTACTTGGGAACGGGAATCTGACTTTCTTGTCCCAACCGGGCTAAAAATTCATCTAACGGGATATCCCGCAATTCAGTGCCATCGCGCCGCCGAGGCGACAGGGTGCGAGCGGCCGCTTCCCGATCTCCGATAATTACCATATATGGAATTTTTTGCAGCTGCGCTTCCCTGATCTTGTAGCGCAGGGTCTCCGGCCGCAGGTCGGTTTCTACCCGGAGATTGGCGGCGATCAACCGGTCGGCCACTTCCCGGGTGTAGGCGTGCACCCGATCGGTGATGGGCAAAAGGATAACCTGCACCGGGGCCAGCCAGACCGGGAAGGCCCCGGCAAAATGCTCAATCAGTACACCCAGAAAACGTTCCAGAGAGCCCAAAATGACCCGGTGCAGCATCACCGGACGGTGGCGTTCCCCATCCACCCCCACATAGGTGAGATCAAAACGTTCCGGCAGAGTGAAATCGCATTGGATAGTGGCGCACTGCCAGCGCCGTGCCAAGGCGTCTTTGAGTTTGATGTCGATCTTGGGGCCGTAAAAAGCCCCTTCGCCTTCACAGACGTGGTAAGGAAGGTTTTTCACCCTGAGAGCGCCCGCTAGCGCATTGGTGGCCAACTCCCAATCGGCATCGCTGCCGATGGACTTCTCGGGACGGGTGGAGAGTTCCACTTCGTAGTCAAAATCAAAAATGGCCATGACATCTGCGACAAACTCCAATACCGCGATAATCTCTCTTTCCACTTGTTCCGGCGTACAGATGATGTGGGCGTCATCTTGGGTGAACTGACGCACCCGGGTAAGGCCGTGCAGCACCCCGGAACGCTCGTGGCGCAAGACCGTGCCCAACTCGAAGAGCCGCAGCGGCAGCTCCCGGTAGCTGCGCACCCGGGATTTGTAAATCAACATATGGGCCACGCAGTTCATGGGCTTGATGCCGTAAGTCTGGCCTTCCACCTCGGTAAAATACATGTGCTCCTGATAGTTTTCCAGGTGTCCGGAGCGCTCCCACAGGTCTTTTCTGAGCATCTGGGGCCCCATGACCATCTGATAGCCGCGTTTTAAGTGTTCCCGGCGCTCAAAATCTTCAATAATTTTACGCAGCATGGCGCCTTTGGGGTGGTAGATCACCAGGCCGGCGCCGGCCTCCTCTTCAATGCTGAACAGACCCAGTTCCCGGCCGAGGCGGCGGTGGTCCCGGCGCTTGGCCTCTTCCAGGAGCTCCAGGTGCCGGTTTAGCTCTTCAGCAGTGTAGAAGGCAGTGCCGTAAATGCGTTGCAGCATGGGCCGCCGCTCATCGCCTCGCCAGTAGGCCCCAGAAACCCCGGTGAGTTTAAAGGCTTTCAGATACCCGGTGGAGGGCACATGGGGCCCCCGACAGAGGTCCACAAACCGTCCCTGGCGATAGAGGCTGACCTTCTCGGCAGCAATTTCTTTGAGGAGTTCGACTTTGTAAACCTCCCCCCGCTCCTCAAAGAGTTTCAGGGCCTCTGCCAGAGGCACCTCCTGGCGCCGAAACGGCAAATCCTGCGCCACCAGTTCCGCCATCTTCGCCTCAATGCGACTCAGGTCTTCCGGGGTAAAGGCCTCTTTAATGTCAAAGTCATAATAGAATCCGGATTCGATAGCTGGTCCGATGGCGATTTTCACCTGGGGGAACAAGGCCTGCACTGCCTCGGCCATGACATGCGCGGTGCTGTGCCGCATGATTTCCAGTCCGGCAGGGTCATCCAAGCCGATGGGGGAGAGGGTGCAGTCCTGGGCCAGACGGTGCGATAAATCCACATTTACGCCGTTTACTTTGGCGGCCACCACCAGGCCCTGGGCCGATGCTCCAAGGTTCTCCAAGGCATCAGCCACTGTCAGCCCTGCCGGCATCTCCCGACAGGGGCCGCCATTTAAACATATCTTGATCATAACTCCTTCATAAAAAAAGCATCTTGGCAATGCCGTCACGGCATGCCCAGATGCCGGTTACTTTTTCAGATTAAGGTGAATCTTTGGGAAAATGTTGTTTAACCTCTTAGGCTCCCAGGGAAAAACCTTTTCTTTTGCCAAATCTATTCATATTTTGCACGAATACCCGCACTTGTCAAGAGTTTTTCCTTGGCTTGCCGCCGCTTGCAAGGTGCCCGAAATTTTTTTTGGAGTTTGACGGCGAAATTGGATATGGTGGAAGAAATTATGAGCGGGCCAGAAAGTGGGGACGGCAAAAAGCTGAGGTGGTGGTTAATTTTGGTGGGGCTGAGTGTGCTTCTCCCGGAGGCGTCGGCCTGCTGCGCCGGCCCACCAAGGCCAGAGGTGGAAAGAGTCCTTAAAACCGCTTGGCAAAGCTATTGTCAGCACTATATTTCCCCTGAGGGTCAGGTGATCATCCCTGAACGGGGAGGGGGAACCATCTCGGAGGCCCAGGCCTATGCCCTGCTGCGGGCGGTGTGGGCCGGAGATGAGGCCACCTTTGGGCGGGTTTATGCCTGGACCCGCCGGAACCTGGCAAGAGTCGGAAAATTTGGGGACTATCTCCTGGCTTGGCAATGGGGGCGGAAAGATGACAGTTCCTGGGGGGTGGTGGATTGGAACACTGCCAGCGATGGAGACCTGGACTACGCCCTGGCCCTGCAACTGGCCTCCCGCCGCGGCTGGCGCGCGCCGGCGGCCTTGCCCCCCTATAGGGAGGAGACTTCACGGGTCCTCAATGATATCCTGGACAAGGAGGTAGTTTCCCTTCCCACTGGGACACTGTTGCTGACGCCAGGGAACTGGCATCTCACCGTGCCGCCCTTTTTGCTCAATCCGTCCTATTTTTCCCCCGGATTTTATCCCCTCTTCAACCTTATCAAGCCCGACCCCCGCTGGGAGCGCCTGCGTGCCGACACTTACCTCCTTCTGGCCAATATCGTCCAAGGGTTAAGGCGGAATCCGTCGGTTGCCCTGTTCCCGGACTGGTGTCAAGTGGATGCTGGCGCCCAACCGGCTCCGGCGGCAGGCCGGGGGGCGCACTTCGGCTGGGAAGCGGTGCGCCTGCCATTCAGGCTCGCGCTGGATGCGCTATGGCATGGGGAACAACGGGCGATCAAGCTGCTGGCCAACACAATCGTGCCCTTTGCCCAAAAAGAATGGCAAACCCGAGGACGGCTGGCGGCGGTTTATGATGACGACGGCCAGCCTCTAGCCTCTTTCGAGAGTCCGGTCATCTATGCCGGGGTCTTGGCCGCCTTCCTTGCCGTCGGAGACCAACCCGGGGCCGACCGGATGGCCCAGAAACTTCTATCTTTTTATCAGGAACAGGGCCGACAGGCTTACTTTGTCTCTCCGGAGAACTACTACGATAACAACTGGGCTTGGCTGGGACTGGCACTATACGCCGGCTGGGTGCGGGTTTTTTAGGTTCTCCCCAAACAAAAAGGGCCGGCCCATTGGCCTAACCCCTTAAAATAACCGGCACCCACAGAGAGATACGAACTGCCGTCACACGGATTAGTAGCTCGGCGGGCCAAGATGAAGCTAGATACCAAGAGATATTGTAATATCAACTAGTTAATCGGTGTTTTAGGCTCAGCTGGGAAAATTCCATATTTATCGTCAATCCACTTCCTCCCGCCAGAGGCAACAGCCGGTCTTGAATTTTGCTGGGCAATGATTATAGTTTGATAAAATTCCTCCTAAACCGCCTGCAAGTTTTCATGCATTTCTGGTTACCTTCATAAAAAGCTAATAATATTTATAAGTTGTAGATAGTTGGAGGTGATGTAGACATGAAAATTGCGCAAGTGGCCCCCTTGTTTGAAAGCGTGCCCCCCAAGGGCTATGGCGGCACAGAGCGCATTGTGTCTTATCTGACCGAAGAGTTGGTGCGCTTGGGCCATGAGGTAGTGTTGTTTGCCAGTGGTGACTCGGTTACCCAGGCCAGGCTGGAGCCGGTGGTGGAGCAGGGTTTGAGGCTTCATCCTGGGTGTGTGGACGCTTACGTTCATCACATCCTGATGCTGGAGCGACTGCGAAAGTCAGCGGGAGATTTTGAGGTAGTGCATTTCCATATTGATTATCTGCACTTTCCACTGGTGCGGCATCTCAACCTGCCGAGCCTGACCACTTTGCACGGCCGCTTAGACCTGCCGGACTTGGCCCCTTTATATCGTGAATTTAATGACCTGCCGGTGGTATCCATTTCAAACAGCCAGCGTCGCCCCTTGCCTTTTGCCCACTGAGTCAGCACCATTCACCATGGCCTGCCCCCGGAGCTTTATACCTGTCAGCCTGAGCCAGGGACCTATCTGGCTTTTTTGGGGCGCATATCGCCGGAGAAGGGGCCGGACCGGGCTATCGCGATTGCCATCCGAGCCGGTCTTCCCCTGCGCCTAGCCGCGAAAGTGGACAAAGCAGATCAGAATTATTTCGACACCCAAATCAAACCCCTTCTCCAGCACCCCCTGGTGGAATTCTTAGGGGAGATTGGGGAAGATGAAAAGAACAAATTTCTGGGGGGCGCCTTGGCCCTGGTGTTTCCCATTGACTGGCCGGAACCCTTTGGTCTGGTGATGATCGAGGCATTGGCTTGCGGCACTCCAGTGATCGCCTATCGCGGTGGCTCCGTGGAGGAAATCATCGATCATGGCGAGACCGGATTTATTGTGGATAATTTGGAGGAGGCGGTGGCCGCGGTGGCCCGGGTGGAAGAGCTGAGCCGCTGGCGGTGCCGCCAGGTGTTTGAAGAACGGTTCACCGTCAGGCGGATGGCCCAGGAATATTTGAGCGCCTATCGACAGGTGCTGTTTGGGGCTCTTCCTTGGTCTCAGATGGTTCAGGAAGCCGTTGGCGCTTATGATGACAAACCGCCATATGTCCTCTAACCGCAGCAATGGTCTGCCTCTCGGAGAGGAGGGGGCGGCGGAGTATATCCGGGTTGACAACCGCTGGTATATATTGGCCACTTCCTCTCTGGCGGAGGTCCCCACGCGGGTTCTGAAACAGGGCGATACTTTTGCCATTTTCAACCGTCATGGGGATTTTCAGCCTTTGGGATCGGGGGAGCAGGGACTTTATCATCGGGACACCCGTTTCTTGGCCAAGCTGGAGTTGAGAATTAATGACCGCCAACCCCTGCTATTAAATTCCACCGTAAAGGAAGACAATTCTCTGCTCCAGGTGGATCTCACCACCCCTGATATCTATCGGGACGGCCATCTGGTCATCCCCAGAGGTACCCTGCATCTCTCCCGCACCCAGATCCTTTGGGAGGGGGTTCTCTATGACCAGCTAGTTCTGGTCAACTATGGCCCGTATGCCATTAAGGCGGCACTGGAGTTGCAGCTTGACGCTGACTTTGCTGATATCTTCGAAGTGCGCGGCGCACATCGGGGACGGCGCGGGCACCATTTCCCGCCGGAGGTGCAGCGGGAGATGATGTGCTTTTCTTACCGGGGGCTGGACGAGATATTAAGGTGCACCCGGATCAGTTTCAGCCCCCCCCCTGACTTGATTAATGACAAGCGGGTGCGATTTATTCTGGCCCTACCGCCGCGGGCTAAGTCCACTCTGGAGATAAGGGTGGGATGCGAAGTGGGCGGCGAGGCCATGGCAATGTTAAGCTATCGCGAGGCCGTGGCCCGGCACGCCAAGGACATGGCAGGCCGCTCCCATGCCCCCATGCTCTTTACTATGAACGAACAGTTCAATGAGTGGATTAATCGCTCGGCGGCGGACCTGCACATGTTGGCTACCCACACAGAGCATGGTCTTTATCCTTATGCCGGAGTGCCCTGGTTCAGCGCACCTTTCGGACGGGACGGCATCATCACTGCTTTGGAGTGCTTGTGGCTGTATCCGGAATTGGCCCGTGGCGTTTTGGCCTTTCTGGCAGCATTTCAGGCTGGTGAGCTGAAGCCGGAGCAGGATGCGCAGCCGGGAAAAATCTTGCACGAAGCCCGCCAAGGGGAAATGGCGCGGTTGGGGGAGGTTCCCTTCCGGCGTTACTATGGGAGCATTGACGCCACTCCCCTCTTTGTGGTGCTGGCCGGAGCCTACTACCAACGCACCAGGGATTTGGAGTTCATCTACTCCATTTGGCCCAATATCCGGCGCGCTCTGGAATGGGTGGAAAATTATGGCGATATAGATGGCGACGGATTGGTGGAGTATTGTCGAGCCAGTTCTGACGGCTTGCTGCACCAGGGCTGGAAGGATTCGGCGGAGGCGGTCTGTCATCGGGACGGTAGGGAGGCGCCGCCGCCCATCGCCCTCTGCGAGGTGCAAGGCTACGTGTATGAAGCCCAATGTCAGGGCGCCCGGCTAGCCCGACTTCTGGGGAATGATGAGCTGGCCGCTCATTGGGAACATCAGGCCCAAACCTTGCAGGAAAATTTTAACCGTCTTTTCTGGATGGATGATCTCAATACCTATGCGCTGGCCCTGGACGGCCACAAGCGCCCCTGCCGGGTGGCAGCCTCCAACGCCGGACACGCCCTCTGGAGCGGCATCGCTGAGGCCGACAAGGCCGCCCGCTTGGCCCAAACCCTGATGTCGGGGGCCTTCTTTTCCGGCTGGGGGATCCGCACTCTGGCCACCACAGCAGCCGGCTATAATCCCATGTCCTATCATAACGGGTCCGTCTGGCCCCATGACAACGCCATCATTGCAATGGGTCTGGCCCGCTATGGTTACAAAGAGGCGGCGTTAAAGATTCTCTCCGCCTTGTATGAAGCCAGCCTGCATCTGGACCTCCACCGGCTGCCGGAACTTTTTTGCGGCTTTGACCGCCAGCCAGGCCAAGGCCCGACCCTGTACCCACTTGCATGTGCCCCTCAGGCCTGGGCCAGCGGGGCAGTATTTTATCTCCTGCAAGCCTGCCTGGGGCTGACCTTTTCCCCGGATAAACCCCAACTGTATTTCGTGCATCCGAGACTCCCGGATTATCTCCCCTGGCTGGAGATCCGTAATCTCAGAGTCGGCCGTCATGTCATTGACCTGATTCTCAGACGTCACCCCCATGATGTAGGGATCAACGTTCTACGCAAGGAAGGCGACGTGGAAGTGGGGGTTTTGATTTAATGGGCTGTGCAAGAAAAAGAGCCAGGGGAGGAAAACCCTTGCTCTCTTTCTCAAGCCGACTTTGATGAGGAGGTGGTTCCTGACTTACCCTCTTTTTTTCCCCAGCCGAATGAGTTATGATCCTCAAGATGAATACATGGCCAGGCAGATTGCCGCGAGACTTGTAATTCTGAACTGCCATGCATTTCCTGTCCTGACGAAGGGGGAACAACCTCGGATGATCGACATCAAATTCGGCACCTCCGGCTGGCGGGGCCTGCTGGCTGAGGATTTCACCTTTCCCAATGCCCGCCTGGTGTGCCAGGCCATCGCCAATTACCTTAAAGAGCAAAATCTGGCTTCCCGCGGGGTGGTCGTCGGCTATGACACCCGCTTTCTGTCCGAGGTCTTTGCCGCCGCCGCGGTGGAAGTCCTGGCCGGCAACGGTATCTTCTGCTACCTGACCGGGCGGGACTGTCCGACCCCGGTGGTGGGTTACAGCATCGTTCACCATAAGTTGGCCGGTGGTCTTAATATCACCGCCAGTCACAATCCGCCCAACTATAACGGCATCAAGTTCTCCCCAGAGACCGGCGGCCCCGCTCTGCCTACGGTCACCACCGCCATTGAAAACCACATCAAGGCCCTGAGCAGGGAAGCCGTCCAACGTCTGCCCCTGGCCCAGGCTCGGGAGCAAGGCTTGGTCAAGGACCTGGATCCCCGCCCGGTCTATTGCCAGCACCTAAAAAACCTGGTGGACACTGAGGTCTTGCGGCGAGCCGGGCTCAGGGTGGTGACCGATGTCCTCTACGGCACCGGCCATGGTTATCTGGATGCCTTCTTACAAGACGCTGGCGTGGCGGTGGAAGTCCTGCACGGTTACCGGGACCCTTACTTCGGCGGCCATCAGCCGGAGCCTTCCAAGGAATATCTGACCGAATTGAGTGCCACTGTCAGGTCATCAGGGGCCCACCTTGGTCTGAGCGTGGACGGCGACGCCGACCGCTTCGGTGTCGTTGACTCCCGAGGGGATTATCACGAGGCCAACGTTACCCTGGCCCTCCTGTTTGATTATCTCATCAGAACCCGGGGCTGGGAGGGCGGCATGGCCCGCAGCGTCGCGACCACACACCTCATTGACCGGGTGGCCAGCTACCATGGCCGGCCGGTGTTTGAAACCAAGGTGGGCTTCAAATATTTAGGGGAATACATCCTTTCCGGCCAGGCGCTGGTGGCCGGCGAGGAAAGTGAAGGTTTCACCATGAAAAACCATCTCCCCGAAAAAGACGGCATCCTGGCCTGCCTCTTGGTGGCGGAGATGGTGGCCCGAGAAGGCCGGGATCTCCCCCAGCTCCTCCAAAATCTATTCGCCCGGGTGGGGCCAGTGCATACCCGCCGCCTCAATTTAAAGCTGCCGCCAGAGGCCAAAGACGCTCTTTTTGCGCGTCTGGCCGCCACTCCCGACAGCTTCGCGGGTCTGGCCGTAACCCAGCATATTACCCTCGATGGCCACAAATACCTCCTGGAAGACGGCAGTTGGGTGTGCTTTCGCCCCTCCGGCACCGAACCGGTGGTGCGTTTTTACTTGGAAGCCGACTCCCCTGAGGCCCTGGCGCGCCTGCAGCAAGCCGGTGAAGCCCTGCTCGAGGACGTCAGCCGTGAGTCCGGAGGGTAAACTAAACCAGCTCTGAAATCTGCACGGCCGGTTGGGCCATCGCCGATAATAAAAATCCTTTCGTCGGGGTCTTTTACATTAGATATTCCTTGTCCCCCCCACTTCCTCCTGCTGGGAGAAGGAACCTTGAATTGAGGGGCGAGGGAAACTTTTCGAGGTTTAAGAGGAGGGCACAGGCCAATGAGCAGTTGCTCAGAGGTTAGGGAGCAGGAACAATTAAATGAACTTTCCTGATCTCATGGAAGGCGCCATCATGGCGGTGGTGCTTCTGTTTTCCATCATCATCCATGAGGTGGCCCATGCCTACAGTGCCTGGCTGAACGGGGACCCCACCGCCCGCCTTATGGGGCGGATTACTCTAAACCCCATCCCCCATATTGACCCTATCGGCACTGTCCTCTTGCCCATATTGTTGATGGTCAGCGGCTCTGGTGTCATCTTCGGTTGGGCCAAACCGGTGCTCATCAATGCCCGTAATTTTCGCCGTTATCGGTGGGGCCAAATCACCGTCAGCGCCTCGGGACCCTTGAGTAATCTCGCCTTGGCCACTTGTTGCGCCTATCTCCTGCGGTTCAACCCCACCAATCCAGGTCTGGCCCTGATGGCCCTGTACGGTTGCAAAATTAATATCTTTCTGGCCCTGTTCAACCTGATCCCCATACCCCCCCTGGACGGCTCCCATCTCCTGGCCGCCTTTCTCCCTCCCCAACTGGCCCGGCTCTACAGCTACCTGGAGCCAGTGGGCTTTATCCTTATCCTTCTTCTCTTTTACACCGGCGTCATGGGCCTTGTTCTTATGCCCCTCTACCGTCAGATCGCCAGATTCCTACTGGGGGCATGAGATGCTATGGTGGAGAGGTAGATGCCCCCGCCGGAAAAAATCTACATCTATGAAATCGAGGGCAGGGTGAGTCCTCCCTGTTCCCTGACAGGCGATGATTTTCTGGGGTTATGGCGGGAAGGGGGGTTTTCTTATCTCTTCTTTGCCCGGCGCAAAGAAGCGGAGATTCAGGCCTGGCTGCAGACAGTGCCGAAGGGACGCTACCGTTCTGAAACTGAGCTCAATTTTGCAGATTGGGAGGCAGGCCAGCCTCTGAAGCCTACGCGGGTGGCCGGCTTCTATCTATGTCCCATTTGGGAAACGCCGACTCCGTTGCCTGGTGACCTCCTGATTCGCCTGGAAGCAGGTTTGGCGTTTGGCTCCGGTTATCACCCCACCACCCGTCTGTGTCTGGAACTTATCAGAAAAGTATATGAGGTGGATAAGCCCCAACAGGTGCTGGACTTAGGCGCCGGCAGCGGGATTCTGGCCCTGGCTGGCGCGGCCCTGGGCACACCAAGGGTGGTGGCCGTGGAATTAAACGACCTGGCGGTCCGGGTCGCCCAGCGCAATATCAGGCACAATCAGCGGGAAAGGCAAATCTTACTCATCCAGGGAGATGCCCTTCACTTTGCTGCGTTGCCCGGAGACTTGGCCCTGGGCAACATTCACTTGGAGGTGCTTCTGAATTTGTTGGAGGTGCCTGGATTTTTTAATAAGAAGTGGTATATCTTCTCCGGCCTGCTGGGCGCCCAGGTGGAAAAATTCACGGCTCGGCTGGCGGCCTCGCCTCTCCATCTGGTGGAGGTTTTGGATGAAAATCTCTGGTTCGCCATCCTGGCTGAGTTGAATTCGGAAAAGCGCTAGGTTCGGGCAAGCCGCCTTCACACTGACTCTCCCAGAGGGAGAAGGTCTTTCAGGTGCGAAATTGATTTATGTGTTGCCTTCGCCGTTGGGGCCGGTGTTGCTGAAATTTTCATCTCGAGGTCTGGCCAGCCTAGAGTTCCTTGCCGTTGACGTGCCACTGAGCGGTAATTTGCCGGAGTCCTGGCCTGTCTTTATTCAGGAAACGGTGGCCGCGCTGGCCGCTTATTTTGCCGGGGCGGGGAGCTCTTTTTCCTCCCTTCCCCTGGACATGCGGGGCACCCCTTTTCAGCTCCGGGTCTGGCAGGAGCTCCAGACGGTTCCGTGCGGCCATACCTTATCCTACCAGGACTTGGCGGCAGGGTTGGGCAAACCCAGGGCTTGCCGGGCAGTGGGTCAGGCCCTGAAGGCTAATCCTATTCCCGTCATCATCCCCTGCCACCGGATCATCGCTCAGGACGGTTCCCTGGGTGGATATCGCCCCGGGGTAGCCCGCAAACGCTGGCTCCTGGAACACGAACAGCAGATGTGGGTTGATAACCCCTGAAGCTTCCGGATTGATCTTTCTTTAGCCCTACGCCTTTTGTATAAATTCCTTGGATTTTTCCCTCTGTCATGCCGATAAGATAGAAAAGTAAGGGATTCTTTTCTACTTTTCATTACTCCCGGATATTTTGTAACCCTGCAGGAGAAGGAAGTTGGTCTCTCACGATCCTGTTCCGGAACAACGGGAAGACAAGGGGACTTCACCAGAACCGGCCTGCCCGGCCGGTCCTGTTTCTCCTGAGCATGCCCTGGAAGCCTTGCTTAACCACATCAGCAGAAGTGCAGGGTTCCCAGCTTTCTTGGCCAATATCCAGGAGATCATGTCCTTCCAAGCCAATCCTTACTTCACGGTGCATGATATCTCCCGGGTCATCCTGCGGGACTTATCCATGACCACTCAGATTCTGAAACTGGTCAATTCCATCTATTTTCAAACCTATCAACGCCAGGTTCACACTGTGTCCGGCGCCGTCATGCTCCTGGGATTGGAACACGTCCGGGAGCTGGCTCTGGGGCTTAAACTCTTTGAAAACTTTCGCCAGTCGAGTTCCCTGAAGGCAGTCAAACAGTTAGTCCTCTCGGCTTTTCTCACCGCCATTCAATCCCAGGAATTGGCCCGCAAAGAAGAAAACCTCAAGGATGAGGAGGTATTTCTCACGGCCTTGCTCTTTAATTGGGGGGAACTCATGGTGGCCTATTATTTCCCGGGGAAGCACCAGCAGATACAGAAGATGGCCGCGGCTCAGAATATAAGGAAATCAGCGGCAGCCAAAGAGATTCTGCACGTCTCCTTGGAAGAATTGGGCCTGGCCATCTTGAAGCTTTGGAATTTCCCCAGCAATCTAATCAACCGTTTATCTGCCTTCCATTTTGGTGGGATCGCGCTCACTGGGCCCGAGGGGCGGCTCAAAAAGATTATCGTGGGGGCTGATTGTTTGGCCCGCATTCTATTGAACGACAACCTGACCCAGGAAGAGTGGCAGCACCAACGGGCCAAGCTAGGCAGGAGCCTAGGGATCAAGCCGGATTTCTTGGAGGAGTCGCTGGCCGCCAGCCTGGAGCGCTTTCAGACATTGGCCCAGATATTGAAAATCAACCTCAAGGACACCGGCTTCGCCGCCAACCTGAACGTCACTGAGACTAAGGAAGCTAATAGTCAGTTGGCTGGTGGCTCCGACAAGGCGCAGGAGATTGCGGCTGCTCCCAAGCCTGCGCCCCCGGCGCCGTCCCTGACCGCTGAGAACGATGAAGAAATCCAGCGTTTGAAATTTCTCTACCAGGTGTTGGCAGAAATCCACCAAGCTATGGCTGACAAAGCGGCGATTAATCAGGTCCTTGATTTGGTCATGGAAGGGCTTTACCGGGGGTTGGGTTTTGATCGTGTGGCCTTCTGCCTGGTAAGCTCGGATCGGACCTGGCTCACCAGTCGTTATGGTCTGGGGGAGAGGGTGGAAAAACTGCTTCCCTTGTTGAGCACTCCTCTCACCGCCAAGAAGAACGCCCTGGCCCTGGCGTTACGGCAACACCAGGAATATCTGGTCAATCCTTATAACCAACCGGCGGATTACCTTCTGATGGACGAGGGCTTCTGGCAGATGTCCGGCACCCAGGTTTTCCTGGTCAGCCCCATCCATGTGGAGCAGGTGCCCATCGGCCTATTTTATGTGGACCGCTGCAAGCCCCAGGCCGTGATCACGGAGTTGGAGCGCCAGCGCCTGCGCTCTTTTCGGGATCTGACCATCCTAAGCATCCGCCTGAACAGTCGTTCTGTAAGTTCCGAGGTCTGAGAAAACGAAATCCATGGGCAGTGAGCCATGGTCAGGGTGAAAATCATGGGCTATTGTATTTTCCTGATTACCCCCAGGTAGTGGGTGCAGAAAAATGGAATTTTGGCCAGCAGGTGGCAGAGCAGAAAGGAGTAAGGGGCAAGGAGGCGGCTTAAGGGGGGGGCCAGGGTAATTCTGTGCAGAGTAATCTGACATTGAGGGAAGAGGGTGTAGATTTCACGCTTGGTGACCCCGCGTACCCTGGGATTTCGGGGATTGTTGAAACAAAAATCGTACCACAGGATCAGGCCGTCAACTTTAAGAACCCGGAGCATTTCAGCAGCTATGGCCTTTTTGGTGTTTGCATCCAGAACAGAGGTGAACATGGTGGACTGAACTACCAGATCAAATGTGTTGGCGGCAAAAGCCAGGTGGGCCGCAGAGCCGGCTATCAGGGTAACGGCCGCCGGACATCGCTGTCTTGCCTGGGCCAAGCGTTCCGGCAGCAAATCAAGGCCGGTGAGATTTTCCGGCCGGGCCCCCCATTTGATGAAATCAGCCAGCCAGTAACCGACCCCGCAACCCACATCGAGGATCTTTATATCTGCCAACGAGATAAACCCGTAAGTTTTAAATAATTTTAAGAGCTTCTGTTCCCTATCCTGCATCATGAAGAGATGGCCGGGGTTGAAACAGGGGTAGATATTTGCTTCACCCCTTTTCCTCATCTTTGCGTCTTCCTATCCCCTCCCCCATTGACTTTGCATCTCAGGAGGCGGGAAAGCAGGGCCCACCAGCTCCCGAGGCCGTAGCTGAGGTGCAGGAGAAAAAACAGAGGTGGCATGGTAAGGAGATATGGCCAATACCCTTGTTGTCGGGCGGTTTTGGTGGCAAATAAGAAGGCCAAGCCGGCATAGAAGGCGGAAAGGCCATAAAGACAAAGGCGCGCCGACGGCCAAGTAAGACTTGCTACCCCTACCCCTGCCATTCCGCCGACAAAAGCAAAGGGCACCAGATGGCGCCAGCGGGACTGGCGCCAGGTAAGCATGACCCAATAGCCGTTGTCGAAGGCTTGGCGCATAAAGGAAGATATGGTGGCGCGGCTGAAATAAGTGGTGCGAAGCTCGGGCGTCAGATAAAACCTCCAGCCCCGGTCCCGGATGCGGGCATGCAGTTCAAGATCCTGATTGCGCACCAGGTCTTCCCGGAAAAGGCCAACTTGGTCAAAGACCCATTTCCAATAGAGGCCGAAGGGGACAGTATCTACAAATCCGGGCCGGCGGTCATACCTGAAGGGTGAGTTTCCTACCCCAAAGGGGGAGGACAGCACACCGGCGATGCTGCGGCCCCAGGTACCTTGGCCTTGGGTGAGCATGGGCCCCCCCACACAGACTACCTTTTCTTTTTCCAGGGCCGTAAGGATGGCTACCCCTTGGCGGAGATAGTCGGGGGGCATGGAAGCATGGGCATCCAGCCGACAGACGATCTCTCCACGGGCCGCCCGAAGGGCCAGGTTCCAACCGGGGGCCAAGGTTTTTTGGGGGTTGTCGAGGATGGTGATCGTCAATTCTGGGTGGTGTTGGGTGAATTCTTGGGCGGCGAGGCGGGTGCCGTCCTCAGAAGCTCCGTCAACAAAGATGAGTTCACGGCAGGGAGAGGGATAGTCCTGAACCAAGAACTCGTTGAGCAGACGACGGACATGACTTTCGGCGTTCCTGGCCACGATAATGAAGCTTACCAAGGGCAGGGGAGTTTTAGGAGTCTCAGGCATGACTGACAATCCCGGCCACATCAATGAGATAAGTATTGCGGAAGCCTTCATGGGTGGAATCTATGGAAATTTTGGTGCCGTCAGGGTGCCAACGGGGGTGAAGATCACAACGCCGCTCACCGTCGTAGCGCCAGGGTGCGAAGAAGCTTCCTACCAGCACGAGTTCCTGGGTTTTCAAATTAAAGAGTAACAGGTGCCGGCGGCGGGCTTTATCGGGGTAGGTGTCGGTAACCAGCCAGCGGCGGTCGGGGGAGAAAGAGGGATGACCATCGCCATAAATATCGAGGATGCCGTCAGCAATAATGGTATAGGAATCTGACCGGTCTCGAAGCAGGAAATATCTATCCCCATAGGGGGTCTTGCGGGCCCAAGCCAGGAGGTGGTTGTCATCCAGCCAGGCATAATGGGACACCAGGCGTTCATCGGCCAGGCAATAAAGGTGGTCGCCATCGCTGCTGTCGGCGGTGTACAGGCGAGAGAATTTGCCTTGGGGGCCGAGCCAGCGATGGAGGAAGGCAAAACGGAAGCCGGAGGGGTTATATAAGAGGTGATTGACTTTGTGCAGGGCCTTATTCATGCTGGGGTGAGGATTGACGGCGGCCAGCTCGGCCAGGGAAAGGAGGAGGTCAACTTCATTGCTGGGCAGTATAAGACGCCAGATGCCGTCATGGGCGTTATTAAGGTCAGCGGGGAAGTTTTTAGCGGGCCAACGGTAGCCGTACTCCGGCCGCAAAAGGGCAAGGCGGCGGTAATTGAGGGTAAGGGCTTGGCGGCCGCTGGGATGAAGCGTCTGTATGGGCATGGGCGCAAGGTGCATTTGTTTTCCTGAAGTGACATTCACGATACGGGCGACCAAGAGGCCGTCCTGATAGTCATTAAAGAGGCAAAGGTCCTGGTGCCCGGGAAGCCAGCTCAGCATGGCTCCCTGTTGGCAGTTGAAGGCTTCGGTGCGGCCGATTACCTTGAGGCTGGCGGTTTTCGGTTCGTACCATCCGATCTCCGCAGTTTCCGGAGAGCGGCACAGGTGAGTCAAATAAAAATTGCCGTCCCAACTCCAGGGAGACTTATCATAGTATCCGAAAAAGGCCTCGGTGGGCGGGTCTGCCGCTGGATTCGGCAGAATGCCCGAGATAGTAACCGAAGGATGTAACTCGATATGGCTGTCGGGTCGGCGCTGCAGCGCATAAGCCAGGCGTTGATAGCCCCACTTGGCCAACCCCTTCAGGGCCGGCCACCCCTCCAGGGCGCCGGCCATTTTCCTCTCCCATAGACTGAAATATGGTTTCCGGTCTCCGGTTTTCACTTTTCGCTGGGAAAAACACTGATCTATCAACATATTCCAGATTAATTCAGTTGAATTTCAAAGAGAAACTAGTATAGGGTATGCTGCGTCCAGACGGTCCTCAAAAATTTCTGATAGCCTGGGCGACCAAGGCGGCCTGCTTTTCCAGGGTGTATTCCCGGGCCAAAGCCAAACCGTTAGCACTGAGTTTTTGCCGCAGCCCCGGCTCCCAATAAAGTCTGGCCACCGCCTCTGCCAGGGCAACCGGGTCGCCGGGGGGAACCAGCAAGCCGTTTATTTCATGCGCTACCATGTCAGGTATGCCGCCCACCGCCGTGGCCACCAGAGGCAGGGAATTGGCCCAGCCTTCCCAGATCACCCGAGGAGTGCCTTCGGCCAAGGAAGATATCACTTGAATATCAGCCCGGCGGTAGGCGCTCATAATCTCCTGATGTGGCATGGGGCCGGATAAAGTCACATAAGGTCCTAAATTGAGATCCTTAAGCATTCCTTCCAAACGTTGCTGATAGCCGGGGTCTCCAGCACCGACAATCTCCAATCGAACCGGCACGCCCTGCTTAAGCAATAATTGAACACTGACAAGCAAGGTTTCGAGGCCCTTGGAGGGATATAGGCGGCAGACCCGGATAAGTCTGAGCGGCGGTTTTTTTTTGAGGCGAGGACGACGGTAGAGGTGAGTCTGAGTATGCATAGCTACGGGAAAGGTCAAGACCTTCCTGGGCGGGGGGAGAAATCGCGGTGCCTCCTGAAACTTGGCCGCCATTTCAGGGCTGACAGAAATGACCAGAGAGTTTCTGGCGGCCAAGGCAGTGAAGCGGTTGACCAGCCGGGCCAGGAGGCCGACCAGACTTCCTTTGGAGCCGCCCTGCACTATGGGGTTGGCCTGGGTTTCAATATTGCCGGCGACATAGAAGCTAAGGTTGGCTGTCCCTAAGAGGCGGGCGAATTCGGCCAACAGCAAACCGGCCAAAGACGGCACCCGAATCAGAATGGCCTGGGCGCCACGAATGGTGTGGCGGTGCTGGTAGAATTGGCGGATCACTTGGGGGAGCCGGAGCATACTGTTAGCAAGGGAGTAATAAGGCGGCAGTTCGACCAAGTGGAAATTAGTTTGGGCTAGCTCCAGCAGAAAAGGAGGTGAGAGGGCAGTCTTTTCAGGTTCCCGGGGTTTGATAGGGAGAAATATGGTAGCCTCAGCAAAATGCTTGGCGATTTCGGCGGCGTAAAGCAACCAATTAAACTGGCCATAAATATGGCTGCCCTCTCGCTCATACAGTTCCTCTAAAAATATGACCAAGCGGTGGAACATGGGTTTAGTTATTGCATCTGCCTAAGATGACAGCAAAAAAAGGAGCATGGTCAAACGGCTTTTGTGCCGCGGCCTTCGATCCCATTGTAGCCGGGGTGAACTTCAATGTTGATGAGTCCGGCTTTTTCAAACCATTTTTTGATGGTTTTCACGGTTTGGGGTTTTTCATAAGCCGGAGAGAGCATATCGAAAGTATCCAAAATGGCCCATTCTTTGAGATGTTCTTCGGATAGAGGACGGATGCCGCGATAGTCCCCGATCAATAAGGCTTGATTAAGGTGTCGGCCGAAGGGGAGCTTATGTATCTGTCTGGAAAGAGGCCACATCAGGTTAACATACCTCTCCACCGCCTTATATAAAGTTTCGTGAGGCAGACGTTTGGTAAAAGGGCGTATTAGGGTTCTCGGATTTAAGAAGAATCTGACGCCAGGGTAACGGTAACAATCGACGACCAAGCTACCGCCGGGTTTGAGAAATTTTGGCAGCTCCAGAAACCCTTTTTCAACCTCGGGCAGATGTTGGAGAACGCCGAAACAGAAGATCTTGTCAAAGAAGTCGAACCTAAAAGGCATGGCATAAATACTTGCTTGCACAATAAGCACCTTGCCCCGGTGGCCGTTGTTTCTATAATTGGCTTCGACGGCGTTGCTATAATCAAAAGAGACCACAAAAGCACCGGTGGCGGCGGCGATTTCAGTAAATCTGCCGGAGCCGCTGCCGACTTCGAGAATTGTTTGCCCGCTGAGATCAGCAGGCCATTTGGTCTCGGCAAAAAAGCGCTCTGCCGAGACCTTGGTGCCGGTATAACTATCATATTGGGTTCGGTAATGTTTGTTCCATTCGAAGCCGAAGTTGGCGGCGTAATTGTTCAGCGGGACAAATCTAGGAATATATTGGACAACTTGATAGCTGGCCCGGCACCTAAAGCAGTTCAAGGCACCTTCTTTAATGGTGCCACTTTCACTCCTATTGATTTTGGCCAAGGTTAACGGCCCTTTGCACTGAGGGCAAACGAGATAAGAAACATGTTCTTCTTTCATTAAGATGTACGACCTCTCCTTCAAGTTGATGAATGAAATTCAGGGCGGAGATTACGGAAAAAAAGATTATGCCACTCGTTAAGAAAAAGCAAATACCAAAGGCGCCCGGTATGGTTGTGCCCCCGCCGGTGCAGGGTGATCAGGTGGCGCACTTTTTCCGGGGAAATGAGGGCGTAGGCCAGGGACTCTTTATCAGTCAGGTGTTTTTCCAGCCAAGCAGCCGATTCCGGGGCGCGAAACCAATCCTGCAGGGGTGGAGTGAAGCCCATTTTAGTCCGGCGAGCGAAGGTGCTCCCCATTTTTTTGGCCAATAAATCTTTGAGGAGGCTCTTGGGCTCGCCACGGCGCAGGAGGACTGAGGCCGGCAGCTGTCGGACTTGGTCGAAGAGATCAATATCCAGAAACGGCGAGCGGGCCTCGATGGAGTGGGCCATGGAGGCCCGGTCCACCTTGACCAGGTAGGCCTGGGTGAGGCGCTCGAGGAAGCGGTTAAGGAACCTTTCCAGGTCGTGACGGCCAGCGTCCTCGAACAACTGGCGGTCCCGGCGTTCCACCAGGTCTTCGCCCGCGGCCTGCCAGGCCTCCGGACGCATCAGGGCTTTTCGCCAATAGGTGGTCCAGCCGACGCTAGATAAGGATTGGAAGGCGTCAGCCCCGTGGCGGCGCAGGGCGGTCAAGAGATAACCCAGTTCCCTGAGCCTTTTTATCGGCAGGTAGATAGCGCGCTCCAAGAAATCATGGTTAAATATATTTCCCAACCCCCAGCAAGGGCGTAGTAATTGCCGCCACCAAAAGAGTTTACCATCCCTGTAGCCAGCAAAGACTTCGTCGCCGCCGTCACCAGTGAGCACCACTTTGCAGTAGGGCTGGAGTCCCGCAAAGAGACGAAAAGTGGGGATGGCTGAGTAATCCCCGAAGGGTTCGCCGTAGGTTCTGACCAGACGGGGCAGCAACATGGGTAGGGATGACATGGTGACGGCAAACTCGGTGTGAAGGGAGCCGGCCAGACGGGCGGCCTGCCGGGCGAAAGCAGCTTCGTTAAAGGAAGTGTTAGGGAAAGTGACGGTGAAAGTGTTTATCCGAGAGGGTTGTTCTTCAGCCGAGATCAGGGCTACCAAGCTGGAATCCACCCCGCCGGAGAGCAAGACTCCGACGGGGACATCACTCTCAAAACGCCGCCGCACGGCCACGTGTAGATGTTCTTCCAACTGGTCATAGACCTTGGCCCGGGGTGGGGCAAAAGAATCACTCATCGTAAACCTACCCTGCCAGTAGGGCCGTTCGCTGCATTTACCTTGCTGAAAATCAATCTCCAGATAATGGCCGGGTTGCAGGCAATGAATGGCATCATAAACCGACTGCCCTGGTGGGAAGTAACCCTTGAGTAAATAATGGGCTAGCTTGGGCAGGGAAAAACCAGGACGGCCAGGCAAGGCGCTGACCACCGCCTCCACTTCGGAGGCAAAAATGAAGTGCCGGCCTCTATGCCAGGCATAATAAAACGGCTTTTTCCCGAAGGGGTCCCGAGCGCAAAACAGGCGACGGTTGCTCCTGTCCCAGAGGGCAAAGGCAAACATGCCGCGGAGGCGATTTAAGACCTCGTAGCCCCAGAAGAGGTAACCCCGCAGAAGAACTTCACTGTCGGAGGTGGAGTGAAAAAGGTGTCCTTGGTCTGCCAATTCTTTCTTTAACTGCTTATAGTTATAAATTTCGCCGTTAAACACCAGAACGGCGCCGTCGGCCACCATGGGTTGATGAGCTTTCGGAGACAGGTCAATGATGGCCAGGCGTCGATGTCCCAGACAAAGATCCTCATCGACATAAAGACCCTCATCGTCAGGACCGCGGTGAGCCATAAGCCGGATCATGCGGCGGACCTTGCCTTCCTTGTTTGGGGAACCGGGTTCAATTAATCCGGCTATGGCGCACATAAGAGATGGTTGGCGGTCTTTAGTTTGCAGTTGAAAGAAGGTTGATCATTAATTGACTCGACAAATTTTATAGCATCAAAAGTGAGATGAAATCTTCTCCGATTTTTGGGCCACGATAATGAAGGAGGAAAAGCCGAACTGGCATGAGGTTCGTTGCCAGCAGCGTTCCAGAGCACCGAGGAGTTGGAAATAGAACTTGGGCACGGGCAGGTTAAAGGGGATGAGGTGGGCGCCCAGGAACACCAGCTCCAGGATGCAAAACCCGCTGGTGGTTAATTTATCTATTTCTTCCGCAGCGGTATGGGCCCGGGTCTGAAAGGAGCCGAGGACACGATTGCCGGGGTTCAGGAGCCGGGAGAACGGCCGCAGCAGCCGCCGTGAGAGGTGATAAAAAGACCTTTGATGGCAATAAGAGAGGAGAGCCACGCCCCCTGGTCTTAGAAGACGGTAAAGCTCCTGGTAGAAGACCACTTCCTCCGGCAGATAATCCATTAATCCCAGAGCCACCGCGACCTCAAAGAAATGGTCAGGAAGGCTGGTGTGGCAGACGTCGCCGGTGAGCAGGGTGACTTGGCGCTGGGGCGCCAGCCGGGCGACCCGCCTTTGCGCCTGTTTAATCATGCCGGCTGAGATGTCGATGCCATAGTAGTCATATCCCCGCGCCTGGACAATCTCGAAGAAATTGGCCGGCCCGCAGCCAAGGTCAAGGAATTTACCCGGACGGGGGGCATATCGGTCCAGGAGGAGGGTGGCTTGGTGCAGGCGGTGGCGCATACTGAAGGAATTGATGTCTTGCAAGCAGGAGTAACGCTTATCATAGTAATCCTGGGCCAAGCCATTGAAGAACGAAGCTACCTGGTTTTTATCAGTTACCATGGGTGTCACCACTACAACCCCAGACGGTGCAGAAATTTTTGCAGCCAATATAGCCAATCATAGGCCCCGGAGATTTTGCGCCTAAGGATTTCCGGGGTATCATGACTGTTTATCGGCATGCGACGTAAGGCGAAAGGACTAGCCCCCGCCTTTACTCGGCCGAGGTGAGAGGTGAAAGCCAGGGCAAAACCCTCTGCTGCCAGCAGTTGGTTGGTGGTCGGAGTCCAGTCACCGTGTTCGGCGATGCCCTGAGGATAAGAGAACAAGAAGGGGGGCTTAATGCCAACCCGGGTAAGCATTTCCCGGCATTCCCGGATTTCCTGACGGGCTGTTGCCAAAGAGAGGCGCCCCAGTCTGTCATGACTTGCCCCATGCCCTCCCCAAACGATGTGGGGGTGGCTTTTAATATGGTCGGTGGTAAGGGGCAGCCAGGAAGAGGGATAGTCAACCCGACGGGAGAAAACCAGATTCTTGAAAAAAGGAAACGGCTCTTCACTATTAAGGAACCTGGTAGTAACAAAGATGGTGGCCGGGATCTGCTTCTCTTTCAGGAGGGGGAGGGCATGAGCCACCAGTCCGCGGAAGCCGTCGTCGAAGGTTAAAAATACCCCACCATTGGTAAGAGTTAATCTCCCCTGCAGAAAATCAAGAAAGTTCTGCGCAGTCAAAAAAGGCAGGTTCAGAGAAATCAGGGCATCCAACTGTCTGGCGAAATTATCCGGGGTGACGTTCATATAAGGTGGGTAATTAAGGGGAACATCAAAGGAGACATTGTGATAAAGCAACACGGTAACGTGATTTTTTTGGCAACGTGGGGATTTTCGAAGTTGATATAATAGAGAGGAGATAATATTACCCGCACGGAGATAAAGATCGTATTTTAAAAATGTGATTAATTGCGGAGATAAATTGAAGAAACTCTTTTCTTTATCAGTGGAAAAAAGAATTTTTTCTCCAGCAGGTTGGGAAAATGTGGCCACTGGTTGTGCTTGTGCTCCATTAGGATTCATTAAATATTAAATTGTAATAATTTTTTACGCCTTCTTCAACGGTAAACTGCTGCAACCAGGCCTGATCGGGGGTGGGGGGCGGCAGGGTGAGAGACTCCAGGATGGCGGCCGCCATCTCCTCGGGGTTCTGCATGGGCACCAGCTTGCCGTATTGGCCGTCTTTGAGTATCTCACTGGGGCCGCTGGGGCAATCGGTGCTGACCAGCCGGCAGCCACAGGCCATGGCTTCTATAAGGGCTCCCGGCAATCCCTCCACGAGGGAGGAGAGGACAAATACAGCGGCATGGGACATATACGGATAAGGGTTCATCACAAACCCCGG
>DYLF01000084.1 GCA_020722205.1 Desulfobacca acetoxidans
ACACCAAGCTTACGGGAAATACGCCTTTTTTCATACCCTTAAAATTTCACACAATAAATTTTACACTACCCAAAATATAGCGAAGAGGCTTCAGCTTTAACAGGGTATCCGTGGACCGGTTTTGCGGCGTCCAAGGCTTCTGAGCCCTCGGTATTACCCAGGACATCGTTCTACAACCGGGAGAGCATAGACTGGCTGGCTCCAGCCTCATGGCCCTTATCCAACGACAGCTGCGTAGGCGACCTCAAGTCTTCCAGACCATCTTTCATGGGGTCGATGACCCCGAAACCCTCGTCGATCTCACGCCGCAGGATGAACCCGGTATCTCAGGAGATGGTGGCCCGCTGAAAATCGACCATGATGGCTTGTTTAAAATCCGGCCGGATTACCTCTTTTTGGCTTTCACCACATCCGAGCATCTTGAAAACCCCCGAAATGTTAATTTATCCTCCTTAATATCATTAAGTTTATTGGAAAGTTAATTGACCCTGATTTTTGCCGCATAATCCAAGTCAGTTTCTCTATCTCCAGAGACTTCTCCCAAATAATCAGGGATTGAAGGCAAAGGTCTATCGATGCCTTTCTACTCTAAGCACGCAGGCCAGCCCCGCTTGGTTGACCGTGTGCTTGAGCCAAAGGTGCGAGAGTTGATAGTTTAATGAAAATCCATTTTAGCTAAATGTCTGGGCCAGGATTAAGAAGGCAAGAAGCTGAATATTTGTGTTCTTGTATGAAGAGGCCCATGGGTCTTGGTAAGGCTGGTGGTCAATGCCGCAATCCCCTACTGGGAGGAAGGGATATCGGAAAACATGTCATAATCTTTATGCCAATCCTGATCACCAGCCGGGGCTTTTTCGGTTTTGGCCGGGGCTGAGGGAGGAAGGTTGGCGGCGTTCGGCGTCCAGGCTTTGTTAGCTGGTGGCAAGTTCCCGGAAAGATATCGTCTGGCGCCGATATAGGAGGCGCGCCACACTTTGGTGTCCAGGCGGCTGACATGCACCCCGTTTCGATTGGCGTGGACAAAGCGGCCGTTGCCGAGGTAAATGCCGTTATGGGAGATATCACCGGCGTAGGCCGGGGGAATAATTTTGGCGAGAAATGACTTGGGCTTGTGGGTGTGGCAGTAACTATTGAAGAAGACCACATCGCCGAAACGCAAATCCTTACGACTTACCGGCTGCCCGTGACTATATTGCTCAGCGGCGGTGCGGGGCAGGCGGATGCCGGTGCGCTGGAAAACGGCTTGTACCAAGCCGGAGCAGTCAACGCCCCGGGGGGTAGTGCCCCCCAAGCGGTAGGGGGCGCCGTAGAAATTTTGAATGGCTTGCTGCAAGGCATATTCCTCAGGGGTGTGGACGACTGGGGGGATGGAAGGCATTGGCTTTTTGGCGGGGGGAGCGCCGGCGCAACCCAACAGACCCCAGGTCAGGCTTAGGGCGGCCAGGAGAAGGCACCGGAAGTGCAAGTCTTTGTTCATTGCACCCGAACTATGGAGGGGAGAAAGTTAATATTTCACGTACGTCCCCTAAATGCGGGGGAACAAAGGTGGTCCTTTCTTCAGAGTGGTGCCGGGGTTCAGGCGGCCCCAAGTGAGTATCTGTGGGAGGGGCTGGCTCCACAGGGCCGGGCCCAGCCCCAGGTGGTCACTCATTTTGAGAGCGCTAGCGGGCATCACTGGCCGCAAGAGGGCGGTCAGCCAGCGCAGGGCCTCGAGTAAGATGTAAAGCACGGTATCCAGCCTAGTGGCCGTTTGGGTGGCTTTGGCAAGCTCCCAAGGGGCGGTGGCTACCACATAACGATTCAGGTGGCTGATAAAATCCCACAAGCGGCTCAGGGCCCGATGGAACTCCAGGGCGGGGAAGGCCTTGAGAAAGTCGGCGGCCGAGTCCGCGGCGGCCTTCGCCACTTCCTCATCTGGGGATTCAGTCTGCCCAGGGGCTGGTACCAAGCCTTTGCGGTACTTAAAGACCATGCCGAGCACCCGGGCGAAGAGATTGCCCAAGTCGTTGGCCAGATCGGCGTTGATTCTTAACTTTAGTGCGTCTTCGCTGAAGGCGGCGTCCAAGCCGAAGACCATTTCTTTAAGGAAGAAGTAGCGCAGCTGATCCAACCCGAAGGTAGCGGCCAGTTGACGTGGGTCCACCACATTGCCCAGGCTTTTGGACATTTTGCCTTGGGCTACTTGCCAGTAGCCATGCACGTTGAGGTGTTGGAAGAGTGGCAACCCTGCGGCCTTGAGCATGATGGGCCAGTAGATGGCGTGGGGTTTAAGGATATCCTTGGCGATGAGGTGTTGGGCGGCGGGCCAGAACCTGCCATATAGTTCCCCGTCGGGGTAGCCCAGACCGGAGACGTAGTTCAGGAGGGCGTCGAACCACACGTAGGTGACGAAGCGGTCATCGAAAGGCAAAGGAATCCCCCAGGACAGGCGGCGCTGGGGGCGGGAAATACAGAGGTCCTCGATGGGTTCAGCGAGCATGCCGAGGACCTCGTTTTTGTAGCGCTCTGGGCGGATCCAGTCAGGATGTTCTTCAATGTGGCGCAGCAGCCAGTCCTGATAGCGGCCCAGGCGGAAGAAATAGTTTTCCTCTTTGATGAAGGTAGGTTCGACCTGGTGGTCCGGGCAGCGCCCGTTGAGTAGCTCGCGTTCCAGATAAAAGCGTTCGCAGCCGAAGCAGTAATACCCGCCGTACTCTCCGAAGTAGATGTCTCCGCGTTCATAGAGGCGTTGCAGGACACCTTGCACCACCCGCCGGTGATCGGGCATGGTGGTCCGGACAAAGAAGTCATATTGGATGTGCATGTCGTCCCAAGTTCGCCGGAAGACAGAGCTGATGCGGTCAACAAACTCCCTGACCGGTAATCCGGCGCGGCGGGCTGCTTCCGTGACCTTATCGCCATACTCGTCGGTGCCGGTTTGCAGGCGGGTTTCTTCTCCCATGAGCCGGTGGAACCAAGCCAGGGCATCGGCTACCACGGTGGTGTAGGCATGCCCCAGGTGTGGCTCGGCATTTACGTAGTAGATAGGGGTAGTAATATAGAAAGCCACTTGTTAGGTTTAGTTTTTTCGGTTATGGGTCTTTGGTTTTAAAACAAGGATAATCAGGATTCAGTGGATACTGTGTTATCTGCCAAGGAACCTTCCGACTCAGGGCTCAGGGTAGTGGTTGCCAGCGGTCTCCGAGTTTGGCCATCACCTGGGGCAGGGTGGTGTATTCCATCTCCTCCATAGGGAGGCGGTGTGGTTCGAAGGGACCGTGGCGGCGCAGCCGGTCGGCCAGTTCGCCGCATTGTTCGCGGGCCCTGTCAAAGCCTGGGTCGTCGAACATATCTCGGGGGCCGACGAGACGGCCATCGGCCAATTGAAAGCCCAAGCTGATGACCCGGGGCGGACCGTCGAAGCGGCTGGGAGTGGCGTGGCGAACAGGTACGGGCATAAGGGGGCCATAATGGGAGCCGCGCATCCAGCCTTCAACGATATGAGGCATGGTGAAGGGTTCCAGGACTTCTCCCACGGCGGGGAATTTCCCCTGGCTGCGGACGATGCACACGGGGTCGTCCTTGCCCACATATTTGCCGGCAATGAGGGCCAGGCGCTCGGTGGAAGAGACGGCAGCGATGTCGCCGTCCTTAGAATAGACGGCTTTGATCAGATAGCGTCCTGAGGCGCCGATAAAAACAAGCAGGTCATAGGCTTCAGCGGGGGTGTCGAAGAAAATACGCTTATGTCCTTTGACGTCGTGGACCTCGAAGCGGAAACCGTCGTGCATGGTGGGGGCGATGATCAGGCCGGCGGTGTTGAAAGGGTCGGCAAACATTTTATAAAGGGGGAGATTCCAGGCGCCGGCGGAGGTTTTATCAGCCATGTAGATAATGATGGGTTCGGCTTCCCGTTCGGTGAATTCCATTTCGGCTACGCCGGGGCCCATGCCCCTGACATTGCCGGAAAAGGCGTCCACCAGGAGGTCTTGCCCAGCGCCGTAGAGCTTGAGTTTTTTGGCCACGGCGGTGCAGGCTTCGAAGACCTCCCAGGCCAGTTGATGGATTTCCGTGTTGTCCACGCCACGGTGATGAGTCATGATGAGTTCCAAGTCGTCGCCGCAGGCGGTGACGTAATAATCCACCAAGGTTTCACGGGTTTTGGCATTTTCCAGATGCAGGCCGGCTTCTTCCAGCAACTTTTCATGCATGGCGGAGTGCCCCACATAGCCGCCGACATCGGCCTTGATGACGCTGAGGGTAATGGGCTCGGTCATTTGTTCCTCCTATGGCAATTGCCGGGGGGGCGGTGGTCGGTAACTGGTTATCAGCCGTCAGCTGAGAGGCTCCTGAGCCACCGATTCCGCCCGCCTGAGAGAGTTTATTTCTTCAGAGCCTCCAGGTGTTCCAGGGCTTTTTGCAGAAGGGTCTTATCAGTGGCAGGGTTGGCCCGTTGCAAAAAGGTACGGTATGCTGCGGCAGCCTCAGCCTTGCGGCCCAGGAGATCGAGGGCCCGGGCTTTATTGAAGTAGGCCCGGGAGAAGTCGGGTTTTCGGGTCAATACTTCCTCAAAGTTTTCCAAAGCCCGGTCGGCCTCTCCCAAAGAAAGGAAGGCCAGACCTAAGTTATGCTGAACCTCCAGAGAGGCGGGGTTCAACTGACGGGCTTTTTGATAATCTTGCAGGGCCTCTTTGGGAAGGCCGGCATCCAGGGAGGCGTTGCCCCGGTTGTAGTAGATCTCCCAGTCTTTAGGGGCAAGCTTCAGGGCTCGGGAATAGTCTTCCCTGGCCTTGTCAAAGAAACCCTGCCGGCTGAAGGCAAGGGCCCGGTTGTAGTAGGCCTCAGGCAGCTCAGGGGAGAGGTGCACGGCCTTATCAAAGTCGGTGACGGCCTCCTGGAAGCGGGCCAGTCTTAGGTAGGCAATGCCGCGGTTGAGGTAGGCGGAGACCAATTCCGGGTCTAGCTTCAGGGCCTCGCTAAACTTCTCCACGGCCTCGTCGGCGTTGCCCTTTTCCAAAGCTGTGAGCCCATACTGAAAAGAGAGAGTTGCCGGGTCCGCGGCGGCAAGCGCGAAGGTGGCGCTGAAGATGAAAGCGGTTATTATGCCGAGGATGGTGAGCCGTAAGCCGCGAGTTGAATGTATAGTATAGATCATGGGGTTATCCGGATATTCATATCAACCAGGGTGGATATCATGCCTTATGAAGGGGACACTTTTGCCCACTTAAATTTGCTCCGAGGCGGCTTTGAGGAAGTCCTGGTGTGAGGCCGCGGGAGCCAGACCAGGGCAGGCGCCTTTGGCTGCTTCGAATTCATCCGGGTGGGCCAGCAAGGCCGGGAGGAAGGGCCACTGCCGGCAGATGCGGGGTTTTACCGGGTGAATCAGGCAGCGATGGTTGTGTAGAAAAACACAAGCACCGTCTTGGGCAGCCACTTGAAGCCCCAAGGGTGAAGCCACGAGATAACGGGCTTTTAAATCCTCCGGGTCAAGGTTAAGGAAGGCGGTAATTTGAGCCATTTCCTCCGGCTGTAGCAGAATACCGCCGATACCTTGGCAACATTCACCGCATTGCTGGCATTTGAATACGGGGCGTTTTGTGGACTTTGTGGACATGGTCTTTAACAGCAGGAATGCAAAAAAAAGATAGGCTTAGTTTAGCGCAATCTTTGGCGGGAAGCAAGTAAGGCAAGAAGGCGGCAGCCACTATTTTCAGATTAAAAAATGGGGCTTACCGCCATTTTATTTTATGGGCAGAGGCTTTAGAGGGATGAGGGGCGGGGTGCCGGGCTTGTCGGCGGGATTTATTTTAGGGGTGAAGGGTTGCAGCTCTCTCATAAGCTCGGGCGCCAGAGGGGAGTTTAGGGGCTGAAGGGCCGGGTGCCCCGGGTTTGGTGCAGTTGGAAGGGGCTCAGAATTTGTTTGCTTAGGGACTATTGGTTTCTCGGTCTCCGGTGCTAAAGGAGTGACGGGGTCGACAGGGACAGGAGACACCTTCGGAAGGGTTTGAGGAGAAGTGTCAGGCGCCTTCTGAGGTGAGGGAGACGTCAGGGATTGGTTTTCCTCCGAAGTTTTGCCGGGCTGGTTGAGAATTTTGGGTTTAATGTTAATTTTGTCTTGCAGAGGCGGGGGCAAGTTGAGTGGCAAACTCTTGGTTTTATCGTCCAGTTTTACGATAATGCTTACCCGGCGGTTGCGGGCATCAAGGGGGTTTTGGGGATACAGGGGCTGGCGGTCGGCGAAGCCTTGCACCGTGGAAATTTGACTGGCCTTAAGTCCGGCGCTCTCCATGAAGCGACGGGCGGCATTGGCCCGGTCAACGGAGAGTTCCCAGTTGGTGTAACTCTGACCGCCGTAGGGACGGCTATCGGTATGACCCTCAATGGCCACCTGATTGGGCAGCCGGGCAAGTTCCTGTGCGATGATACTCAGAATTTTTTTGGATTCTGGTTTCAGGTTGGCGCTACCCAGGTCAAAGAAAGTGGAATGCTCCATCTCCATGAGCTGAATGCGCAGACCTTCATCGGTGACCTCCATCTGTACTTGGTCCTGCAGCTTATCCAACTCCGGGAGTTGTGCGATGATCTCCTGAATGCGCTTTTTGGTTTCTTCCAGGCGGGCCTGATCTTCTTTGATCTGCTCGGGGGCGGGGGCGGGAGTTTGCAAGGGTTGGCTCATCCCTTCAGTGGGCATCTCCCCCCCCATATCGGTTTTTTCCAGAAGACTGTTGCTGCCCTGGAGAACCCCAGGGTTTTTAAAGTATTGGGCTACCGCCAGACGAATGGATTGACTCTGGCTCATGATCCACAGGACAATGAACAGGGCCATCATGGCGGTGACGAAATCGGCGTAAGCCACCTTCCAGGCACCCCCATGGCCGCCGCCATGGAGTTTCTTTTTTTTGATAATTCTTGGTTCGCTGTGTTCAGAGGTTTCCATGTGGAAAGGAATGGAGGTTTGGGGTGGTCAGGCCATCAGTCATAACCCTGTTTAGTGTTGGCTAAGGCTCATTGTTTAATAGTCAGTTAGCCGGCCTTTACTTTGATAGCCCGGCAGGCCTCTTCAATTTCGGTAAAACTGGGACGGAAATCATTGATGATCACCCGGCGGGCGAATTCCACTGCCACAATAGGCGGCAGACCTTTGGCATAGGCCACCACGCCGGCCTTGATGGATTTCAGGAAGAGTTCTTCTTCCGAAGCCAAGTGTTCAATTTGGGCAGCCAAGGGGTTGAGAAAACCATAGCACATGAGAACTCCGAGAAAGGTGCCCACCAGTGCCGCACCCACCTTGTGGCCCACCTCAGAGGCAGGCCCGCCGATGGCGCCCATGGTAATGACAATACCCAATACTGCGGCCACAATCCCCATGCCTGGCAGGGAATCGCCGATTCTGGTGAGGGTGTGGGCGGGCTTTTTGCCTTCCTCTTCCTGAGTTTCCAGGTCGGCATCGAGCAGCAGTTCCAGTTCCATGGGCGGCACTCCTCCCACGACCAGGAGTTTTAGGGAATCGTTGAGAAAATTAAGAGCATGGTGGTTGTTATGGATGATGGGATACCTGGAGTAGATGTCGCTGGCTTCGGGCTTTTCCACGTGAGATTCAAGGGTCAAGAGACCTTTGACCCGGGCAGTCTGAAACAACTCATAAAGCAATTGCAGCAATTCCACAAAGTTTTCTTTGGTGACGCCCTTGGCCTTAAAAGACCCCAAGATATAACGGATAATCTTGAGCAGAACATTCTTGGGGGTGGAGATCAACAAGGCTCCGGTGGCCACGCCGCCGATAATGAAAAATTCGGCCCATTGCAGCAGCACAAGAGGGTTTCCTCCTTCGAGGATGAACCCCCCGAGGACCGAGACGATCACCACGCCGAGACCTGCTAAAACAATCACTGGAGTTCCTGGGAAAATCTGCTGCTTGGATCAGCTAAGCCGTGCCACTTAGTTTATCGGCTTGAGAGGACAGGTTCTTTAACAACCAATGGGGTATTCCTCTCGCCTCTTGCCAAAAGGGGTGCTCATTCTTATAATCTACTTGGAACAATCATAATCAGTGGTAAAATCAGGCCCCAAAAAGATAAAAAGGTGAGATGGTAGGGTGACCATCAGGGTGCCAAGAAGTTCAGAGGTGAACAGCTAGATCCGGAATCACCGGACGGAAAATACCTGACAGCGAATGGAGGGAAGAGACTATGCCGACCTATGAATTTCTGTGTCAGAAATGCGGGGAAGAATTCATCCAGGTCATGAGCATCAGCGAATTTGAGAAAGCCTCGAAGAAATGTCCCAAATGCGGCTCAGACGATGTCAAGCAGCAGATGTCCCAATTCATTCCCAAAACCTCGCGAAAAAGCTAGCGCACACTGCGCCTGGGAAGAATCCCAGGAGATGGCGGCCTAGAAGGTAAAGGGTGTCTTGCTAACTATCAGAGATTGTTGGCAAGAGATAAACCTGAGATCTTCATAAAAAATCAAAGATTCCTCAGATTACCCCTCTCGCCCGAAGGGGAGTTTCGGCCGGGCGAGAGGGGTAACATTTTGATAATATTAACGTTCTGTTATATCGTGGATTATGCTTAAGCTTTCCCCCGATAAGAGAACGACTTTTTACGAAATCATCAAACTATCCTAAAGAACCTGGGCAATAAACCGATATAAAGAGAGGAAGAAAATTAAAGCTTTCTGAATATGTTGTTTCAGAAAAAGCTTTCAAGAAGATTTTTCAAAACGGTTTGTGGCTTCAGGTAAGCCATGTTATTTCAGACTTTTCTTATCATTAATATACTCCTGTCACCTTGGTGGGTGATGGCGGCGGCCCCCCCACCGCTGGCGAATTCCGGAGGGTCATTGGTTCTGGTAGGCGAGCAAGGAACTTTGGGCAGGGCGCGGGAAGGGATTTTCAGGACGGAATTGGAGCAAGAAGTCCGAGTTTTTATGAGAAGGCACAGGGTCCGGGGTTGGCCTGAGGTGTCTTATGTCCGGCCTCTTACGGTCTGTCGCTCTTTTTCAGGCCGTGCTTTCCTGAACAGCCCCCAGCTGGCAGGGCTGATTCACAAGTATGCCAGTTTCTATGGGGTGGAGGAGGCTTTGGTGCGGGCCGTCATCCGCCATGAATCCGGAGGGAACAGTCAGGCTGTGTCGCCCAAGGGGGCCCAGGGGCTGATGCAGCTTATGCCCGGCACCGCCATACTCATGGGGGTGCGTAATCCATTTGATCCTGAGGAGAACATAGCCGGGGGTGTGGGCTATTTGCGTCGATGTTTGGAGCGATTTGGACACAATGTGCCCCTGGCGGTGGCGGCTTACAACGCCGGCCCAGAAAGGGTGGCGCAATATAGCGGGGTACCGCCCTTTGCAGAAACCCAACTTTTTGTCCGGAATGTCATGGACAGTTATTTAGGGCAGGAACCATTTGGGCACAAGGGACTCTCTGTTTCTTCATGGGGGAAATCTTTGCCTTTTACCACCTTGGCCCAGACATCGAGCTTGGGGAAAAGGCCGCGGGCAGGGGCACAAAGCCAACAAAGTCGTGCTAGTGGCCCCAAAGTCATCGAAGTGCGGTTCCCCGATGCCAGGAGAG
>DYLF01000011.1 GCA_020722205.1 Desulfobacca acetoxidans
GGATCAGCGATATCCCCCACCACCATAGCCCCCTGGGAGGCTTCCACGCAAGCCGGCAGCTGGCCTTGGTCCAAACGCTCCACGCACAACAAACATTTCTCCACCACACCCTTTTCCCGGGTGGGATAGGTTTCGTTGGGCTTGGCAATAAATGGCCGCGGATCGCGCCAGTTAAAGCTGCGGGCCCCGTAAGGGCAGCCAGCCATACAGTAGCGGCAGCCGATACAACGGTGCATGTCCATCATCACTATGCCGTCCGGCCGCCGAAAGGTGGCCTGAGTGGGGCACACCCTGACGCACGGTGGATTATCACAATGATTGCACAACAGCAAAAACGGCAGCTTGTGCAACCTTTCCTGCATATGCTCCTGTTCCTGCCCCGGGAAGGCATGCTCAAAGGTGTCGGTCCAGAGCCACTTCATCTGCCAGCGGTTCTTCTGGTCGTCACTGATGCTCACCTCCGGATCCACCGGTGGTGATGTCATTTGGGGGACGTTATGGAGACTATGGCAGGCCTTGATGCATTTGGCCGCCAACTGCTCCGTCATCTTCCGCATGTCCACCACCATGGCCCAGCGCTTGGCCACCAAGGCCCCGGGCTTCGGTGTATATTGGGCCAGCGCCTGGCCGGGTAAAACCAGTTCCCAGACCGCCTTGCCACCCAATCCCATTAACGTCGACAGTCCAGCAATCCGCAAAAACTCTCGCCTGTTGATACCCATCACTTCGCCTCCGCCCGGGCCACCTGTTTCTTCTCCCGATCGAGATGGCAACCCCAACAATTAGGTACGACCGCCGCATAATTATGGCACTGGTCGCAAAATTTCGTTTTGTTCGAGTGACATTCCAGACAGGTATTCTGCAGACTGATCAGGTATTTCTTGCCGCCGGCCCCGGTGAACTCCCGGTTGCCGTCGCGCACCACCTGATCCCGCCAGTCATTTAACAGCTGCATATGGCTGGCCCGCATGTACTCCAACTCCATCACACACTTCCGCTCCTTCTCCGGCAGCTTCATAATGGCCGGGGTGTTCAGATCCGGTTTGGGAGCAGGCACCGACTTGCCCAAATTAGGCACCAGAGGAAGGATGATGACCAAGAGGAAGATGACCAGCCCCGCCAGCACATATTTGCTGTCGTACAGTTTGCTGGCCACCTGGGGCCGTTCCGCAAAGTAGCCGAATTCGTTCTTGTAATCGCCGTTTTTACTCATCTTCCGCCTCTCCCTCCGCTTCCTCGGCCTTCCCCACACCTACCAGGTCGCGATCCCGAAGGTCAGTAGTGCGTTCGATTTCATCATCGAAGACCAGAGCATTGCCCACCAGTTCGTGGATGCCGGTGATTTCCATGCCGGGCACCCAATATGCCATCAGAGTCGGTAAAACCGCCCGATCAATGGCACAGATGCAACCTAAATGATTTACCCCATATTTGTCATGCACATACCTGACGGCATTGGCCCGGGGAAAGCCCCCCCGCATCCTCATTTCCAGGTATTCGTCGGCGTTTACCCCGCTGCCGCTGCCGCAGCAGAAGGTCTTCTCCCGGATGGTATTGGGCGGCATCTCAAAAAAATGCCCCTCCGGCAGGACATGGCGGATGATATAACGCGGCTCCTCAAAAATGCCCATGGCCCGGCTGGTATTGCAGGAATCATGAAAGGTCAGCTTGAGGTGAGCATTGCGCTGGGGGTCCAACTTCAACTTGCCGTGATGTATCAGGTCGGCGGTGAACTCGCAGATGTGAACCATTTTATGTTCGCGGGCATGCTCAAATACCGTGCCGGTGATGGGAGACTTGGGCACTTCCAGGAAGGTCGCCGGTCCGTGCCAAGTGGTCATATACTGGTTACACACCCGCCACATATGACCACACTCGCCCCCCAGGATCCATTTGACCCCCAGCCTCTTGGCCTCCTCATAAAATTTGGCATTGAGCCTTTTGCCCATTTCATGGGAGATAAAGTACCCGAAGTTACCTCCTTCAGCCGCATAGGTGCTGATGGTGTAATCGAGACCCAGATATTGAAAGAGGAGCAAATAACCCATATAGGTATATGTCCCCGGGTCTGCGAAATAATCCCCCGAAGGCGCAATGAATAGTATCTCGGCTCCTTTACGGTTATAGGTGACTTCCGGCAGGATGCCGGTAATTCGTTCACATTCCTCCGCAAAGAAGTCAATCATATCCTTATAGGCATGCGGGGTGGCCCCAATATGTCCAACTTTTTCATAACAACTGGCCACCGAGGCCATCACCCACTCAATATTTATGCCCACGGAACTCAGAAGTTCCCGGCCGAGAATGGTCATCTCGGCCATGTCAATGCCATAGGGACAGAAAAGGGAACAACGGCGGCACTCGGTGCATTGATAAAGATAGAAAAACCATTCCTTTAGCACATCTTCCGTCAGATCCCGGGCACCTGCCACTTCCCCCAGAAGCTTGCCCGCTGTCTTGAAGTATCTCCTATAAACCGACCGCAACAACTCGGCCCGCAACACCGGCATGTTCTTGGGATCTCCTGAGCCTAAAAAGTAATGGCACTTATCGGCGCAAGCCCCGCATCTTACACAGATGTCAAAAAAGAGCTTCAAAGTCCTAAAGCGCTTCAGCCGGTCTTCCATCCCGGCCAAGATTATTTCTTTCCAATCCGGCGGCAGATGCCAGTCCTCATCCGGCACAGACCATTTCCGGGGATATGGGTAGCCGATCATTTCCAGCCACTTCGGACTAGGAGCATTCAAATAGACCCCCGGCCGAAACTCCGGTTTGGTATCCATCCAGCTCTTCGCCGGGGGACGGTAATTGATCCTGGTTAATTCCTTGGGGGTGGGAACTTTAGCCATAATTATTCCTCTTTCTCAGCCGACTCCGGCAAGATTTCCACAGGGAGGCCAGCTTCATACATGGCTTCCCGGTAAGCTGCTTCATGTTCCAGATAAGGATGGAATTTGACAGGATAATTCCAGGGATTGACATGCATTACGGCCCGATTGTTGTTAGGCAGGTTCCGCGTGGGGCTTAAAAATACCCCCGGCATGTGCATCAACTTGCTGAAGGGAAAATAAGCAAACAACACACACACCAGAAACAGGTGGATGTACAAGATCACCCCGATGCCCGGCACCACCTTGGGTTTAAAAGTGGCCAAACCTATGACCAGCTCCTTCACCGCGGTGATGTCCACTTTAATAAAGTAGCGCATCAGAATGCCCGTAGTGGCGATGCTGATGATCAGCAAAAGCGGGAAATAATCCGCGGCGAGAGAGATATAGCGCAGGGTGGGAGTGTAAATCCGGCGCAACAGCAGATAAAGCCCGGCAACCACCAGGACTATACCACTCAAATAAACGGTGGGGACATAAAACTGGATGAAACCGTCCACCTCTCCCAGAAGGTTGACAAAAGCCGGTGCCGGTTCCGTCACAAACCGGAGGTGGCGGAGCAGCACCACCAGAAAGGCATAGTGGAAGGCAATAGCCCCCAGCCACAACCATTTATAGGACCAATATACCAGTTTGCCACCTGCATAGGTCTCGGGCATCTCCCGCAGTTCGGCCCGCAGGTTGCGAAAAAGACTACGAAAAGCTAAAATCTCCAAGGCCATCCGGCCCAGGGTCTGCATGGTGTTGGCGGGATTGTCAAGTTTCTCCCCCAAATCCCGGCTGATCCACCCCAAGCTGCGCTGTTGCCCGGCCGTAGTAGGTATCCGAAAAGGCACCGGCGACCGGAGCCAGCGGATTATTTGGTAGACCAACCCCTCAATAAAAATCAGGATCGCCAAATACGGTATCACCACTCCGAAAAGCAGCTGTAGGTTGGCCTTCACGCCTATAAAGGCAATCACCACCAGGCCTATGACGGCAAGAAAAGCCACGGAGAAATGACGCTTAAAAAAGTCCATGAATTTTCACCTCATCGTGCTTTTGTGTTATTGATTCTGTGCCGTTACCGGTCGGCTGTCGTCAACCCTCCTTTATTCTTTACTCCAATTCCATGCCCAAACCGGCTTTCCTCAACAGACCGCTGACCCGACGCTTCACCTCATCGATCCGAATCTCGGATAACTTTTCCCGACACTGCATATAAACCTCAAAGCCCAGCAGCGCCAGACCATCGATGTGGGATTCAAACTCCAGGCACTGCCGCCCCAACTCTTCATCACACAACTCCGCCGCCAGCTCCTCCCGGATGAGACCCTTGAGTAAAAAAATAAAGGCCAACGCCTGGGAGGGGGAAAAATCCTGCACCGCCTTCACCCGAATGATCTCGTCCAGATAACCCTTGAGCTCCTCCTCCTCCGTCTCCTGCAGCAAGGCCCCGTATAGTCCCTCAATCCCCCGGGATAACCGGTGGGCTACCGGATTCTGAAAGCGATCTTTTTCCTTACGAAAAAATTGGCGGGTTTCGAGGGGATAGCTCTCAAAAAGCGCCTCACGCCAGCGCTCGACCAACACGGCCCTTTTCTCTTTTAGAAGCCCATTCAACACCATGCTGCCCTCCCCCCCATGCAGCTCCCGGCATCGCCTGAGATCCCCCTAAAGCAGGAACACATACTTCAGGCAAGCACCCAAAATGACACAAGATAATTTTAGAAACATTTACACCTGATTACGTGAATTTCATCACAAGACCTAACATAAAAAATATACAAAACGGTGTCAAGAAAAAAATGGGCCCTCTGCTTCAGCAAATCGGCCTCGATAGTTTTGAGTCAGGTCTCGGAGTCGCCGGCCTTGCTCTCCGTCAGACCGTGTTTCTGCCGGCGCCGGATATACTTGAACTCCCGATAGTCCAGAAGATCAAACCAATAAAGATTGGCTAACAACAGGAGGGTTAACATTATCAGATTCCGGACATTGTCCCAGCCGATAAATCTCAGCAAGAACTTTGCCGCCACCAGACAGATCAACAAGCGCACCGACAGATTAAATACTCTCCTGACCACTCCCCTTACCCTCTCGGCCCAGGCCGGTCACCAATATCACCAATAACGATGGCCAAACCATCTGCCTGAGGCAGATAGCTAATAACCGCTCATAAGCCTGATGGCCGGATTCTGCAGCCACCGGTATTGCCTTCCCCCACCAGGCTTAAGCTCTCGATCAAAGCCGGCCCCTCGGCAAAGGAATCCAAATAATAGGCCGCTTTAAGCCCCGGATTGCGATAAGCCACCAGGGTCACCCCAGCATTGCGCGCAAACTCCTCGTCCACCAGAGAATCACCGATGTAAATGGCCTCCTCCGGCCGCAGGGCCAAACGCTCCAAAATGACCCAGAAAGATTCCGGATGGGGTTTGGGCCGGGTCACATCCAAGGCCGAGACCACCACGTCAAAATACTGCCACAGATTGTGCTGCTCGAGTACTGAGCGGGTGGTGGTGGTGCGGTTGGTCGCCAAGGCGGTCTTGAATCTGGGGCGCAAGAATTCTAAAAAATCCCGTAGATAAGGCTCCTCCAACATCATCGGGATAAATGGTCGGTAGTCAAAGGTGCGCACAAATGCCAGCACCTTTTTCAGGTCTTGCGGCTCACTGAACAAATGTTCCAAAGACTGCCGAACGGTGTGGCTGTGCACATAGTCCACCGCCTCGGCCGCCATGGGCGGCCGGCCAAAGTTCGCCAAAATACTGTTGTAAAATGCTATATTAGCTCCCCGAGAGTCAAACAACACCCCGTCACAATCAAACCCCACCAGTTTTAACAAGAACTACCTCCGGAAGCAGATTATCCTTCCCAGGATGGCGCGATTTAATGGCAGGTATCTAAGAAATCGGAGACTGTCATATTCTTTGCCGGCCAGATGCCGGCTGTCCCCAATCTCATTTACCCGACAGAATTATAACACCAGGAGGCCCCCCCCACCAAGAGCATATTGATCCCCCCCTTTTTTTATCAGTTCCAGGTCTTATAACGGCTCTCGGTAAGGTGCCAGCGGCGAGGAATTAAGATTGATGGTCTCGAAAAAAGTTAGTTTGCTATCGCTGTTCACAAGATTATCAAGACTGGGTCACCACCCGGCGAATCTCATCCGCGATCCGGTTTAAGGGCAGGACTTTTTGGGCGGCGTTGCGCTTGATGGCCTCTTTGGGCATGCCAAAAACCACACAGGAGGCTTCATCCTGGGCAATGGTGTAGGCTCCTTTTTCCTTCATGGCCAACAACCCCTCAGCCCCGTCAGCCCCCATACCTGTGAGGATCACCCCCAGGGCATTGCTGCCGGCGGCCAGCGCCGCCGAATTGAAAAGTACATCCACACTGGGACGCTGGTGGTGCACCGGCGGCCCGTTTTTCACCTGTACAAAATAACGCGCCCCACTGCGCCGCAGCAACATATGGTAACTACCCGGAGCGATGAGGGCCAAGCCTGTCACCACAGAGTCTCCGTCTTGAGCCTCCTTTACCTCCAGCGCGCACAAGCTATTTAAACGCTCCGCGAAGGCAGTGGTGAATTTCGGCGGCATGTGCTGGACGATCACTAAACCTGGGGTGTTGGCCGGCAAACGCACCAACACCTCCTTAATGGCCTCGGTACCCCCGGTGGAAGCACCAACAGCGATAATCTTGTTGCTCGTCTGGCTTAAAGGGGTGATTTGGGCCGAGGGAGGGACGACCTGGTTTGTAACCTCGCTCCTTTTCTGAATATTGACATAAGCTGCCGCCCGAATTTTGCTCAGCAACTGCGCTCCCAAGTCCCCCACACTAAACGACCCCCCTGGCTTGGCCAATACCTCCACCGCCCCCAGAGCCAAAGCCTCCAGAGCTATCTTGCTGCCTTTGGGCGTCAGCGACGAAACAATGATCACCGGCAGCGGAAAATAATGCATCAACTTCTTCAGGAAAGTCAGACCATCCATGCGGGGCATCTCCACGTCCAGGGTGATGACGTCCGGCTGAGTCTGAACGATCTTATCCCTGGCCACATAAGGGTCAGGAGCAACCCCCACCACCTCCAGGTCCGGTTCTTTGGAGATCAATTCCGTAAAGATCTTACGTACCACCGCCGAATCATCAACAATCAGAACCTTGATCTTTCTCATCATACCCCACCAAGTCTGGCTGTTAACCGACAGCCAAGTGCCCACTGGTCAACCGGCACATTTCCTTTTCGGCGCTTGGACTATTTGGCCATCCGGTTATTTTGCCCTCCCTGGAGCTTTTCCACAAAAACTTCTAACCCATAGTTGTCCACCGCAAATAATAAGTGGGTGGTGTTGGCCCGGAACTGCTGCTCCTCCAGATTCAGGAATTCCGCTTCGGGCGGTAACAGATGAACGGAACCGGGGGCCATCTCCCGCGTTAAAAACGCCCCGGCCAACATGTTGGCGGCTTCTTTAAAAGCGTCCGTGACCTTGTCGGCATCGATGCTGTCCAGGTCTTCGCCCAAAAGGTTGGCCGTCATTTCTTCCGCCATCTTCAAGGGCACCGTCAGACCCACCCGGAATAACTGGGGCCCGTTGACCGGCACCCAGGCCCGAATGCCCGGACCCCGAAAAAAATCGGCCACCTCCTCCACCGTCTCCGGAAAGAGGAAAAACATGGTCTCCATCACCTCAAAAGTCGCAGCCTTCAAGTTCTGTTGCATCTGCCCCCCCTGTTTCACCCAGGATGGTGGTAAGTTTCGCCCTGATTTCTTCCGGCTTAAAAGGTTTCTTAATGTAGCCCTGAATGCCCAGTTGCTCAAAGACCCCCATGACCTCGCGGCGCCCCTCCGTAGAAACCATGACCACCGGAATGGTGCGCCAGAGGTTATGACTGCGCAAGGCCTGCAACAGAGCCGCCCCGTCCATTTCGGGCATGTGGACATCCGAGAGAATAATGTCCACCCAGTTGTTCTCCAGCACCCGCAGAGCCTCTTTGCCGTTGGCCCCTTCGTAAAATTCTCCGATGTTAAAACCGGAAATCTTCAACACCTTGCGGATGAGAGCCCGCATAGTCGCGGAATCATCAACGATGAGAACATTGTACGCCATTGATATTCCCCATCAGGCCAAAAAAGGCTTGCGCTTCCTGCCAGGCGCTGCCAAACTGCAGCAGCACCTTCTGCAAATCCCGCTCCCTTAGATGAAAATGCTGCATCACCTCCGGGTAGCCCGTATAGGCCAATCCATCTGCGCTCAGATCCTGACCGAACATCAGAACTAATAGATCAGCCAAATAAACCGCCTGCACCAGGTCATCACCAAAGCCTTGACGTTTGTTAAGGTGATGCAGCATGATGACCAGGCGCAAACGATCGGGAAAATCCCACAGCCGCGCCATCTCCCCCCCTAATTCGGCGTGGTCGACCCCCAATACCCTTTTCTCCGCCTCCTGAAAAGACACCCCCTGCCCCAACACCACCTCCATGATCTCCGTGAACTTCTTCTCCACAAACAGCGACAACACCAACTTGCCGATATCATGAAGCAGGCCGCCAGTAAAAGCCATCGCCCGGTCTCCCAGAGACAGCTCCCGCGCCAAGAGGTCCGTCATCAGCGCAACGCTCACCGAATGCCGCCATAAACCCTGACGCTCCGGGAAGTAGCCAGGCGTGGCGCCGGCAAATAACCGGGTGGCCCCACTGGCAATGATAATCTTCAGGAGCTCTTGCGTCCCCAATAACATCAGCGCCTGGTGTAGAGAGTGAATTTCCCGCCGCAGTCCGAAATAAGCCGAATTGCTGATGCGCAAGATGTTGGCGGTGATGGCCGGATCATACTTGACTACTTCCACCATCTCCTGAATGCTCACCTCGGGTTTGCTCAATAACATCAAAGCCCGTTGCGCCACCATGGGAAAGGGGGGCAAGTTCTTCAGGGACTTAAGTATCTGAGGAATGTAACTCATGATCCTGACTCTTCTATAATTCTAAATTATCCTGACCAACAGTCTTGACCCACACTCTGCCGCTGGCCATCTCCAGAAACATGGTGCGCGCTCTCATACCGCCCACATCTTCTTTATCAATGAGAACATTGTTCTTGAGAAAAATCTTGCGCACCGCCGCATAGTTGCGACGCCCTATCTGAAAATGCTCCTCTCCCCCCAGCACCTGACTGCCACCGGCCAACTTCACTTTCAGGCGCGGCTTCTGGGCCCCCAAGGCGTAACAGTCCCGAAAAAGCTTTGGTATCCCCGTATCGGCAAACATAAAGGGGTTGTCTCTGGCCTTGGCCGGGTCCAGGCTGGAGTCCGGCAACATGAAATGCAACAGTCCTCCCACCCTGGCCACCGGATCAAATATCGCCACCCCAATACATGATCCCAAGGCATGGGTGACTATCACATCCTCCTCTTTATTGCTCACCTTTAAATCCGCTACACCCACTACTATCTGCATCCCCGCCTCTACTTGCGATAAATCGTCGGCTTGACGTAGTTAAAATTATGGGTAATGCTACACAGACTCTCAGAGTGCCCAATGAACAAGTAACCACCCGGATTTAGACACTGGTAAAACTTGTGCACCAGTTCCGCCTGGGTATTCTTGTCAAAGTAAATCATGACATTGCGGCAAAAAATGATGTCAAAATTTTCCCCGAATTGAAAAGGCTCCATAAAGTTGAGACGGCGAAACTGCACTAGACTCCTGATTTCCGGCTTCACTCGCACATACCCCTCCCATTGATTCACCCCTTTCTGAAAGAAACGCCGCCGCCACTCCACCGGCAAAGGCTCCAGCCTCGCCAGGGGATAGATTCCCCTTTGGGCTTGGGCCAAGACCTGCGTATTTAAGTCGGTGGCCAGAATCTTTACCCCCGTCAGCTCCGCCGCCGACAAGCCATCCAGTAGCACCATTGCCAGGCTATAAGCCTCCTCACCGCTGGAACAGCCGGCGCTCCACAATCGCCACCGCCGCCCTTGCCGGTTCCTGCTCCGCCAGGCGGGCAGCACCTCCTGCCCCAGGAACACAAAATGGCCCGGCTCTCGCCAAAAAGCCGTCTGGTTGGTGGAAATGGCGTCCAGCAATTGCACCAGCTCCACGCCACTCTGGTCCCGCCGCACCAACTCATAGTAATCCTGGAATTCACTCAGACCCCGGAGCCGCAATATCTTGGACAGCCGGGCCCGCACCAACTCCTTCTTTTGCGGAGACAAATGAATGCCCGCATGCTGGTACACCAACTGACAGAAATTGTGAAAATCCCGATCACTCAGCTCCGGCATCGGATAACCAGCAGGTGGCTCCTATTCCACCAGACCTTGCGACACTTCACCTAGGCCGTACCCTCCACTTCACCCCCCACCTTTACCTTCCTTCAGGAACCCAGACCTTCTATCCCAATGAGCTCCTCCGTGGTTAACACCCGGTCGATGTCCAGCAAAATCTTAATCGTTCCCTTGGCCTTGGCGATACCCATGATGTAGTGCGTCTTGATCCGCGCCCCGAAAGCGGGCGGCGGTTCGATGTCCGCCCCCATAATATTCAACACCTCAGACACCGAATCCACCACCACCCCCATCTGCAACTCTCCCAAGTCGCTGGTCACCTCCACCACAATGATGCAGGTGCGCTCTCCATACTCCATGGGTGGCAGGCCAAATTTCAGCCGCAAGTCAATCACCGGGATCACCCGCCCCCGCAGGTTGATCACCCCTTTGACGTACTCCGGTGTCTGGGGAATACTGGTGATCTCCATCATGCCAATGATTTCTCTGACTTTGAGAATCTCCAGACCATAATCTTCATTGGCCAGCATAAAGGTAAGATATTTCCCCTCTTTTTCCTGCATGCTCTGGCCGGCTTCTTCTATTTTTCTCGCCACCTGCGCCATTACTCCCTCTCCTTTTGGGGCCTCAATTCCGGCTTGTCTCAGCTGTCGTCCCGCCGATTACTGTCTCCCTTAAAAGTCCTTGAAATCATCTTCCAGCGGAATGACCTCTTGCGGTTGCACCTGGGCTGCTCTCTCCGGGGAGAAAAGTGTCTTTTTCCCTTTTCCCGGGCGGGGCAGCAGTTGAGGGCCGGGAGCCGCCGGCGCTCCCAACTTTTTGGGTTTTGTCTGCTCCCTGAGAGCGGCCCGCTGGCCCCCGTTACCGGACACAATAGCAGCCAGCTCCTTAACAAAACTCTCCATCGTCCTGGCCTGACTGTCCAACTGCGCTGAGGCCGAGGCAGACTCCTCGGCGTTGGCCGCCGTCTGCTGGGTCACCTGATTCATCTCCGTCACCGCTTTGTTGATCTGCGTAATCCCCTGGGCCTGCTCGTTGGACGCCGCCGCAATCTCCGCCACCAGTTCTTTTACTTTGCCAGTGCTCACCGCGACCTGGGAAAAAGCGTCCGCCGTCTTGGTCACCAGACCCCCACCCTCCTGGATCTTGCTCACCGTGGTCTCAATCAGATTGGCCGTGTTCTTGGCGGCATCCGCGGCCCGCATGGCCAGCGAACGAACTTCATCCGCCACCACCGCAAAACCGGCCCCGGCTTCCCCGGCCCGCGCTGCCTCCACCGCCGCATTCAAGGCCAATAGATTAGTTTGGAAGGCAATCTCATCAATAGTCTTGATGATCTTGGCCGTATCTTCGCTGGCCCGGGAAATCTCCTGCATGGAGGCCGTCAGATTCTTCATGGAAGTATTGGCGCCTTCCACTACCCGGGCCGTTTCCTCCATCATGGCGTTGGCCGCGGTCGCATGGTCAGCATTCTGGCGGGTCATGGAACTCATCTCCTCCAAAGAGGACGAAGTCTCCTGAATGGCCGCCGCCTGCTCCGTCGCCCCCTGCGCCAGGTTCTGAGACACCCCCGCCACCTGCCGCGCCGCATTTTTAACCTCTGCCGTGGACTCATCCAATCCCCCGGCCACCTGTAGCAAACGACCTAAATCCCGCATGGGAATGTAAAGCAGACCCAAAACCACCAGCAATACCGGCACCACTACCAGAAGCAGCTTGTTCCGCAGGGCGGCGACTTGCTCATTGACGTCGTTTATATAAATGCCGCTGCCGACAATCCACCCCCAGGGGGCGAAGGCCTTCACAAAGGACAGCTTGGGGACGATGCGGCTCTTGTCGTCCTTCCATTGCCACATATAGTCCACAAAGCCTTCCCCTTTCTCCCGGCAGGTCTTGGCAAACTCCACAAACAGGGCCTTGCCGTTGGGATCCTTGAAGTCGCTGACGTCTTTGCCGTTCAAATCCGACCGGTATGGATGCATGATCATTTTGGGCCTAAAATCATTGATCCAGAAATAATCCTTGCCTTCCGGCCCGTAGCGCAAGTGTTTGATGCGCTCCGTAGCCCGGCTCTGAGCCTCCTCCCTGGTCAGTTGGCCTTTTTTCTCCTGGTCATTATACTCCTGCATAATACTGACTGCATTCTGCACCAGAAACTTGAGGCTGGTCTCCTTCTCTTTATAAACGGCCTGTTTCATGGTGGGCAGGATCCAACCGAACATTAAGGCCACGGTTGCCACACCAAAGACAATGAAGGTGCCGATAATTTTGCTCCTGATGCCCCAGTTTATTGACTTCACAGCTTGATCCTCCTGATTCTATTGGGTATAATTGTGCCCGTCGCCCCGCCCCAGTTGGAACAGACCCGCCAGGTCAACAATCAACCCCACTCGCCCATCCCCCAAAATGGTACCACCCGCCAGCCCCTGAATCCTTTGAAAGACATGTCCCAGAGACTTGATGACAATCTCCTGCTTCCCCAAAATCTCATCCACCAACAGCGCCCGCTGCTCCCCCTCATATTCCACCACCATGACCAACGCCTGGGTGGGATTAACCTCCGCCCGCTCAATACCGAACAGACGATGCAGACGCATCATGGGCAGAAGCCGGTCTCTCACCCGGATCAACTCACCCTCCCCTTTGACGGTAAAATAGTCCTGAGGAAGAGGCCTTAAGGTCTCACGTACGCCCACCGTCGGCATAATGTAGCGCTCCTCCCCCACTTTGACCACCATACCGTCAATAATGGCCAGGGTCAGGGGCAGCCGCAGCGTGAAGCAACTCCCCTCCCCCGGCCGGGTGCTGATCTCAATCTTGCCGCGCAGTCGCTCTATGGTCTGCTTCACCACATCCATCCCCACCCCCCGGCCGGAAACTTCCGTCACCACCTTCGCCGTGCTGAAGCCGGGCTCAAAAATGAGCTGGTCGATCTGGGCGGGAGTCAACTGCTCCGGAGCGCTCACCAGACCCCGTTCCACCGCCCGGGCCAGAATGGCTTGGCGATCCAACCCCTGACCATCCTCCTCAATTTCAATAATGATATTCCCTCCTTTATGATAAGCTCTGAGCCATAACTGACCCTCCGGTGGCTTCCCCCGGGCCTGGCGCCTCTCCGGCGTCTCCAGGCCGTGGTCAACCGCATTGCGCACCAGGTGCACCAACGGATCATAAATGGCCTCCACCATGTTGCGGTCAATCTCCGTGTCCTCCCCTGCCAGCCGCAAGTTCACCAATTTGCCGGTCTTATGGGACAGGTCCCGCACCAGGCGCACCATCTTGCGAAAGGTGGCGCCGATGGGAATCATGCGCATAGACATGGAAATCTTTTGCAACTCCGAAGTGATGCGGGCCATCTGCCCCAAGTCCCGCTCCAGCCTCTGGTCGTTTAAAGCCGCCACCTTCTGGTTCTGACGCACCTGGCTCTGGACAATGACCAGCTCCCCCATGAGATCCACTAGATTGTCCACTTTGGCCACATCCACCTTGACCGTCTCGGTCACCTGTTTTTCTGCTACCGGACGCGTTTCCCCCAACTGCTGCACTAAAGCCTGCGCTACTTTTTGGGGGGTAACCTTGCCCCCCTGCACCAGAATCTCTCCCAACGGCTGTGGAGCAGCCTGACTCTTCTGAGCCGCCAGTGACTCCGCCAACTCCTCCGGTGCCAGCTCCCCCTTCTCTACCAAGATTTCTCCCACCCGGGGGACGCCATCGGAGGCGCTGGGCAATCTCCTGATCTGTTCTTTGAGCGGGGTGAGATCAAAGACCGATAAACTGCGTCGGGCCGTCAGGGCCTCGGCCAAGTCCGCCAGCATCATCTTCAGAAGATCCACCGCTCCCAGCACCAGGTCGATCAATCCCTGACTGACCGGCAGGCGACCGCTCCTCACCTCATCCAGTACTGACTCCACCTCATGGCCCGCCTCCTGAATCTGGCTCAGATTCAGAAACCCGGCCACCCCCTTGATGGTATGAAATGGCCGAAATATGGCGTTGATGGCCTCCAGCTCCTTCGGATGTTGCTCCAAGTAAACCAGATTGGCCTCAATGCCCTCCAGATGCTCCCTGGCCTCTTCCAGAAAGTTGGCTACCAGTTCCGGATCTTCAAAATCCAGCTCCTTCCTCTCCACCTCTTCGCTCGTCGCCGACGCCCCCTCCCGCTTATCTAATCCCAATTCCTGGCAGAGCTGGCGGTATGCCTCCCAGGCCTCACCTTCCCGCGGCACCTGGCCATCCCGCACCCACGTCAACAAGAGGGTCACCCCATGATTGAGCAATTCCATCGCCTGCGCCGCCTTCTCCACTTCCTGCAGAACCAAACGGGTCCCCACTTCCTCCATCTCCTGCAGGAATACTCCCACCTCGGCACTGTCCGCCAGGGCAAACCTCTCCTTTAAGCTGTCCAGGTGAGTCAGAAACGAGCCCAACCCCGGCACATCGTCCTCTGCCAACATCACCACCTTGAGGGCTAACTGCTCCAAGGCCTTCTGCAATTCAACAGGATCGGCAATCGCCATCGAAATCACTCTCTCCAGAAAGACAGGAAGGAAGCTTAACGCTAGCGCTCATGGATTATCGGCCGGTTGCCGGTTCTTATTCTTCAAGGCTTTCCGACTCACCGCGCACGATTTTCTACGCCCCGGCCAGTTTCTTAAAGATCTGCTCAATCTTCTCCTGCAGAGTCTCCGCCGTAAACGGCTTGACCACATAGTTGTTGACCCCGGCCTTCACCGCCGCAATGACGTTATCTTTCAAACCCTCCGCAGTCACCATCAACACCGGCACGTGCTTGGTCTCGGGATTCTCACGAATCTTCTCCAACAGCTCCAGACCGGACATATTGGGCATGTTCCAATCTGTCACCACCAGTCCGATCCGATCCTGCTTGACTATCTGCAACGCGGCCAGACCATCCTCGGCTTCCACGATGTTGTCAAAACCGATCTGCTTCAAAATATTGCGAACGATCTTCCTCATGGTGGCAAAATCGTCCGCCACCAGGACTTTAATGCCGAAATCGATGTACTTTTCCATACCCCACCGCTATGTTTCCTCCATCCCGCCAGCCTGGCTGATCTCACCACACCGGGCAACCTGCACTCCCCCGGAAAGTGGCCGCTTAAGGAACCCGACTGGCTTTAAATCACTCATTCATCTTTTCGACCGCTTCACCTCAATTCTTTAGAGAAATCTTTCAGCTCTGGACGCAAAGGAGGATTTTTCCGCCCCAGCATGAAGAGAGGCCTTTCTGCCGAGATCTTCCTCTATCTTTTTACTTGCCATGGGAAATCAATTAGCACACAATACCCGCCATGTGCCCTTCAGAGTTTTCTTCCCGCTTGACCGCCCTGCGCCGGGTGTTGGCCGACCATCACCTCGATGCCTGCCTGGTGGCCGGTCCCGAAAACCGTCGCTACCTGAGCGGCTTCACCGCCCGAGAAGAACTGCTCACTGAATCCTGCGGCTATCTCTTAATAACCCAGAGCAGCGCCTGGCTCCTTACCGACTTCCGTTATCAGGAATGGGCCCGCCAGGATGCCCCCGACTTTCAACTGACAATTTATAAGAACCAGCTAGGCGCCACCCTGGCCGAGCTCCTGCGACCCCTGTCGATCCGCCGGCTGGGCTTTGAATCTGTCTATCTCACTTATCGGCAATACCAAAGGCTGACTCAAGAAGTGTCAGAAACCGGCTTGGAACTTGTCTGGCTGCCGCAGGAAGGTCTGGTGGAAGGCTTGCGGGAAGTGAAATCGCCTCAAGAAGTAACGGCCATCAGGCAGGCCTTAACTCTGACCGAGAAAGTCCTCCTGGAAGTGGCGGCCCTGCTGGCACCAGGGTGGTCCGAAAGACAGCTTGCCTGGGAGATCGAACGCCGCATCCGGGACGGCGGCGCCGAAGGCCTGGCCTTCTCCCCCATCGTCGCCGCGGGGCTGAACAGCGCCCGACCTCACCATCAACCGGGGGATTATCAGATCAAGGTGGGAGACCCTGTCATCATTGACCTGGGCGCCAGGCTCCATGGCTACTGCGCCGACCTGACCCGCACCTTCATCCTGGGTCCGCCCCCAGACCGCTTCAAAGAAATCTATACCCTGGTGCGCCGGGCCCAAGAGGCCGCCATTTTAGGGCTGCGGGCGGGCCTGGACACCTGCACCGCCGATGCCCTGGGGCGGGAAGTCATTGCCACCGCCGGGCTCGGGGAGGCCTTCGGTCATTCCCTGGGACACGGGGTAGGTCTGGCGGTGCACGAACTCCCCTCCTTAAGTCCTTATAAAGAGAAGGCCACCACCCTCAAGGCCGGCAGCGTGCTCACCGTGGAACCGGGTATCTACCTCCCCGACTGGGGGGGCGTGCGCCTAGAAAACCTGGTGCTGCTCCACCACACCCACGCCGAAGTACTAAATGAGATAGGATTCTATGACTGGTAAGGGAAGCCAAGCCCCAGCCGGCGGCAGGCAAAAAATTCTTGGGGGAAAAAACGAAAGGTTAGCGAATGACTTCTCCCCCGTTTAACTTTTTCGCTTTCCCCCTTTTATCACGCCGCCTGCTGGGGGATAAGATGAATGTACGTGCACAACCCCTTGGCCACCAGCCGCGGCCCCTGGCGAACCTCCACCTCACCCAAAGAAATTGTGCGGCCCCGTTTGGCAATATGAGCTTGGGCTTCAATGGCACCGTCCTGCACCGGGGCCAGGAAGTTGATCTTCATCTCCACGGTGCTGATCATCTCCCCCTCCACCACCAGACTGAAGAGCGCATAGGCCACCGCTTCATCCGCCAAGGCGGCGATCAACCCTCCTTGCATAAACCCCTGGGAGTTGTGAAACTCCGGCCGAAAAGGCAGGACAAAGCGGGCATAGCCCTTCCCCAACTCCGGCACCTCAATGCCTAAAAAATTCAGGACCGGATTCCCTTTGAGGCGCCTCCGGATGCTCTCCTCTAATTCCGCCGGTAATGGCTCAGACTTCTTGAGCATTCTTTTCTCCCCCTCCCACTAGATCCTCATGGTTCACCTTATCACACCCTGCCGTTCAGAGCCTAAAGTTTTCCTGCCCCTTGCTATCATCTCTTCCATGCCTTATGTTATGAAGAAATATCGACCATAATATTTCATGGCTCTTAAGCCCATAAGTAAAGCATGAAAACCATTTCCCGGGCAAGGCCGGGAGGGGTCAAATCCACCCCCGCGGACCAAAAGAGCGGGGAGCAGGATTTGCCGATTGACCAAGGGGAGAGAAGAAAACACCCCGATTCTGCATTCAAAACTGCCACCAGTAATTCTGAAATTTAAAACTTGAAAGTGATAAGGAGCCGAAATTCATGAAAATTGCCATCAGCGGCAAAGGCGGCGTAGGCAAAACCACTCTGGCCGCCCTGTTGATCAACTACTTTCGGGAGCAGGGAAAAAAAGTGTTGGCCGTGGATGCCGACCCGGACGCCAACCTCGCCCTCGCTTTAGGGGTAACTGATCCCCACACCATCACACCCATCAGCGAAATGAAAGACCTGGTGGCCGAACGCACCGAATCCACCCCTGGCACCATGGGGGGGTTCTTCAAACTGAATCCCAAGGTGGACGACATCCCCGAAAAATTCTCCCGCCAACTGAACGGCGTCAAATTAATCGTCATGGGCGGCGTCAAAAAAGGTGGCAGCGGCTGCATCTGCCCGGAAAGCGTCCTTTTGCGCACCCTGGTCACCCATATGGTTCTCCTCCGGGATGAAGTGGTGGTCATGGACATGGAAGCCGGCATCGAGCATCTCGGGCGAGCCACTGCCAAAGGGGTGGATTGGCTCCTCGTGGTGGTGGAACCGGGCCGCCGCAGCGTCGAAACCGCACTTCATGTCAAACAATTGGCCGGCGATCTGGGCCTGACCCGAGTAGCCGTGGTGGGCAACAAGATCCGCACCCCCGCCGACCAGGAGTTCCTCAGCCAAAATCTCGCCAACCTCCCTATTCTGGGTTTTTTGCCGTTCGACGAAAAAATCATCGAAGCTGATCTGCAGGGCCGGCCTCCCTACCTCCTCAGCCCGACCATGGCCGACGCCGGCCGCCTCATCGGCGAACAATTGAGCCGAAAGCCCTAACCGGCTCGGGGCTCTGGACCAGCGGCCGCAGGAAAAATGCTGGCAGGCCCCCTGGTCCCTTGCCGCTGGCCTCTCCTTACTTCTTCATGAGATGATGACCTAAAATCCAGAAAATTTTTTCCAAGGATTTGTTTAAGATTACCACCAAGGAGCCAAAACCTTGACCCCTGCACCGCCGGCATGACGCCCATCTCCCGCCATCATTTGTCTTTGCCGATGAAACTCTTGGTCATCGGCGTCCTCTACTTGGCCGAGGGCATCCCCTATGGCTTTGTGATCAGCACTTTGTCCTTCTATCTGCGCGGCCAGGGGGTTCCCCTGGAGCACATCGGTTTCTTAAGCCTCCTGGGGCTGGCCTGGAGCCTAAAACTCCTGTGGAGCCCCCTGGCCGACCGCTTCGGCTCCCGGGCCGCTTGGCTCGCACCGGCCCAGATAACCATCATCCTCTCCCTCCTGGCCTTGGCCCAATTGGCCGGCCGCCCCGTCACCCCACTCTTTTGGATGCTGGTTGGCCTCCTCTGTCTGGCCTCCGCCACCCAGGACCTGGCGGTGGACGCTTACTCCATCGATATCCTGGCGACCAAAGAGCTGGGCTTGGCCAACGGCGTGCGCAACGGCGCCTATCGCGTGGGGGCGCTCACCGCCGGCTCCGGACTCCTGATCGCCAGCGATTGGGTAGGCTGGCGGCCAGCCTTTACCGCGGTGGCGGTCATGATGGCGGCTCTTGCAGTTACCGTCCTGCTGGCCCCCCCCTTTCACCTGCCCCGCCCCCTAGACCAAAACCACCACCCTGACCAGGGCGCCGGCTTCCGCCTCATCACCGCAGCCTACCAGGGGCTTCGCCGCCACCCGCACTTCGGCGCCATCATCCTCTTTACCTTGATCTACAAAGCCGGCGACGCCCTCATGGCCACCATGGTAAGCCCCTTCTGGAAAGACCAGGGCTTCAGCGGCTCACAATTCGGCCTGGTCTCCGGCTTCTTGGGATCATTGGCCACCATCCTGGGCGGCCTCCTGGGCGGCTTCCTCACCTCCCGCTGGGGCCTCTTTCACGGCCTCTGGAGCATGGGCCTGTTCCAGGCCTTCTCCAATCTGGGCTATTGGGCGGCGGCCCTGCCCGGCTGGGGACGGCATGTCCTCTTTACTCTGCCCCTCCCTTTCCTCCCTCACAGCATCCCCGTCTTCCCCATTTATCTGGCCTCCCAGGGAGAAAGCTTTTCCTCCGGCCTGGGCTCCGCCGCCTTCCTGGCCTTCCTCATGTCGCTGTGCGACAAGCGCTTCAGCGCCATGCACTATGCCTTCTTTGCCATGCTCTTCAGCTTCAGTGCCCGCCTCCTGGGATACCTGGGCGGACTGGGCGCCGCCCACTTCGGTTACGCCACCTTCTTTTTCTTGAGCTTTCTGGCCGCCCTCCCCGGTTTCTTGCTGCTGCCCTGGGTGCGGCCGGCCATCCGCCGGGTGGAGGCACAGCCTGACGCTTCGGCCTGACCGCCGCCAGACCCGGCCCCGGCTCCAGAGAGGGCAACTTACAGGAGTCGCCGACGGATTTGCTAATCATGACACATCCTTAAAAGTCAACCTGAGAAACCAGGAGGGATTCTCCATGTCCCACCCCCAATTACCTTGGCGCATCCTGCTTACCGGCCCGCCCCAGTGCGGCAAGACCACGGTTATCAAAAAGGTTGTCATGTCGTATTCCGGACAATGCGTCGGATTTTATACAGAGGAGGTGCGTCGGCATGGGCGCCGGCTGGGATTTGAGATCATCACCCTAAACGGCCGCCGGGGCTGGCTCAGTCACGTCGACTTCCCCGGTCCGCCGCGGGTCGGAAAATACGGAGTGGACCTTAAGAGTCTGCATCGCCTGGCCCTGCCGGCACTCACCCTCTCAGCCGGGGTTGACTTGGTGATCATTGACGAAATCGGCAAAATGGAGTGCCTCTCCCCGCAATTTATCGCCGCTGTGGAGCGCCTGTGGTTCGCCCCGGTGCCCATGCTCATGACTGTCGCCGACAGAGGCGGCGGTTTCAGCCAGCAGGTCAAAACCTGGCCCGGAGCCCTGCTAATTCCCGTCACCCCCAGCAACCGCAACGAACTCCCCACCGAAATTCTCCGCCGGTTGGCTTCCCCTCCCCGACTGCCCTGAACCTCTTCCCATATTGCAATTCCCCCCGCCGGACACTATAATTTTTGCTAACCTGGTTATCCTTATCCGACGGGCGCAGCCTGTGAGCAAACTCCTTGAGAGCGCCTCTGGCCTCCCGGCTCTCTGGCCACGAGCTCTTTTGCGTCTGACTACTGACCATTATTAATTAACTGGATAAAACCATGGCCACCCACCACTGGATAGAAATTCGCCTGTTGATACCATCCGCCATGCAGGAAGAGGCCGCCTGTTACCTTACCGACCTCAGCGGCCGGGGCGTTATCGTGGAAGATGAAGCCGGCGGCGCCGGGACGGTCATCCGCGCCTTCTGGCCCCCCGAGGACTTCGGCCCCTGGCTGCAACAGGAACTGCAGGACTATCTGGCCCGTCTCAGCGGGCACAATCTTTTCCCTTTGGGACTGGAGAGGCGGCAGGTAGCGGCCGAGGATTGGGCCAATGCCTGGAAACAGTATTTCAAGCCGGTGAGAATTACCCCCCGCCTGGTTATCCGGCCCCCCTGGGAAGACTATCACCCTGCCGCTGATGAAATGGTGCTCACCATCCAACCGGGGATGGCCTTCGGCACCGGCCGTCACCCCACCACGGCGTTGTGCCTGGAGGCAATGGAGAGGGTATGGGACCATCTCAGTCTGACTCTCGCCCCCCCCGCTTGGGAGGTGCTGGACGTAGGCACGGGCACGGGTATCCTGGCCCTGGCTGCCGGCCGCCGCGGCGCCAGGGTATTGGCCATCGACGTGGACCCGGAAGCAGTAGCTGCGGCCCTGGATAATGTCCGCCTCAACGCCTTGGAAGACTTCATCCTGGTGGAGGACACTCCCCTCAACGCCCTGCGCCAGCAGTTCCCGCTGATCTTGGCCAACCTGACGGCGCCGGACCTGCACCACTGGGCCGCCGCCCTGGCCGGCCGCCTGCTCGCCGGCGGCGCCCTTATTATCTCCGGCTTTCTCACCACTGACCTGCCAGCCGTTTTGAGCCGCTTCCTGGGCTATGGCCTTCACCAGGCGGGGACGCTGAGTCGGGATGATTGGGTGGCTCTGATCCTGCGGCGGCCCCACTAAAAACAGGACCCCGACCATGAAGAAAAAGCTCCCCCCTAACCTCGACAAAGCCACCAAGCCCATCCATGCCGGACATTTGACTCACCCCGTTTATGGCGAAGTTTCCGTCCCGATTTTCCAGACTTCCACCTTCGCCTTCCCCAGCGCTGATGAGGGGGCGGCGCGGTTCTCCGGGGCAGATCCAGGCTATATCTATACCCGCCTGGGCAACCCCACGGTGCACGCCCTGGAAGAAAACCTGGCGGAACTGGAAAATGGCTACGGCGCCTTGGCCACCGCCACCGGTATGGCCGCCATCACCACCCTTTTTTTAAGTCTGCTTAACCAACATGATCATCTGCTGGCCGGCGACTGCCTCTATGGTCCCACTGAAGTGGTGATTGAGGCGGAACTGCCCCGTTTCGGCATTGCCACCACCTTGGTGGATACCTCGGACCTGAGCGCACTGGCATCGGCCTTGCGGCCCAACACCAGGATGATTTACCTTGAAACGCCCGCCAACCCCACCATGAAGATCACTGACCTTAAGGGGGCGGCGGCCATCGCTCACCAGCACGGCGCGCTGCTGGCGGTGGACAATACCTTTTGCAGCCCTTATGTGCAAAGGCCTTTGGAACTAGGCGCCGACTTGGTGGTCCATAGTCTCACCAAATATCTGAGCGGTCACAGCGATGTCCTGGGCGGCATGATCATAGCCAATAATGCAATGCTGTTTCGAAGAATCAAGAAAACTCTCACCCTGTTCGGCGCCACCATGGACCCCCATCAGGCCTGGCTCATTCTGAGAGGAGTGCGCACCCTGCCCTTGCGCCTGGCAAAGGCCCAGGAAAATGCCCTCAAGCTGGCAGAGTTTTTAGCCAACCACCCCAAAGTTACCTGGGTGCGCCATCCCGGCTTGCCGCACCACCCTCAACACGCCCTTGCCAAAAAGCAGATGGACGGCTTTGGGGCCATGCTCTGTTTCGGGGTGGCAAAAGGCCGAGAAGGGGCGAGAATCTTATTGAATCAGGTGCGCCTGATCACGCTGGCAGTGTCTTTGGGCGGCGTGGAGTCCTTGATCGAGCACCCGGCCTCCATGACCCATGCCTCCCTTTCCCCGCAAAGGCGGGAGCAAGCCGGCATCCGCGATGAACTTGTGCGTCTCTCTGTGGGGTGTGAGGATTTCTCTGATCTGCGGGCTGACCTGGATCAGGCCTTAAACAAAATCCCCTGACCTGGACTGCGCTCTCTTGTCAAGGCAAATTGCCGTCGAACAATATTGCCTGCAGGTGGGGATGTGAGAGAAGTTCGGGGCCGGGGCCGGAGAGGGTGATCCTGCCCTGTTCTACTAAAAAGGCCTCGTCGGCCCCCTTTAGAATGCGGGCTACGTGCTGCCCGGCAATGATCAGAGTGAGGCCTTTCGCCATGAGGGCGCGGCAGGTGTCGTGAAAGCGGGCGGTAAGCCTGGGGCTCAACCCCAAAAAGGGGTCGTCCAGCAACAGCACCCGGGGTCCGCTCATCAGGCTCCGTCCCAGGGTGAGCAGGCGCTGCTGGCCGCCGCTCAACTGGCCGGCCAGGGTTCGCTTTTTCTCCTGCAGCTCCGGGAAGATGCTGAACACTTCCGCCAGGCGCGACGGTATGCCGGTCTTGTCCAGATAGCCTCCCACTTCCAGATTTTCCAGCACGCTCATCTGGGGAAAGACTTTCATCCCCTCCGGAACATAGGCGATGCCCCGGCGAACCACCTCCCAGACGGGGAGGGTCTCAATGGCCTCCCCCCGAAAGAAAATCCGGCCCGCCACCGGCCGCAGCAAGCCGCCCACCGCCTTCAGCAGAGTGGTCTTGCCGGCCCCGTTGGGTCCCACCAAGGCCGTGATTTTCCCAGGCCACCACTGAAGGGACAAGTCCTGAATGACCGCTGCCCCGTGATAGCAGACAGCCAAATGCTCCACGGACAAAAGAGGCTGCTCGGCACACCGACTATTCATGTTCGAGTTGCAAACTCTGCAATTAGGGGGTGGGGGCTTGTCACCCACTTGCTGACACCCCCAGACCCAGCTCCAGGTGGCCGGCCTTGTTCCATGCTGGTTGGCTCATCTCTCTTTGGGGAGGCGAAACCCGAAAACATTATTCCCGGGTGCCCAGGTAGGCGGCCACCACCTCCGGGTGGCGAATCACCTGCCCGGGTTCCCCGGCCATAATGATTTCTCCCTCATCCAGGGCCACCAGACGGTGGCAGACCTTAAGCGTCAGGTTGAGAAAGTGATCGATGATCATTAAGTTGATGCCTTGGCGGTGCAGCTTCTTCACCAGCCTGGCTACCTGGCCCACCGCCTGAGGGCTTAAACCGGCCGCAATCTCATCCAACAGCAAAAGATGCGGCCGGGTGGCCAAAGCCCTGGCCACCTCCAGACGGCGCTGTTCGGATAAGGTGAGCTTCCCGGCTGGCGTGTCCGTCTTGTGGTCCAGCCCCACCAAGGCCAGCAACTCCCCGGCCTGCTCCTTTGCGGCATCAGCGGCCGGGCCATCAATTTTCCCAAACATCAGCCCCAAAAGCACATTTTCCAGGGCGGTCATCTCTGGAAACGGCCGGGGCACCTGAAAGGTGCGGGCCAGCCCGGCATGGCACAAGCGGTGCGGCGGCCACCTGGTGGTCTCCTGCCCTCTGTACCTGATACTCCCCTGGCTGGCGTGATAAACTCCGGCGATAAGGTTAAACAGCATGGTCTTGCCGGCTCCGTTGGGCCCGATGAGACCCACAATCTCACCTTCCCGCACCACCAGATTGATATCCTTCAGCACCGGTTGGCCGCCGAAGGACATGCTGACCCGGTGCAGCTCTAAACAGACCGGCGGCGCTTGCTCAAGCAAGTGGTCAATCCCCTCGGCCAGAAAAAGATGGTGGCAATTATCACCACCCCATAAATAGCCGCGTGTCCCATGGGCAGATACGGTTGCAAAACCAGTTGGTCCAGGGGATAGAGCAGCAGGGCCCCCAGCAAGGGGCCCAAAAAGTGAAAACGCCCCCCGAATATGCTGAGCACCAGGGGGAGGGCGGACAGGTGCAGGCTGAACACCAGAGCCGGTTCAATCAACCCCAACAGATGGGCGTAAAGCCCCCCGCACAGGCCCGCCAGAAAGGAGCTGAGCAGCAAGGCCAAAAAAAAGCTCCGCCGGACATTGACGCCGAGCATGGCGGCAGCCGCTTCGTTTTCCCGGATGGCCCGAAGACCCCAGCCCCAGCGGGAATGCATCACCCAGAAGTGCAAAGCGCCGGCCAGACACATCAGTGCCAGGAGGAAATAATAAAGCGCTCTGAGGCTGGCCCCCAGGGAGATCTCGACGGCACCCAGCCTGAGGTCGGGCAGACCGGGAATTCCCACCAGACCCAGGGAGCCGTAAGTAAAAGACCCCCAGTTGTCAATGATCACCCTGGGGATTTCCACCGCCGCCAGAGTGGCCAGGCCGAAATACACTCCCCGCAGGCGCTGAAAAAAAATACCCCACAACACGCCGTAACCTGCCCCCACCATCGCCCCTAAAGGTATAGTAACGGCCGGCGACCACCCCTGATAATGCGCCAACAAGCCGGACCCATAAGCCCCCAGCCCAAAGAAGGCGGAGTGGCCCAATGAGATGCCACCGGCCAGTGCCAGGATATTCCAGGCCATGGCCAGCACGCCATAAAAACAGGCCATCCCCAGAACCTGATAATAGAGGTCCGCCTTCGGAAAGCACAATGGCCAAGCCAGCAGCAGGCCCCCGACCACCGCGGCCAGGGGCCAGGTCTCAGACGCCAGGAAACGGCAGAAGAAATTATTCTGTTTCCTGTATGGCTTACGGCTTATGGTTCCCATCTCTCCCTGCCAGCCCAGAGGGCCTGACCACCAACAGCGTAATCAGCAGGAGCGCGCTGACCAGTTCTTTCCAGCTTCCCCCCAGCCACATGGCAGCGGCCGCCTCAGCCAACCCCACAAGCCAGCCGCCCAGCAGGAGGCTCCGGGTACGGCCGACGCCGGCGAAAATGGTGATGGTAATGGCGATCAAGGTGGCTTCCACCCCCCCCGCCGGATAGATATACATGGTCTGACCGTACATGGGCCCGGCCAAGCCGATCAGCAGTCCACCGAAAGCAAAAGCGAGCCAGCCCATGCGGTTGACATTGATGCCTGCCAGCTCTGCCGCCTCCCGCTCCTGAATGGTGGCCCGCAAGGCTTTCCCGAGAAAGGTGTGTCGCAAGAGAAGGTGCACCAGCAGCGTGGCGGCCAGCGAAAAGGTCAGCAGGCCGAACTGCTTGTCGGTAATGGTGAGTCCTGTGGCCGGCAGGTGCAAAAACGGGAAGGCTTCAGGCTGAATCAGGCGGTAGTCCGCCGAAAACAGCGCCAACATGAGATTCTGCAGCACCAGTGCCAACCCGAAGGTGGCCACCAGGCTGTTGATTTCAAAGGGAGAACGCACCCGCCGCAGGAACAGGTGCAATAGCAAGGCCGCACCCGGCATTACTACCAGGCAGACCGGGATAGTCCCATAAAACGGCAGGCCCCAGGATTTCCATAAAAAGTAGGCCAGATAACCGCTAAGGAGAATAAACTCCCCATAGGCCAGGTTAAAGGCATGGGTCACCCCGAAGATGAGGGAAAATCCCAGGGCCACCAAGGCATAAAAGGAACCCAGCGCCCCGCCGGCCACTAATATCTGCGTCCACCGCCACATGCCACCGCGGCCTCATTCTGCCAAGGACGGGGCAGTCGGTAACCAACCCTTGGCCCGTTCCGGTGGATAAACCACCACCATCCTGCCCTGTTGAATCTGCACCACCACCTGACGATAATAGAGAGGATCCCCATACTCATCGAACTTCAGGTGCTCCATGGGCAAAACCACCTCCAGCTTCCTCAAGGCCTGACTAAGAGCGGGGCCGGTAAGGGGTTCAGCGCGGCTGGCCAACTGCGCCAGTGCCAGCAGCAGGGCCCGGGCCGAAGTGTAGCCATGCATGGTGGTGGTGTTGGGTTCCTGCCCGAAGCGCTGGCGAAAACCTTGCACGAACCGACAGGAGGCGGCTTCGGTGCCGGGCCAGGTTATCCCCGGATTCCAGGCGCACATCCCCAAAAGTCCCTCGCTGGCTCTCCCCAGGGTGGAGATAAAGCTCTGATAGGCCACCCCCCAAGGCGCCACCAGGGCTTTGAGCGGCAAACGCATTTCTCGCCATTGCCGCACCAAAATGAGATTGTCAGGATAAAACCCCCCGGACACCAGGATGTCCACCCCCGCCTGTTTCACTTTCAGGAGAAATGTGGAAAAATCCCGGCTGCCGGCGCGACACTTCTCCAACAGAGGGACCGCTATCCCGACCTTGCTGAGATTATCCCGCAAAGAGGCTGCAAACTCAGTGGACCCAGGGGTGGCAATATGTAAGATGGCCACGCGCCTGGCTTTCAGCTTCTCGTCAATAAACCGACTCAGGGGTTCCACGATGCCGTCCAGCCGCGAGACCCGAAAAAAATAGGGATTGCGGCGCTGGCGGGTCAGGGCCTGCTGGAGGCTGGCAGAAGCAACATAGGGCACCTGATACCTGGCGGCCAGCTCACTGACCGGGGCCACCAAAGAATCCACATAGCCACCCACCAACCCCGCGATCTTCTCCCGAAAAATGAGCTCTTGGGCTTGGTTTAAGGCGATCTCCGGACGGCTCTGGTCATCCCGGGAGCAAAGTTTCACCGGCCGGCCCTGAATACCTCCCTGAGCGTTGACCTCTTCCACCGCATAGACCACTCCCTGATGGATCTCCTGGCCGTGCTGGGCCAAATGGCCGGTGAGAGGATTGATTTCGCCCAGCCGGATGACCTCCTTCCCCCCAGCCCCCACCGACCCCGCGAACATGATCACAAACAGCACCAAGATAATCTGTAAGAGGCCTGACCTCCTAAAAGAAAGCTGCAAACGGCCTGAGTTAACTCTAGGCCAGCTCTTGGCCGACCGGCAACCAGGGTTAGCAATTTCCACCAGGGTCCCCCAAGATAATAACCAGGCAGAGTTTAAACTATCTTTACCTGAACTGAAAGAACTTCTGCCCAAAATATTGCCAACTCTGAGGCAGTAGCAGTAAAATGCCCAGAAGCAAATCCGCGCCGCCTCCATTTATCCTTTGGGAAATGACGTCTGCCGGCGGTGCTTTCGGATATCATTAGCCCGGATGAGCCGCAGCCAGCAGAACCGGGTCGCAAAATGCCAAAGAACCGGCATCCCGGCTCAGTGGGTGACCCCGGAACGCTGGATTATTTCTTTAAAGAATAGATTATTCCCATGAGAAAGCTTGTCCTGCTCCGGCACGGCGAGAGCGTCTGGAATGAGGAAAACCGCTTCACCGGTTGGATCGACGTGGGGCTGTCGGCAAAAGGCCTCGCCGAAGCCCGGGCTGCCGGCCAGACCCTGGCCCGGGAGGGCTTTGTCTTTGACGTCGCTTATACCAGTGTCCTCAAACGGGCCATCAAGACTCTGTGGCTGGTGCTGGAAGAGATGGACCTGATGTGGATTCCGGTCCACCACCATTGGCGCCTGAATGAGCGCCACTACGGCGGGTTGCAGGGGTTCAACAAGACCGAAATCGTGACCAAATACGGCCTGGAGCAGGTGAAAATCTGGCGGCGCAGCTACAACGTGCCGCCGCCGCCTCTTAAGCCAGATGATCCCTTTCAGCCCGCACAAGACCCGCGCTACGCCAACGTCCCGCCAGAGGAACTGCCTCTTACTGAGTGTCTGCAGGACGTGGTGGCTCGGTTCCTCCCCTATTGGCACGAGACCATCGCCCCTGCCGTGGCCGCCGGCCAGCGGGCGATCATCGCCGCCCACGGCAACAGTCTTAGGGCCCTGGTCAAGTATCTGGATGAAATTTCAGAGCAGGAGATCGTCAGCCTCAACATCCCCACCGGCATTCCCCTGGTCTATGAACTGACTGAGACCCTTCAGCCCATCCGTCACTACTATCTGGGAGACCCGGAAAAGGTTCAGGCTGCCATTCAATCAGTGGCGGATCAGCTACAACAGAAGTAAAGCGCAAGCAACATCTTTTTCTGAAGAGAAGAAGCAAAATTCCATTTAATAAAAATAATGACATAAAAAAATTATTGCCAATAATTGCTCTCTTTGGTATGGTAGGCCAAGTTACGTGCTACGCAAATCAAAGGGGGAGAAAGTAGTATGCGTAACTATTTGGTTTATCTGTTTATTATCGCCATTCTACCAACCCTTCTGGGCTGCGCCGGGGGCAAAGCAACGCCCGTGGAAACCGCCGCCCCTCAGCAAGAGGAAGCGCCCGCCGCCCCACCCACCCCGGCCAGTAACTTTACTCAACCTTTGTCTCCCGATCAACAACTCGTCAAAGACATCTTGAAAAAAAACGGTTTTCCTTGTAAAGGGCTGGCCCCCACCATTGTGGTGGTCAACAAACTGAGCCGCAAGTTGACCGTATATCAGGGCCTTACTCCTCTCAAGACTTATCCCGTGGTCTTGGGCGCCGACCCATACAACGACAAGTTATGCCATGGAGACCAGTGCACTCCTGAGGGGGTGTATCGGGTGGTGACCAAATTCCCTCACCCCAAATGGTCCCGCTTTATCTTGCTGGATTATCCCAACGATCAAAACTGGCTCAAGTTCGGACAGGCCAAGAATGCCGGCAAACTGCCCCCTGAGGCGGACATCGGCGGCCAAGTGGGCATCCACGGCACCGCAGACGAATTGAAAAATATTCGGGGCGAGAACTGGACTAAGGGGTGCATCTCCCTGCTGAACCAACACGTGGAAGAGCTTTATTCACAGATCAACGACAATACCCTGATCATCATCAAGAAGCGCTAATCCCCCTGTTGCCAACATCGACTTCTTATCTGGCAATTCCACTCCCCAAGAGCCATCTTTCCCTCTCTCTGTCCCTGGCGGGAGAATTAGGGGGGGAGCTTGCATCTTGGGGCGGCAGATTCAGCACTACCTGCAGAATTCCTGAAAGATACGGGCGGGGTATTCTTTGGCCAGGCGAGCGGTCAGGTGATAGTGCATCTCCCAGGCTTCGTCAACAGTCTTGGTCTCCACCACTAAATCAGGATTTTTCCAGCGCGCCGGCAGAAACCAGCGCCGGGGCAGATAGAAATAATTCACTTCGAAAACCGCGGTTTCAAACCTTCCCTCATCTTTGCGGATGGTGGACACCACAAAACGTCGCCGGCTCGAGCGGTTTTTGACTTTGTTGAACAACCCCTTCATCATGGTGAAAGTTTACTTCCTCCTGGATCACTTGCCTTTGCCCGGCTTACCCTTCTTTTTCCCGGGCAGGGAGGCGACGGAGCCCTGAGCCACCCGGGGCGGACGTTTCCTCAGCTTCCGCTTTCCTCTGGAGGCGGCGCTTTTACCCAGGTGCCTCTTGGGAAACCACAGTTTCTCCTCATTAGCCTCCATTTTGGCAATGGCGACACCTTCCAGCTCGAAACCTTTTTCGATCAGTTGCCGCAAGTCCGCCCACTTTTGCGGACTCCCCAGAAGGGCAATGATGATATCTTTGTCGCCATGATGGAATTGTCCCACATAGGTGTGTCGGGAGGCCCTGGTAAAGCCGGTCTTGCCCGCCACCGCCATGGGGGTGGTGAAGAGAAAACGGTTGTGGTTGCGCAACTCCCGGTCACCCCGGATGTGGTAGTACTTGGTGCCCATAATCCTGGCCAACTCCGGGTTCGCCATGGCCTTACGGAAAATGATGGCCAAATCCTGCGCGGTGGAAAACTGTAAATCCGCCGGCAGGCCATTGCTGTTGGCCAAGATGGTGCGGTAGGCCCCCCAGGTTCTCACCTTCCGGGTGAGCTGCCGGGCAAACTCCTCTTCACTGCCGCTCACCCTCTCCGCCAAGGCCCGGGCCCCGTCATTAGCCGAAGATAACAGCAATGCATAGAGCAACTCCCGCACAGTATAGGTTTCACCCGGCTTAAGGCCGATCTTGGAGGGCGGCGCCGCCGCGGCGTAGGTGCTTACCTTGACAATATCATCCATCTGCAATTTTTCCACCACATAGAGGGCGGTCATGACCTTGAGGGTGCTAGCCGGCGGCAGCATGAGCTGATGGTTGTGAGAGAGCAGTATTTCACCGCTATTGGCATCCATGATCACAAAAGATTTGGCCTTTACCTCGAGGTCTTCCGACCAGGCCGGGAAGCTCGCCCCCCATAATGCCAACCCCGCCAAGACCGCCGCCATCCTGATGATAATCGCCGCTCGCATAATTCCACCTTGTCTGTGGGTAATGAATTGTCAGCCTTAGATCCTGCCGCCGAAAAGGTTGAGACCAAAAAAGAAGCGGGCAAGTCCGGATAACCCAGGCTTGCTCTACTATACGCAATTTTCCTGCAGTTATCAAATCAAAACCCCCTTTCCTGCTTAAGAAAGGAGGTTTTGTCTGCCAAAAATGTCTTTGGCGTTACCAACCGAAGGTCAGGTAATCATGAATCGAATTGGAGGCCTGGCGCCCGGCCCCCATGGCCAGAATAACGGTGGCGGCGCCGGTCACGATGTCGCCGCCGGCCCACACCCGGGGCTTCATGGTCTTGCCGGTCTTGGGATCGGCCACAATGTAGCCCCGCTTGTTCAGGGCCAGGCCAGGGGTGCTCCTGGTGAGGAGTGGGTTGGCTCCGGCACCGATGGCGATGACTGCGGTGTCAATTTCTACCTGGAACTCAGAGCCCGGAATGGGCACCGGACGGCGCCGGCCGGAGGCGTCGGGTTCCCCCAATTCCATGCGCAGGCACTCCACCCCGGTGAGGAAGCCGTCCTTATTGCCCAGAAAGCGCAACGGGTTGCTGAGGAACATGAACTCCACGCCCTCCTCCTCGGCATGATGGATTTCCGCCGCCCGGGCGGGCAGCTCGGCCCGGGAGCGGCGGTAGATAATATAAGAATGCTCGGCCCCTAAGCGCAGCGCGGTGCGGGCCGAGTCCATAGCCACGTTGCCACCGCCGAAGATGGCCACCTTCTTCCCCCGCACCACAGGCGTATCATATTGGGGAAAGTCATAGGCCTTCATCAGATTGGAACGAGTAAGGTATTCATTTGCCGAGTAAACCCCGATGAAATGCTCCCCTGGAATCTTCAGAAAGATCGGCAGTCCGGCGCCCACTCCCAGGTAGACCGCGTCAAAACGCGCCAGCAGCTCATCCACCGTCTCGGACCGGGCGATGACCGTGCTCAACTCGATCTTCACCCCCAAGCGCTCCAGGTAGTTGCACTCTGAGAAAACGATCTCCTTGGGCAGACGGAACTCAGGGATGCCATAGACCAGGACGCCGCCGGGGGCATGCAGGGCCTCAAAAATAGTAACTTCATGGCCTTTGAGGATAAGGTCGCCGGCCACCGTCAGACCCGAGGGACCGCTGCCCACCACGGCCACTTTCTTGCCGGTGGGAGGAGCCTTGGGTGGCAGGATACTCCGGCCGTGCAGACGCTGGTAATCGGCGGCAAACCGCTCCAGATTGCCGATGGCCACCGGTTGATCTTTTTTCCCCAGCACGCACAGACCCTCGCACTGATTCTCCTGAGGGCAGACCCGCCCACACACCGCAGGCAGGGCATTCTTTTCCCAGATCTTGCGGATGGCCCCTTCAAAATCGCCTTCTTTGATGAGCCTGATAAAGGCCGGAATCTCAACCTCTACTGGACAGCCCTGCCGACAGCGCGGGTCCTTACATTGGAGGCAACGCTCGGCTTCCTTCCTGGCCAATTCCGGGGTGTAGCCAAAGGGCACCTCATCGAAGTTCCGCCGCCGTACTTCAGGTAACTGCTCCGGCATCTGCTGCCGGGGGATCTTCTCTTTCTTGGGAGCCTTTACTTCTTCGCTCATTAGTTATTTCCTCCCTTATTTTGACCTGGCGGGATAAGTTTCTCAGGTGTGGCAGGCGCAATTATGCCCGTGGGCCGCCTTGAATTGATCGTAGGACAGCTTTTCTTGCGCCAGATAAGAGCGTAAACGCAAAGTGAGCTCGTCAAAATCCACGGCGTGGCCGTCAAATTCCGGCCCGTCCACACAGGCGAACTTCATCTCGCCGCCTACCCGCACCCGGCAGCAACCGCACATGCCGGTGCCGTCCACCATGATGGGATTCAGGCTCACCAACGTCTTGACGTTGAATTCCTTAGTCATCAGGCAGCAGAACTTCATCATCGGCACCGGCCCGATGCACACCGCCAGCCCCACGTCTTTGTTTTCGGTGAGAACCTTTTTGAGCATGTCGGTGACGAACCCCTTGTGACCATAGGTGCCGTCATCGGTGCAGATCAAAAGCTCATCGGACACCGCCCTCATCTTGTCCTCCAAAATGAGCAGGTCCTTAGAGCGGGCGCCGATGATGGTGATGACGTGGTTGCCGACCTGTCTCAAGCCCCGGGCGATGGGATGCATTACCGCAATGCCTGTGCCGCCGCCGACACACACCACTTTGCCCACCTTCTCCAAGTGGGTGGGCTGCCCCAGGGGGCCGATGACATCCATATAGCCCTGCCCCACTTGCAGCGTCTTGAACAGTGCGGTGCTTTTCCCCACCACCATGTAAATGATATTAATGAGTCCCCTCTCCGGGTCAGTGTCCGCCACGGTCAGGGGGATGCGCTCCCCCTTCTCATTGGCCCGGAGGATAACAAACTGGCCTGGCAACGCCTTCTTGGCAATCTTGGGGGCCCTCAGCCAATTGCTGATGATGGTGCCCTGGGCCATCTCGCTGCGTTCCACTATTTCAAACATAGGCACAGCTCTCCTTACTTCGTGCAAATTTTTACAACCCTGTTTTCTCCCCAGCCTGCGGCCAGCTGGCTCTCCTTCTCTTATTCCTATAACAAAGGTTTTTTACCACGGCCCCGGGCAAAGATGCAAGTGATAATTATCACAAATTTCAATTCGACATAATAAGGGCAGACTTTAGCCTTTCAGACCTACTTCCTAAAAATATGCGAAAATGGCTCTGAGCCTTGAACTTTTAACTTTTAAAGGCAGGATCAGTGACAATTGTCTTATTTTTCTCATATGTTCTTCCTTAGCTGCCTGATCTCAGATAATAATCCGCCCAGACTAGCGCCGTCCATCTCGGCATGATCATGACTGCGGGCGGCGGCGCTCTGCCGGCCAACTTTGGCAGCCGCCCCATCGCCCACGGAAAGCAAGATAGGAGAGCAAGCACATGAAGAAAAAAAAGAAACGGTCATCACGTCCTACCGCCGCCGGCCAGTTGCGCGCTGACCTTAAGGCAGTCCGCGGCCTGGAGAAAGACATCCATGAGCAGGTGAGCGGCCTGGAAGAGGCCTTGGCTGCTCGAGACCACCAGCCCCAAACTCGTCCCCAAAAGCCGTCGGCCCCTTTCCCCCAAGCCCTGGGGCGACACCTTCTCCATCGACTCCTGGCCCTGGAGGCGGCGGCCGACCGCTTGGCCGCCCAAGCCGAAAAGCAGGGCGACCACAAGACGGCCCTGCGGGCGGTCCAGGTGAGTGTCAGGCTGGTGAACACCGTCGTCAGACTGGTGGACAAACATCCACACTTGGCCGCCGACTGGCAGCCTGAGAGCCAAGAATGTCAGACGGTGACCGCCGCCGGCCCCCCAGCAATAATTTCCCATCCCGGTCTTTACGAGGCAGACACGAGGGCGGCGGGCTTGACTTAGTGGTTGACATAGCTTCTCACAGGTTATATGTAGAAATTGCAAACAGCAGGTGTGGCGCCACACCGAGCCTCCTCCACGGAGACCAGCGACATTCTTGTGCTAACCTCTTTCCGCTCACACCTTTGGTAAGGAGATTATCATGGCCAGGATTTTACGCCTTAACATGGCAGAGAAGAGTTATGTCTGGGAAGAGGTCAAGGCCCCCTACGCCGGGTTGGGCGGCCGGGCTATGACGTCCCGCCTCATCCGGCAGGAGGTCTCCCCCACCTGCCACCCTTTGAGCGCCGCCAACAAGCTGGTGCTGGCTCCGGGTCTGCTCACCGGCGCCACCGTCGCCAGCTCCGGTCGCATCTCCGTGGGTGGCAAGTCCCCCCTGACCGGCGGCATCAAGGAAAGCAACTCCGGCGGTCTCCTTTCCCAAAAACTGGCCCGGTTAGGAGTCCAGGCAGTGGTGGTGGAAGGCCGGCCAGACGACGGTGAGTTTTCCGTGGTGCGGCTCACCAAAGACGGGGTGGAATTTTTCCCGGCCACAGAGTATGCGGGGTTGGGGAATTACGAGACCATGGCCCGCCTGTGGGAGCGCTTCGGCAAAGGAGTCGGGGTCATGAGCATCGGCCAGGCGGGGGAAAAGCGGCTCACCACAGCCAGCATCCATTTCGCCGACCCCTGGGGGCGGCCCGGCCGGGCCGCCGGCCGCGGCGGGCTGGGAGCACTCATGGGCTCCAAAAAGCTCAAGGCCCTGGTGGTGGATGACAAAGGTGCCCCGCCGGTGCCACTGGCTCGATCGGAGGAGTTCAAATTAGCCGCACACAAATGGGCCAAGATACTGCTGGCCCACCCGATAAGCGGGCAGGCCCTGCCGACTTACGGCACCGCCGTGCTGATCAATATCGTCAACGAAGCCGGTGCCCTGCCCACCCAGAATTTCCGGCGCGGGCGCTTTGAGTTCGCCGAAGACCTCAGCGGCGAACGTATGGCCGAGTTGATCAAACAACGGGGCGGCAAGACCAAGGAAGGCTGCCACCCGGGTTGTGTCATCCAGTGCTCCCAAACTTACCATGACGCGGCCGGCAACTACCTGACCTCCGGCTTTGAATATGAAAGCATCTGGGCCATGGGGGCCAACACCCTGATCAGAAACCTGGATGAGGTGGCCCTCATGGACCGTCTGTGCGATGATTTCGGCCTGGATACCATCGAATGGGGCGTCACCCTGGGGGTCTTGATGGAAGGCGGGGTCATCCCCTGGGGGGACGGCCCGGCGGCCATCGCCATGCTCAAGAAGGTGCCCACCGACGATGTCTGGGGGCGCATTGTGGGCAATGGGTCGGCTTTCACCGGCCAAGCCCTGGGAGTGGACCGCATCCCGGCGGTGAAGCGCCAAGGCTTGCCGGCCTACGACCCGCGCGCCGAAAAAGGCATTGGCCTAACCTATGCCACCAGCCCCATGGGCGGGGACCACACCGCCGGTTACACTGTGGCCACCAATATCCTGGGTTGTGGCGGCCAAGCCAACCCTTTGGTCAAAGGAGGCAACCTGAAATTGTCCCACGACCTGCAGGTGGCCACGGCGGCCATCGACTCCACCGGCCTGTGCCTCTTCACGGCCTTTGCGGTGCTGGACAATCCCGAGGCCCTGCCTTGTATTGTGGACATGATCAACGCCCGCTACGGCTTGGCCCTTACTGCCGATGACGTGGTCAGCCTGGGACAGGCGGTGTTGCGGGACGAAGTAAGCTTCAACCGGGACGCCGGTTTCACCACGGCCCAGGACCGGCTGCCGGACTTCTTCCAGGAAAAACTGCCCCCGCATAATACCACCTGGGACTTCAGCCCTGAGGAGATCGATCAGATGTGGAAGGGTCTGTGAGCCTGGTCGTTGAGCAGTGATCTGCGAACAGTGTCCACCCGCCGACAGCCAACTTTCCTCCTGGCCGGTCAGGAACGCCTCGGCCTCTTTCCCCCCATCGGTGGGGGCTGAGTTTGCAGCCTGCCATAACCCTGCGGTCATTCTATAGAGTTGTAGCAGCGCCCACCTTACCCCCACCATCTGGGTTTCAACCGCCGGCCGCGGTTAGCTCCAAGGTGCAATGGGGGCAGCGCCCGGCCGGCAAAGGAAGGGCGAAATAACAAAAGGGACCTTTCCCCTCTCTTCACGTCCCCTCGTCCCACACTCTTCAGCTCCCTGCTCTGCTTGCGGCTCACGGCTCACGCTCAACGGCTCCCGGCTCCCTCTTCACCTCTCCTCCCCGGAACCCCTCGAGGCGGCGTTTCAGGCGCTCCGTGTCAACCTGAATCTTCTGACTCAGCTTGGCAAAACCTTCTTCCAGCGAAGCTTCCATGACCACCAACTCTCCCCGGCTGATGATCAGCCGCTTGAGTTGGGGGATTTGCAACTGCCCGGCGGCCTTGAGAAACACGGACTGGATATAGTAAACGCCGCCTTCGATGGGCACCACCAGCAGGCGGCCGCGCTCCACCTGAGAGCCCAATTGGTTCCAGAGGGAGAACTGCTGGGAGATCACCGTATCCTGATCAATGATGGCGTTGACCTGAGAAGGGCCATAGACCAGAGCGCCTTTGGGAAAGCTGTAGACCATGATCTTCCCATAATTGGGCGGGTCACAGCCCACCCCCACCAAGGCCCGCAAGTTGGCCCGGCCCTTGGGCACCATGGGCGTCAGCAGGATAAATTCAGCTTTGCGGTAATCGAAGAAATTAAGGGTGAGGTAATACGAATCCATGCGGACGCGGGCCTCGCCCTGCTGAATCTCCGGCCATTCCCACAGGTCCTCCTGCTTGTAGAAGATTTCCGGGTCGGTCTGATGATACCGGACATAGATGTTCATTTGGATGTCAAAGAGGTCCTTGGGGTAACGCAAGTGGTCCTGCAAGACCTGAGGCATCTGCTGCAGATCCTTGAAAAGGCCCGGATAAATGCGCTGCCAGGCCCGGATGATGGGGTCGGCGGGATCAGCCACATAATAGTCCACGCTGCCGTTATAGGCATCCACCACGATCTTGACTGCATTGCGGATATAATTGAAACCTTCCTCTGAGGGTTGGGCGCAGGGATAATAAGGCGAAGTGGTGTAGGCGTCCTGAAGCCAAAAAAGGCCCTGGGGGGTGACTACGATATAGGGATCCCGGTCCAGTTTGAGAGCGGGGGTGAGGTATTTTATGCGTTCCACGATATGGCGGCGGAACAGCAAGCGGCTTTGCGGGTTGGTCTTGGTGGTGAAAAAGATGTCCTTCTCCTTAAAATACATGGCAAAGATGAGCTTGCGGAAGAGGGAATTGACAGGAATGCCGCCTTTGCCCTGATAGTCTGTGAGGGTGTGCCCCTCGGCGGTGGGATAGCCCACTTCCCGGCTGTCATTAGGGGCAATGGCCGGCTCATAAGAACCCAGGCCGTAATAGATGGCCGGCTGCAAAAGCTCCAGGCCGTAATCCGAGCGAGGCGGCAAATCTTCCAGGAACCAGACCATGGGCTCATCACCGCCCTGGGCCGCGGGGGTCATCACGGCGCCGTAGCCGTGAGTGTACTTGAGGCGCTTGTTGACCCAGTTTTGAGCGGCAGCCGGCAGTTTCTGGAGGTTCAACTCCCGGGCGGCCAGGAACACCTGCTGACGGGAGCCGCCCAAGGAGTAGCGATCCACGTCCACCTTGGCAAAATCGTAATAAGGCCGCAACCCCTGGAGTTCTTTGTACACCGGCCCCAGCATGTCCTTATCCCACACCGGGATATTGCGCCAGAGGCCGGGAAACTCCAGGGCCTCTCCCCTCTCCTGACTGTGCGCTTTGCTCCGATACTCCCTGGTCTCCACCTGATTAAGGCCGTAGGCCGCCAGCGTGGCCTGAATGTTCCAGATCAGGTAAGGGCGCTCCCGACTGATTTCATCCGGCTTGACCAAATATTTTTGCGTCAGCTCCGGCAGCGCCTGGGAATAGCGGGCGGCACCGGACAAGATCAGAAGCAGGCCGAAGACCACCACCCCCCTGAGGTAGCGTCCGGTGAGGAGGTATCCGACCAGAGAAAATGTCAAGCCGGCCAGAAAGACCAGCATGAGCCAGATAATGGGCAGGATCACCCACCTCTCCACAAAGCCCGGCCCGAAAAACAGCGGGGTGTGGGCGGTGGTGAATAGCAGTAAATGGCGCTGATACAGCAAGTACTTGAACCCCACGGCCGCCAGGCCCACCAGAATGACGCTCAGATGAATCCTGGCGCCTCGGGGCAGAGAGAGCTCTTCTTTGGCCAGCAGGCGCTTCTCCAGCCAGTAGAGCAGGGCCAGGCCCAGAAACAGCAGGGTCAGGGCAATGGCCAGTTCCCGCACGAGCAACCGGTAGATGGGCAGTCTGAAGAAATAGTAGCTGATGTCCACCCCGAAGGCTGGGTCGGCCACGTTTGCCCGGCCTCCGAACAGAAAAAGGAGGGTGGTCTCCCACTCCCGATAAAGCGGATAGGCCACCAACAACCCCAAGAACAGGGAAAAGGGCAGATAAACCCTGAGGGAACCCTGGCGAAACTGGCGCAAGAGACGCCGCCGGCGCTTTTTCTCTGGCTCGTCTGCGGTCTGCGGTGAGGAAGTGCTGCCCAAAAACCGGGAAGCCACCCAAAAGTTCAGAAAAAAGACCAAAAAGAAGCCCAAGGTAAAGACCGCAAAGACCACATAGCGATAAACCAGGCGCTGCCAGAAGTACCACTCATAACCCAAAGAGCGGAACCACCAGAGGTCCACCAGGAAATCGACGCCCAACATTATATATAGGGACGTTGTTGACATATTGACATTCTGGCGGGAGAAAGTAAATATTTCAACAACGTCCCCTCCTTACAATCGCCTCGGCCTCCCGGGGGTGGCGCAGGGCCAGGGTGCAGAGGCTGACGGCGTCGGCCCCCAAATCAAAGTAGCGGTGCACATCCTCGCGGCAGGTGACGCCGCCGCCCATGATGAGGGGGACTTTGACATAGGTGCGCAGCCCAGCGTTGTAAGCACAGGCCTGGCGGAAGGCCGGACCGCCGGAGACCCCACCGCCTCCCGCCTGCCATAGAGGGGAGCGCCTTCCCGGAAAGACCAGTTCATATGGAATGCTGTTCACGGCGTGGAGGGCCGACACCCCAAGCGCCTCCAACTCCTGGGCAAACTCATAGGGGTGCACCACACTCAGCTTGACCACCAGATAGAGGTTAGGGTAACACTCCCGGAGGCGTCGCGTCAAGGTCAATCCCTGGATAATGTTATCACGGATGGCCTCCTGGGAGTTGGGGCAGGAGAAGTTTAGTTCCAGGGCCGAGAAGGCGGGACCCAGGTTTTGGCGGTAGATTTCTATGGCCTGAAGAGTTTCCTTGGCGGCCGTTTCCAGGCCTTTGGCAAACTCCGGATAGAAATTGGGTATCACCCGCCAGCCCCGCCGCAGGGACTTGGCGATCTGGCGGGCCAGGGCTTCCACCCCGCGGTTGGTTAGGCCGTAAGCGTTGAGCATCCCCATCCGGGGCAGGCGCTGTATATATTTCCAGGTGAAGGGGTTGGCCGGACGGAAATTCCCGCCGCGGCGGAAGCGGGTGGCCGATTTGGTGAACACCGTGGTGCCGGTGGCCCTGACGGCCCGCAGGAACCTGAGATAATCGGGCCACAGGGTGTAGGGAAAGATGCCCCGCCCCGCCGGCCCCAAGGCCGTGGAGATAACAATCCTGGAAAGATGGTGGGCCTGTTTCAAAGTTTCAAGTTTCCAATCTCTGGGTCCAGATCATGATTTAAAGGTCCCTGATCATATATCCTGAGATCCGAACCTCATACCGCTAACCCCAAACCTGCAACCACTTCTCCGCCCGAGCCGCGTCCGCCGGGGTATCCACTTCGAGAGTGTCTTCTTCGGTTTCCACCAGGTGGATGGGGAAGCCGTATTCCAAGGCCCGCAGCTGCTCCAGTTTCTCCGCCGTTTCCCATCGTCCGGGGGGCAGGGTGACGAATTTTTGCAGGAAGCCCAGCCGATATACATAGAGGCCGATGTGCTTGAAGAAGAAGGGCCGGCCGCCGTCCCGCCAGTAAGGCAGGAGACTGCGGGAAAAGTACAGGGCCCTCCCCTCTTGGTCAAAGACCACCTTGACCACGTTGGGGTCAGCGGCGGATTCCAGGTCCAAAAGGCGGCGCACCGGGGTGGCCATGACAGCCCCCTCCTGCTCTTTCAGGAGCGTGATCAGGCGGTTGACCAGCTCCGGGGGAAAAACCACCTGATCCCCCTGAAGGTTGACGATGATATCCTCCTCCTGCAGGCCCAGAAGCTCAGCCGCCTCCGCCAGCCGGTCGCTGCCGCTCAGATGATCCCCCCGGGTCATCACCGCCCGCCCCCCGAACCCTTCCACGCACTGGAGGATGCGCCGATCATCGGTGGCCACCCACAAGCCATCCACCCCGGCCACCTGTTGGGCCCGGTGGTAAACCCAGGCAATCAGCGGCCGACCGGCAATAAGCGCCAAGGGCTTGCCCGGAAAGCGGCTGGACCCATAACGGGCCGGGATGAGAATCACTACTCGCACCGGTTTCAGCTTTCAGCTTGCAGTTCTGCCAACCAATATTGAACCCTTAGTCATTGTTGCATATTATACTCGATTCTTAAGCGCTGGTGACCTGCCCACCCACTGGGAAGTGCAATTTTCTTGTCTTTGTCGTTAAAAAATCACTATCGGAGGCGGCAGCACCACCGAAAAAAAATCTTTGCCGATGGACATCCCATTTTCCTCCCTTGGCCACCCCTCTTGATTCCTGCCATTGCCCAAAATTCAATTTCTTTCGCCCTTCTCTTGACACCATCTCATATGTGGTTAAAATTTAAATGATTACCAAGCGTTAGACAAATATTGGCGGAGGCTTCTTAGATATGCAAGCGGATAAATTCACTTATAAGGCTCAGGAGGCTCTGCAGGGCGCCCATGAACTGGCCCGGCGTTTGAGCCACCCCCAGATTGAACCGGCGCACCTGCTGCGCGTTCTGGTGGCCCAGGAGGAAGGCCTGGTCCGCCCTCTCCTGAAAAAGCTGGAAGTTGACCCTCAATCCCTGATGAAGGGGGTGGAGGACCTGCTCACCCGGCTGCCCCGGGTGGGAGGAGATGTTCAGGTCTATGTGTCGCCCGCCCTGCACCGGGTCCTGGACCAGTCCTTTAAGCAGGCTACCCAGATGCGGGACGAGTTTGTGTCCACCGAGCATCTGTTTTTGGCCCTGGCCGCGGACCAGGACTCGGACACCGGCCGCCTGCTGGCCAAGTCCGGCCTGACCCCGGAGGCCATTCTGAAGGTGTTGGCGGAGCTCCGGGGGGCCACCCGCATTACTGACCAGGCCCCGGAAGAAAAATTCCAGCCCTTGGAGAAGTATGCCCGAGACCTCACCGCCATGGCCCGGGCCGGGAAGCTTGATCCGGTCATCGGCCGGGACAGCGAAATCCGCCGCATCATTCAGGTGCTGTCCCGGCGCACCAAGAACAATCCGGTGCTCATCGGCGAGGCCGGAGTGGGCAAAACCGCCATCGTGGAAGGGCTGGCCCAACGCATCGTCAACGGCGACGTCCCCGAAACCCTCAAAGACAAGCGCCTGGTGGCCCTGGATCTGGGGGCTTTGATCGCCGGCACCAAGTACCGCGGTGAATTTGAAGACCGTCTCAAGGCCGTGCTCAAGGAGGTCAGCGAATCCGACGGCCAGATCATCATGTTTATTGACGAGCTGCACACCCTGGTGGGGGCCGGGGCCGCCGAAGGGGCGGTGGACGCCTCCAACATGCTCAAGCCGGCCTTGGCCCGGGGCGAACTCCATTGCGTCGGGGCCACCACCTTAAGCGAATACCGCAAATATATCGAAAAAGACGCCGCCTTGGAGCGGCGCTTCCAACCCATCTTCGTGGGCGAACCCTCGGTGGAGGACACCATCGCCATCCTGCGGGGCCTGAAGGAACGTTATGAGGTGCACCACGGGGTGCGCATCAAGGACAGCGCCATCGTGGCCGCCGCCACCTTAAGCCACCGCTACATCACCGACCGGCACCTGCCGGACAAGGCGGTGGACCTAATAGACGAAGCGGCCAGCAAGCTGCGGATGGAAATCGACAGCCGCCCGGCCGAAATCGACGAAGTGGAGCGCAGGGTCATCCAGGAAGAGATCGAGCGTGAGGCCTTAAAGCGGGAGGAAGACCCGGCTGCCAGGGAGCGTTTGGCCAAGATTGAGAAAAACCTCGCTGCTCTGAAAGAACAGAGCGCGGCGCTGAAAGCCCGCTGGAGCAAGGAAAAGGAGATCATCAGCCGCCTCAGGGCCATCAAGGAGGCCATGGAGAAGGCCAAAATCGAAGAGGCCCAGGCGGAACGCCAGGGAGAGCTGGCCAAGGCCGCGGAGCTGCGCTACGGCACCCTGCTGAACCTGCAAAAAGAATTGGCGGCGGAAAACCAGAAACTGGCCGACCTCCAGCAAGAGGGCGCCATGCTCAAGGAAGAGGTGGAGGCCGAAGACATCGCGGAAGTGGTCTGCAAGTGGACCGGCATCCCGGTGAGCCGCCTGTTGGAGGGTGAAAAACAAAAGCTTCTGCACATGGAGGAGCGCCTGGGGCAAAGGGTCATCGGCCAGGAAGAGGCGGTGCAGGCGGTGTCTAATGCGGTGCGCCGGGCCCGCTCGGGTCTGCAGGACCCCAACCGGCCTCTGGGCTCCTTTATATTTTTGGGGCCCACCGGCGTGGGCAAGACCGAGTTGGCCCGGGCCCTGGCGGAATTTCTCTTCGACTCCGAGCAGGCCATGGTGCGCCTGGACATGAGCGAATATATGGAGAAGCACACAGTCTCCCGTCTTTTAGGCGCTCCCCCTGGCTATGTGGGCTATGAGGAAGGCGGCCAGCTCACCGAAGCCGTGCGCCGCCGCCCCTACTCCGTGGTGCTCTTTGATGAAATCGAAAAGGCCCACCCGGAAGTCTTCAACGCCCTGTTGCAGATTCTGGACGACGGCCGTTTGACGGACGGCCACGGCCGCACCGTGGACTTCAAGAACACCATTGTCATCATGACCTCCAACCTCGGCAGCCAGTACATCGCCGAAGCCATGGGCGAAGAGCAGATGAGGGAACGGGTGATGGAGGCCCTCAGGTTGCACTTCAAGCCGGAGTTCCTGAACCGGGTGGATGACATCCTGATTTTCCACCGCCTGACCATGGAGCAGTTGCGCCGCATTGTGGACCTCCAGGCCGACAGGCTGCGGAAGCTTTTGGCCGACAGACAGATCTCCTTGGAGTTCACCGAGCGGGCCCGGGACTTCCTGGCGGAGGCGGGCTACGACCCGGTTTATGGTGCCAGGCCGCTGCGCCGCGCCTTACAGCGCCACGTCCAGGACAAGCTGGCCCCCATGATCCTGGCCGGTCAGTTCAAAGACGGCGACACCATTGTGGTGGACGCCGACAGCGGCGGTCTGACCTTTAATAGCAAAGACAGGGAATAAGGAGCCGGGGCTGGGGGTTGGAAGGCAAGGGGAGAGGGATGAAAGGGAGAAGGGGTTCTTTCTTGTGAGCTAATGTTTTTATATTAACATTGGGTTGTGGGGAGGTAGGGGCGGGATTAAGACCCGCCCCGACAGTGGGTTTATATTAGACAGAGTGGAGGGGATTATTCTTTTACCTCTGCCGGCTCAGTCCCAGCAGCCCCAACAGGCCGGAGCCCAACATCAGGATAGTTCCTGGTAAGGGGATAACAGTGACCTGCACATTGTCCAGCCCCCAGCCCTCATCATTCCAACCCTGCCAACCCTGGAGGTGATCCCCCTGGAAGTTGATGACCAGCAGGCCGCCGGCATGGGGGTAGTTCTTGGTGATGTGGTAAACGGAATCGCCCCAATAGCCTGTCCCATAGCCCAGGGTGTCGTTCTCCACCGCCCCGGTACGGGGAGAATTGGAGGTATAATAGTCGCCGGGGTAAGACTGGCTGCCGCCGAAACCATTGCTGAAGGTGGTATGCATCAGGGTCTGGCTGCCGGCGGACAAGTTCCAGTAATCAGGCCCATAATCGGTTCCGTTGCCATCCCAGGAGCGCAGGATAAAGAGATCGAACTCCACGCTCACCGGCGCCCCGGCCCCAAAGCTGGGCAGCGTCAGGGTGGCAGTATCATTGGCGAAAACGCCCAGAAACTTGCGCCCTCCCGTAGGCCATTATGCTCAACACCCAATATTATTATAAAAAAACATCTTTAATTAGAATTTCTGGCAGTATTTCTTCCCCTTTTGCCCCCTTCTTGTTTCAAAATATGAACCTATTTTTCTGGCAAAAGGAAATTTTATGGTCAACATCGGGGAGCATTTTCTCTAAACATAATAATTAGAAAGGGTTATCATGGGTTTGCTAACAGTTGGTTGGGACAGGTTCAGGCCCTCCGGTCCCCTCCTTCGTCGTCCGGGCATCGTCCTCCTCGTTTGCCTGACGCTGGCCGGCGCGGTGCTGGTGGCCTATCTCCAGGTCAAGGACTTTGAGTTCATCACCTGCGATGATGACATGTATGTCTTTGAAAACGCCATGGTGCGCGGGGGGCTGTCCTGGGCCGGGGTGAGGTGGGCCTTCACTGCTTTCCATGCCGCCAACTGGCACCCCTTGACCTGGCTCTCCCACCAACTGGACTGCCAGCTATTTGGACTTAAGCCCGGCGGTCACCACCTGACCAATCTTTTCTTTCATATCATCAATACCATTCTGCTGTTCCTGTTTTTGGCCCACACCACCCGGGAGGTGTGGCCCAGCGTGCTGGCAGCGGCCCTTTTCGGTCTGCACCCCATGCACGTGGAGTCCGTGGCCTGGGTGGCGGAGAGAAAGGATGTCCTCAGCACCTTTTTCTGGCTGACCGTCATGTGGGCATATGCCTGGTATGTGGCGGCCCCGTCCGGGCGGCGCTATCTGTCTGTACTGCTGCTCTTCGCCCTGGGGCTCATGGCCAAGCCCATGCTGGTCACCCTGCCTCTGGTGTTGTTGCTGCTGGACTGGTGGCCCTTTAGGCGGCTGACGGCCACCGCCGCCCCGAAGGCAAAGCCAAGGGGCAAGAAAACTCTTTACCGGCCGACCCTTAAGGATTACCGGCCCCTGGTGGTGGAAAAGCTCCCCCTGCTGGCCCTAACTGTCCTCTCCTGCCTTGTGACCTTATGGGCGCAAAAGAGCGGCGGGG
>DYLF01000012.1:0-32772 GCA_020722205.1 Desulfobacca acetoxidans
ATTGGCAACCCTCTCTCCAAAATTCCTTCAGCAGGGTGGAGATCTGAGGAGGACAGGGAGAAAGGATATAAGGGGTTTCGAAAAAGAAGATCTTAAAGTTGATTTGAGTAATTAATACTTGTATTAATGAGATAAACGTTCGGCGGGGGTCTGGGAATTTTTCAGTGTAGAGGTTTGATTTCTTGAAGAAGCCGTTGATTATTGCCGTCATTTTGGCGGTCCTGGCATTGGCCGCTCTGGGTTGGTGGCTGTCGTGGAATGATAGGAAGGACCTTGGTAATACCTTGCGTCTTTCCGGGCACCTGGAGGCGACTGAAACGGACCTCGCCTTTAAGGTCCCGGGGAAGGTGGTGGTGATTCGTTTTGAAGAAGGCCAACAGGTGAGGTCGGGAGATCTGGTGGCGGAACTGGAGGCACAGGACTTGCGCCAGGAGGTGGCAGTGGCGGAAGGGCGTCTGGCGGCGGCCCAGGCGAATCTGGCCAAACTCCGGTCAGGTCTCCGGCGCCAAGAGGTGCGGGAGGCTCAGGCCGCGGCAGCGCAAGCGCAGGCCGACTTTGTGGACAAGGAACGGGATTACCGGCGCATGCAGAACCTTTATGAGCGCCGGGTGGTGGCAGCCTCTGTGCGAGACCGGGCCGAAGCGGCGTACCTGATGGCTAAGGAAGCTTGGCAGAGGGCGCAGGAGAAGTTTGATCTGGCCAAAGAGGGCTACCGGGGGGAGGATATTGCGGCGGCAGGCGCAGAGGTCAAACAGGCCCAGGCCGCCTTAGAGCTGGCCCGCACCCGCTTGGGTTACGGCACCCTAATCTCTCCGGTGAACGGTGTGGTTTTAAAACGGCCGGCAGAGCCGGGAGAGGTGTTGGCGGTGGGTTCCACTGTGGTTACATTGGGTGATTTGGACAACATCTGGTTTGAGGGCTTCATTCCTGAAACGGAACTGGCTCGGGTTAGATATGGGCAGCGGGCCGAGATTACCACGGACACGTATCCGGGGAAGAAATATCCCGCCTGGGTGTCATACATTGCAGCCAAGGCCGAGTTTACCCCGAAGTCCGTGGAAACCTTTAAAGAGCGCGTCAGCTTGGTGTATCGCACAAAAATCCGCGCCGATAACCCGACCCACGAGCTTAAACCCGGCATGCCGGCAGAAGCTGTGATCTTTTTGGACGAAGTGGTCCGAAGAGACGGGCCGGCGATGGAGAAATGATTTTTCTTGGATCTATCGAGGTTGGGTTCTGATTCTGCTCCTGCCATTGTTACCCATGAGTTAACCAAGCGCTTTGGGAAGCAGGTGGCGGTAGACCATCTGGATCTGGTAGTACACCAGGGAGAATCTTTTGCTCTGGTGGGCCCGGATGGGGCCGGCAAGACCACCACCATACGCCTCCTTACCGGCGTCATGGCTCCTGATGGCGGGCAGGCCCAAGTACTTGGGTTTGATTCAGTTAAGGAAGCACATCGCCTGCAAAAACTTATCGGCTATATGCCGCAGCGGTTCGGCCTATATGATGATCTGACAGTAGTGGAGAATCTGACCTTTTACGGCGAACTTTATCAAGTGCCCAAAGATGTCTTTGGCCGGCGGGCTGTGGAGCTGTTGAATTTTGCCGACCTCAGCTCTTTCCGTTCCCGCTTAGCGTCCCAATTGTCAGGGGGGATGCGCCAGAAATTGGGGTTAATTTGTGTGCTCATCCATACACCCAAGCTGTTGTTTCTGGATGAGCCGACCTTTGGAGTGGACCCGTTATCCCGGCGGGAGTTTTGGCAGATTCTCTATCAGCTTCTGAAAAGAAGCATCACCATTTTTCTCTCCACAGCTTACATGGATGAAGCGGAACGAGCTCATCGGGTTGGTTTGTTGGATCATGGCCGGCTCCTGGTGGCAGATACCCCGGAAGGCATCAAATCTAATTTTAAGGGTGAGCTTATTGAGGTGCGCACGGGCAATCTTGGGGCAGCCAAGAGTCTTCTGAACAAACAATCGCAGGTGAGGCAGATTTTGGCTAAAGGTGACCGCCTGAGGCTTGTAGTGGAGCAGAGGTCACAGGCTATCCCCCTTCTCAGGGCGAGTTTTGAGCGAGCGGGGTTGACAGATTTTCACCTGTCTCCGGTTGAACCTTCTCTGGAAGATATGTTTGTCCAATTGGTGCGCGGTCACCCTAAGCATGGGTCTCAGCCTTGAAAAGTTCCGAGTGTTAAGTCCATGGTTGGATGAAGGAATAAACCTTAAGAGGAGCGGCCGAGCCACGACGGATAGGGAATGGAGGATCTGGGGTGTTAACGGGCCAAGTCCCCGCCATTGAGGTAGAGAATCTCAGCAAAGACTTCGGGCGCTTCCGGGCCGTGGACCGCATCAGTTTTACCGTGCGCGCAGGCGAGATTTTCGGGTTTCTGGGGCCCAATGGGGCTGGCAAATCCACTACCATTCGAATGCTTACAGGGCTTCTGCTGCCCAGTGGCGGCAGCGGACGCGTAGCTGGTCTGGACATTGTCCGGGAGAACTACCTGATCCAGCACCATATCGGTTATATGTCCCAGCGATTTTCTCTGTACGAGGATTTGACGGCGGAGGAGAACCTCACTTTTTTCGGTGGGGTCTACGGCCTGCGGGGAAGCCATTTGAAAGAGCGGATTGACGCAGTCCTTATTTTGGTTGATCTGGCAGGACGTCGTCAGGAGTTAACCCGGAACCTGTCTTTAGGGCTCAGGCAGCGCTTGGCGTTGGCTTCAGCCGTTCTGCATGAACCAGCCATTCTGTTTCTGGATGAGCCTACCAGCGGCGTGGACCCAATTTCCCGCCGGACATTCTGGGATCTGATTTATGGGCTTGCGGAGCGGGGGGTGACGGTGCTGGTAACCACTCACTATCTGGATGAGGCGGAGTTCTGTGATCAACTGGTGCTTATCCACCAAGGGCGTCTGGTTGCTCAAGGGACGCCCAGAGACTTGAAGAGGTTGGTTACTCAGGAGATTATTGCGGTCTACCCGGAGCGTCTTGGTGAGGCCTTGGAAATACTACATAATTTTCCGGAGATCGGGGAGGCCTCGGTCTTTGGCGACGGTTTGCATGTCACCACCACTCAAGCCGGTCAAGGCGAAGACGCCATCAAGGCGGTTTTGGCGGCTAACCAGATCGGCATCCGGAGCCTTTCTTTGGTCCCCGCCACCCTGGAGGATGCTTTTATTTTTCTGACCAGACAAGCAGGAACCAATAAACAGTGAGCGGTGATCGGTGGTCATTAGTTAGTTGATGGGGCGGTGCATGAACCCTGGCCCCGAAACCTGAACCCCCATGAACCTAAGGCGCACCCTGGCTGTAGCCCAAAAAGAAGTTATTCACATCCGCCGTGATCCTCGAAGCCTGATTCTTATCATTCTGCTGCCCATAATCCTTCTGTTGCTCTATGGGTTTGCCCTCAATTTCGACATCAAGCACGTCCCCATAGCGGTATTTGACCAAGATGGCGGTCGTCTGAGCCAAAATTTTATCAAGGAGTTTGGCGGCAGCAGTTATTTTGAACTCAGGCAATATGTCGCTGATTACCAGGAAATCGACCGTCTTATAAACAGCCGCCAGGTGCAGGCGGCCCTGGTTATCCCCCATGATTTCTCCCGACAGGTCAAGACCGATAAAAGCGCCAAAGTTCAGGTGATTGTGGATGGGGTCGACGCCAACACCGCCAACGTTATTTTAGGCTACATCCAGGCCGTGGTAGCGATCTACAATCAGAACCTGGTGATGGAGAGGTTTCGGCGGCAGGGATTGACCTGGCTTAAACTGCCGGTGAAGAGTGATGTGCGCTTCTGGTTCAATGAAGAACTGGCCAGCGTCAATTTTATTGTCCCGGGGCTAATCGTCGTCATAATGACCATGGTGGGGGCGCTTCTCACGGCGCTGACGGTGGTGCGGGAAGTGGAACGGGGAAGTATGGAGAGCCTTTTGGCCACTCCTCTGACAAAAGCCGAATTGCTGCTGGGGAAGATGGCGCCCTACTTTGTTATCGGCATGGTGGACGTGGCGATTACCGTTGTTATGGGGGAGGGGGTTTTTGGGGTGCCCCGGCGAGGAAGTCTGATGCTACTGGTGGCCATGGCTGCCATTTTTCTGGTAGCCACCTTGGGTCACGGCCTGCTCATTTCCGTGACCGCCCAGAACCAGTTGCAGGCCTACCAGATAGCCATGCTGACCACCTTTCTGCCGGCCTTCCTGTTGTCAGGCTTTGTGTTTTCCATCCAGCTCATGCCCTGGCCGCTGCAGTTTATCTCTTATGCCGTGCCAGCCCGTTATCTGGTCAGTATTGCCAAGGGTATATATCTCAAAGGCATCGGCCTTGAAGTTCTCTGGGGGGAAGCCCTGATGCTGACGGTAGCTGCTGCGGCCTTTCTTCTATTGGCCTTGCGCAAGTGTAAGAAAAAACTCGAATAAACTTAGCTGGCAGATGATAGTCTAAAACGAGATTTTGGTTGCTAACACGCCAGGAGCAGATCATTACCAGGCCATTATTAGTTGATGGAGAATTTTTTAAGCAAGAACCAAAGAGTGGAAACGAAAGACAAGAAAAGATGTGGTTGCGCATCCATCATATAATGGTCAAAGAATTTATTCAGGTATGGCGGGATAAGAAGTTGCGCTTTTTTCTCTTTGTCCCGCCTTTGGTGCAGCTTATTGTGTACGGCTATACCATCAACTTTGATATCAAACATGTAAGCACCGCCATCTTTGACGAGGACAATTCCGCCGCCAGTCGGGCTTTGAGATCTCGTTTCATGGCCAGCGAGTATTTCCGGGTCAACTACTATGTAAGTACTCAGCAGGAGATGCACGGTCTTTTAGATAAGAGTGAGATAACCCTGGTCCTGCATTTCCCCCATGATTATTCCCGTCTGCTTGAGACCGGCCGCTCGGCGTCCCTCCAGCTCATTGTTGACGCCACCGACTCCAACGCCGCCTTGGTGGTTAACCGTTACGTCAGCAATATTCTGGATGATTATTCTCAGGAGATTCTAAGATACCGCCTGAGCCGCGCCGGCTTTTCAGGGGAGCTTTCCGCCCCGGTGGTGGTGGAACCGCGGGCCTGGTTCAATGCTAATCTCAGCAGCCGCTATTCCTTCGTACCAGGAGTCATCGCCATGGTGGTCATGCTGGTCAGCCTCATGCTCACCGCCCTGTCAGTAGTGCGGGAAAGAGAGATCGGCACCATGGAACAGATTCTAGTGACCCCCATTCGACCCATTGAGTTCATGTTGGGGAAAACCATCCCTTTTGTTCTGATCTCGCTTTTTTTAGTGGCGCTGGTGACCATTTTGGCGGTGTTCTGGTTTGAGGTGCCCTGGCGGGGTAGTGTTTTGGTGCTCTTGGTAGGAACTCTGGCCTTCCTCTTTAATTCGGTGGGGCTGGGTCTGCTTATCTCCACGGTATCCTCCACCCAGCAGCAAGCCATGATGGCCGGCACCTTTCTGCTGACTCCGGCCATCATGCTTTCGGGGTTGGTCTTTCCCATAGCCAATATGCCGCCGATCTTCCAATGGATTACTTATCTCAACCCTTTGCGCTATTTTATCATCGTTTTGCAAGGTCTTTTTCTCAAGGGTTTGGGGTTTATCGGTCTTTGGGAGCAGATGGCTGCTATGACCGGCTTGGGCCTCATCATGTTGGGGATGAGTGTGCTTCGCTTCCGCCGGCGGCTGGGGTAAATGTAAGGTGGTGAGGTGTGCTCTGGAAAAGACCCAGAGAAGATTATTGAGGAAAATGAGATCTACTAGATGCAGAGGAAGTCAAAGTTCGATCATCTAGCTGAATATTTGACGCTGTTTATTCACTAATTAAACGCAACGGGGTAAAACCATGTCAGAAAAAACTATTCTTTATCACCAGGAAGACGGTGTTGCCACCGTGACCTTTAACCGGCCGGACAAGCTGAACGCCCTGAATGGGCAAATGAAGGAGGAGCTGCGGGAGATAATTAATAAAGTAGCTGCGGCCCCTGATATTCGCGTCCTGATCTTCACGGGAAAAGGGCGAGCTTTTATGGCAGGCGCCGATGTCAGCATGTTTTTGGATCTTGACCCGCTGAGCGGCAAGCATTTAGCCCAAAGGGCCCAGGAACTGCTGGCCAGATTGGAGAGTCTGGAGATTCCGGTGATTGCCGCGGTAAACGGATTGGCCCTGGGAGGGGGTCTGGAGCTCGCCATGGCCTGCGATCTCATCTATGCCTCGGGAGAGGCAAAGTTCGGCCAACCGGAGATCAATCTTGGTCTTTTGCCCTTTGTCGGCGGCACCCAGCGCCTTACTCGGCTGGTGGGCAAGGTAGTGGCCAAGGAGCTCTGCTTCACCGGGCGGATGATGGATGCCCAGGAGGCCAAGACATTGGGGTTGGTGGCCCGGGTCATACCGGGAGACTCTCTTATGGCGGAGGTCAACAAGATCGCCCATATTTTGGCGCAGAAACCTCGGGTGGCCCTGCGGGCCATCAAGCAGGTGATCGATCGGGGCTTTGACCTGGATTTGCGCAACGCCTGCGCTCTGGAGACAGACGCGGTGGCCCTTTGCCTGTCCAGCCCCGACGCCCGGGAGGGCGTCAGCGCCTTCTTGGAGAAACGGCCCCCGCGATTTTCCAGAACATTCTCTGCAAAGTGATGAAAGTAAAGTGCCGAGGACTGAGGCCTGGGTTTGGTTTATCATTGTTTTTAGAGAAGCCGCAAGGTTCGGGAAGCAGTCGATGAGAAGTAGGGTGGGCGCAGGTTCACACCGGCGCCCGGGATGAGTAAATAGAATTAACGATATTAAACAGTGACCAAGTCTGGTCCTGTTTTCTTTTTTGGCGGGATGGACGAACCGGGGAAAGCTCTGTGGCATGATATAGTCGGTGTGCCGGTAGCTTGGCCGGGAGAAAGAAAAGGGATTAAGGTTTCCCGGAGGATGCGCCAGGGGCCTCCGCCGAAGCGAACGCCGGGCAGGCGGCCATCATGGAGCATGCGATAAACCGTTCGGCGGGTAAGGGAGAGAATTTGGGCCACCTCATCGGGGCGGAAGGTTTTCTTATTTAGATTTATGGGCGCTGACATAAAAAGTTCCTTTCTTGGTCCGAAGCTATAAATTTCCATGAGCTGGTTGCTGCTTTTTGTTATTGCAACCTCGGGGCCAGTTTTAATCCTGAGCAGCCAGCAGAAATGGTAATTGGGGCGGTAAGGATTAAATCGCAGCAAAAAGGTTTAGTCAGTCGCCGCTCCCCGGTCTTAAGGGAGTTTGAAAAGCGAAAGATAACGGGGGCAAACCAAGGTGAGAAAACCCCTAAGATATTATAGGGAGATTGCAGTTAATCCCTAGGGACCAGGGAAAACCCCTAGGGCCCCAAAGCAATGAGTGGTGGGGAGACCCACCTTTTTTTCTGGCGAAGCTTTTCTGCGCCCTTAAGCAACCTCTGGTGTCCAACTGCCAGCCATGTTAGGTGGGCAAAGCCCACTGACTCTTAATGATTCCCTATTTCCATTAATAGTGCGTTTTTGCGGCCTTGGAGGTTCATAGTTCCAAGGGCTTAGACTCCAGCTGTTCCTGGGGCGCGGGGCGCCCGCAGCACTGCCCTTGGCAGGCGGAGGCGCCTGCTCTACATTATAATAAGTCAATGAAATAATTGACTATATTACTAAGATGTTCTTGTTTTGGTGACAAGTTGGCGCATTTGTTTCAGGACTTGCCACGATTCTTGAAAGGAGAGGGTTAAGAGTCGAGCGCAAGGAGGCAGACCAGATGTGGCAAGAAAGGTTGCTCAGACCCAGTGAGGTGGCCAGACTGTTGGGGGTATCCCGGGCCACGGTATATCGCTGGTTTTGGGAAGGGCGCCTGAGGGGCGTCAAATTATCCGGGGGGAAGGGGACGGTGCGGATTCTGGAAAGCGCCATCGACCAGTTGATGGCCAATGCGGAAATCGGTCCGGATTAAAGACAGTGACAATTGTCGCATGTGTGTTGGGAAAAACTTGGGCTTCGCTCTATATTTTGAATCATGAGGGCAAGAAGCGACAAATCAGAAGGCGGAGGGCGGCAAGGGCTTCATCGAGAAAAGTATTTTGAGGAAGCCCAAGCTTGGTACCTAATCAACAAAGATATCAAGACAATAGCAGAGCTGATGAATCTCCCAGAGGAAACGATCAAACGCTGGCACCAGGAAGGACATTGGGAAGAGAAGAAAAAGCTGGCCATGACTTCACCGCGTTGGTTGGGGGAGGCCTTAAAAGGATTGCTGCGGGAGAAAACCCAAAGGCTTTTGACCCAAGGGGATTTGAAGCCCGCGGAAGTAGAGGAGTTGAACAAGATTGCCGTGCTGATTGAACGGTTGTTGGGGGAGGCTTGGGATCTGAGGGCGGCAGCGTTGGAGGTTATGGATCGGTTTTGCGACTATTTGCGACACCGGGTGGAAAATCGGGAGGAAATTGAACGGTTTGCCGGATGGCTACTTGAGTTTTACCAGGAGCTGGAGGAGGACGGCTAGCGCAGAGACGGGCTGAGGGCGACAAGCTAACTCCGGTCCCCCCAACAGGCAGGGAGGCCTGCTTTACAAGTGGGGAAGGGGGAAGAAGAACAGGGATAGCCATGACGTTGAAAAAGAAACTAAACAAGACGAAGTTTCGGCAGCGGGTCAATGAAATTTCCATGCGTCTTTGTATGGAGGTTCTGCCTTTTGAGGATGAAACAGCGGCGGTGCGGGTGGAAAGGTTGCGAAAGGCCGAAGCCGACCCGTTGTATTTTTGTCGGAAGTATTTGCCGCATTACTTCTTTCAGGCACCGGCGCCCTTCCATTATGAACTGGTGAATTTGCTTGAGTCGCGAAATCAGGTGGTAACGCCGGTGGTGGTGGCGGCACCCCGGGAGTTTGCCAAGACCACGGTGTGTTCTTTTGGGTATGTGCTTCATCAGATTTGTTTTAACAAGCGGCACTTTATCATCATCGGCAGTGATACAGAAGACTTGGCCAGCGATTTGACGGGATATATCTATCTCGAGTTGTTGTACAACGAGCGTTTACAGAGGGATTTTGGGGAGCTGGTGAAGGCCAACCGGTCGGTGGAGGACTTTGTGACCACAAACGATATTCGGGTTAAGGCCCGGGGAAGGGGGCAAAGGCTGCGGGGTCTAAAACACAAACAGTGGCGGCCGGATCTGATCATTCTGGATGATTTGGAGAATGACCAGAATGTGAGGAACCCTGCTATCGTTCAGCAGGTGCTGGACTGGGTGCAGTCGGCGGTGTATCCGTCTTTGGACGCTGGTGGCAATTTGCTGGTGATCGGCACGATTTTAAGACAGCGGAGCGCGCTGCACCGGATGTTGACCAGTTCTGACGAGCCATACTGCCATTTTCAGCGGCGGATTTACCGCGCCCTTTCGGAAGATGGCAGTTCTTTGTGGGAAGCCAGGCATCCGGCGGCGAAACTGACATTGCAGAAGCAGATGATGGGCACGGCGGCCTTCAACCGGGAAAAGATGAATGAGCCGGCGCCTGAGGAAGGGGCCTTTAAGGAAGAGTGGGTGCGGTATTATCACCCTGACAGCCTGCGGGACAAAGAATTGATCATTACCGGTTTTTTCGATCCTTCCTTGGAGACCGGAGCCAGCGCCGATTACAAGGCGTTGGTGACGGTGGGGTTTTCCCCTGACGACCAGGTTTTTTTTGTCCGAGACGCCTTTATTCAAAAGGTAAGCCTGGAACAGGTGTTGCGGATCATCTTCAACCGCCACCGAGAATATAATTATCAGATTCTGGGGGTGGAGGACAATCTGTTTCAGCGCCTGTTGCTGCGGGAGCTGGACGCGTTGGGACAAGAATATGGGGTGGTGTTGCCGGTCAAAGGGGTGACTCAGAAAGTGGCAAAAGAGACCCGCATCCGCAGTCTGTCTTCTTTGCTGGAGCGAGGGAAGATTCGATTTATCAAAGGGCATTCCGATCAGGAGCTGTTGGTGGAACAGTTGCTCTATTTCCCCTCTCGGGCGCTGCATGATGATGGGCCGGATGCACTGGAGGGTGCCATTCGCCTGGCCCAGGAAATCGGGGGCGGCGAGTCCAAGGGATATGTTTCAGTGAGTCGGAGAAAATTCAAGTTTCGGGGTGCGTTCTAAATGAATGTCTCTTCAAAAGCGGGGACTTTATGGGGTTGAGGAAATATTTGGGCAAGATATTTAAACCGGCCAAGGAACCGGAGCTCAGGGAACTGGCGGCGTTGAGTTTACAGGACCGCTGGAGCAGTTATCCCAGCGTCGGTTTGAACGCCGGGCGATTGGCGGCCATCTTTCGGGAGGCGGATCAGGGGTCGGTGCGGCGCCAGATGGAGCTGTTCGAAGAGATGGAAGAGAAGGATGCGCATCTCTCCTCCTTGCTGGCCACCCGCAAGCTGGCGGTGCTGGGTTTGGATTACGAGGTATTGCCTTATGCCAGGACCCCTTTGGATGAGCAAATAGCCGAGGTAATCGGCCGTTTGGTGTACGACATCCCAAATTTGGAAGAGAGTTTTCTAGACTTGTTGGACGCCCTGGGCAAAGGGTTTGCTCTGGTGGAGGTCATGTGGGCAGTGGAGGAGGGTCGGGCCAAAGTAACGGAACTGCGCTGGATACCGCAGAAAAAGGTGATCTTTGGTGAGGACCACGAGCCCCGTCTATTGACGTCAACTTCTCCTTGGCGGGGTGAGGAGTTCCCCCCCTGGAAAGTGATCTATCACCGCTACAAGGCCAGAAGCGGTTATGCTACGCGGGCTGGCTTGCTTCGGGTACTGGGCTATCTGTACCTTCTGAAAAATTATGCCTTAAAGGATTGGGCGGCGTTCAATGAAGTGTTTGGTAGCCCCATGCGGCTGGGGAAATATGAGCCGACGGCTACGCTCACGGAACGCGAAGCCTTGAAAGAGGCAGTTCGTCAACTGGGTACGGATGCCGCCGGGGTCATAAGCAAAAATACGGATATTGAATTCATTGAGGCGGCCGGGGTCCATGCTGCCACCAACCCCTATGAGAAGATGGCGGAATTTTGCAACCGGGAGATGTCCAAGGCCATTTTAGGTCAGACCTTGACCACGGACACCTATGGGGCCACCGGGACATATGCGGCGGCGAAGGTGCATGGCCAGGTCCGGCGGGACTTGGTGCAAGCCGATGCCCAAGCCCTGGCCCACACGTTGAGGGAACAACTGCTCAGGCCGCTGGTGGGTTTTAATTTCGGTTGGGACCGGTCTGTGCCCTGGTTTCGTTTCCGGTTTGAGGAGCAAGAAGACCTTAAAAACTTATCAGAAGTGTACCGTAATCTGGCGACCATGGGGCTCCCTATGGACTGGGAGCATGTGGCGGAGAGATTCGGTATGCCGTTAGGAAAAAGCAGCAGACAGAAAACCAAAAGTGGAAAGACAAAAAAGGGGGAAGAGGCTGATGAAGCATCATAAGGTGAGATGGTTGCCGCTTTTAATGGCAGTGTGGTTAGTGGTTGGTTGTTGCAGCAATCCTGGGGTCTTTGGGAAGGTGTCGGATTCTCTTCGCTTGGTGCAGTCTTATTATGACCCGCTGCTGAAGGGGGATTTGGGCGACGAGCGGGTAAGGCAAGCCGTGGTGGCGGCGGATACTACCTTGCTGGTGGCCGGAGAGCTGCAAAAGCAATGGTGTCCGGATGAAAAAGCAGTGGAGCAGCTTCTGCTGCAGGTAAAGGAAACAGAAGAGCTTAGAAGGCAAGCGGGCATCAGGTAAAGGTGTTGGGGAAGGGCTGAAAGATGTCAACCGAAGCGACGTTACTGTTGGAGGTAAATGGTATTCCCGAATGGGTGCGGCTGTTGCCGCTGGGGCGGGTGGAACTGGTGGATGGGCGGGAGCCCTTTGAGGTGGACCAGGAGAGTTTGGCGGCTATCGTTGCGGCCTTTGAGAACCGGGGGATAGACCTGGTGATAGATTATGAGCATCAGACATTGCAGGGAAAGAGGGCTCCGGCGGCAGGCTGGATAAAGGTGCTTGAGGCCCGGGAGGATGGTCTTTGGGGGAGGGTGGAATGGACAGCGCAAGCCAAAGAGTATTTACAGGAACGGGAATATCGCTATTTTTCTCCGGTCTTGCGCTTGGACCCGGATACCCGCAAACCCACCGTGCTACTGCAGGTGGCTTTAACTAATGTCCCGGCGATTAAGGGTCTGCCGCCGCTGGTGGCCAAATGGAATGGTGAGCCGAATAGTTTGGATGTGGCAGTCCAAGGTCCTGAATGGTTATTGAATCGGAACGGGGGAGTTTTGGATTCTCGGCTCTCGCTTCAGACCCAAGAACCCAATAGCCAAAACCCAGAACCCGGACGGGACGTAAGCCCGGTATTACCGGCGGACCTGGGAGGGCTGATGACAGCCAGCGAGGCACAAAGAGAACGCAGCTTTAGGTATGGCATAGGTATCAAAGAAGGGGGTGGAGTGCTCAAGCCGGTGGAGTTGTCAGAAGTGCCTGATGATAAGTGGGGGGATCCAGTGAATTATCGGTTTCCTTGCCATAATCAGGAGGCGGCCTGGGCTGCTTGGGAGCAATGGAATGGTTTTCGCCAACAGGAACAGTACAGCACAGAGGAAATAACCAAGATAACCGAACGTTTAAAAGGATTATTGCACAATCAGAGGAAAGAGGATTCACAAGAAGTGACGCCGTTTACACCGGTAGGGGAGGAGAGCTTGATGAAGGGAGGATTAAAGGCCAGGCTGGGTCTGGAAGAGGAAGCGACGGAGGAAGCATTTTGGCAGAGGTTGAGTGAGTTCTGGCGGGAGCTGGCATATACCCTCAATCTGCCGGCGGGGGCAGATGTATGCCAGGTTAAGGGAGCAGTGGAGGCTTTGAGGGCCAGTTCTGAAAGGGTGGTAAGACTTGAGGAGGAATTGGTGCGTCTGAAAGATGACATGTTGGAGGAGAAGGCGAATCGGGCCGTGGATGAAGCGATGAAACAGGGCAAGATCAGCCCGGCTCAGAAGTCCTGGGCGATGGAGTATTACCGGCGAGACCCCGAAGGTTTTCTTAACTTTGTGACCCAAGTGGCGCCGGTGGTTCCTATGGGCGTGAAACTCACGCCCTTAGGGGCCGATGGGGAAGAGAGTGGGCTTGCTCCTCTCGAAATGGAAATCTGCAGGCAGCTCAACCTCTTACCGTGTCAATATCGGGAGGCTAAAGTGCGCCTTTCAGTAAGTAGTTAAAGTCAAGTGGTTTGAAAGAAAAAGGAAACAGAAAACCGAGTTAAGGAGGAAATATGGCAGCATTGACTAAGGACAGGGCCACCTCGTATCGGGAGGGGGTGGAAATCGATTACCCGGTGGCAGCTGATACCATCATATTTGCGGGGAGTCTGGTTTGCGTAAACAGCAACGGCTATGCAGTTCCTGCGGCAGACACGGCGGGATACAAGTTCATCGGGATTGCAATGGCTCAGGCGGACAACAAGGGCGGAGGAAATGGAGACAAGAAGGTCAGGGTGCGCCGCAGTGGGGTTTTTGAGTTCGACGCGGGCAGCATTACCCAAGCCATGGTGGGAGAGGCCATGTATGTGGTGGATGATCATACATTCGATGATGCCGCCGGCGCCACTAATGACATCAAGGTGGGGGTGTTGGTGAAATATGTTAGCGCCACCACGGGCTGGATCGATATCAGCAGATAAGGAGGAGATAGGTAGATGATTATCAATGCAGAATCGCTGGCTGGGATTTACACGGCCTTTTCAGCGGTCTTCAATACCGCTTTCCAGTCTACCGAGGTCTGGCATGAGAGGGTAGCCATGACCGTGCCGGCCAGTACCCGGATTGTGGATTATAAATTTCTCATGGAGTTTCCCATGATGCGGGAATGGCTGGGAGACAGGCAGATAAAATCCCTGGAAAGCCAGGCATACTTAGTGGAGAGCAAGGATTGGGAGTCCACCATTGAAGTAGATCGCAATGACATTGAAGATGATCAGTTGGGTTTATTCAATCCAATAGTGGCGGCCTTGGGGCAGGAGGCCAAAAAACATCCGGACTGGCTGATTGCTGAATTGCTAAGAGACGGGAATACCAAGACATGTTATGATGGCCGCCCCTTTTTTGACAGCGCTCATCCGGTGGGCACCGGGACCAAGTCCAATGTGGACGAGGGCTCGGGCTTGGCTTGGTATTTGTTCGACGTATCCCGGCCGATAAAACCTTTTATTTTCCAGGTGCGCCGGGTTGTGGAGCTGGTGCGGATGGATCGGCCGGAGGACGAGAATGTCTTTATGCGTAAAAAGTTCAGGTATGGCGTGGATTATCGGGGGGCGGCGGCCTATGGTCTGTGGCAGTTGGCCTTTCGCTCCACTCAGCCCCTTAATCCCACCTATTACGCCACGGCCCGGGCGGCCATGATGTCCCTGACCAACGGCGAGGGACGACCTTTGGGCATCAGGCCGAATCTTTTGGTGGTGCCCCCCTCACTGGAGGGCCAAGCCCGAGAGATTTTGCATGCCCAATATATTATAGGGGATCCAACTGCAGGGGGATCCAGATCCAACGTATGGCAAGGGTCGGCGGACTTTCTGGTGGTGCCGGAGCTGGCGTAACACCTGTAGAAGGGGACGTTGTTGAAATATTGATATTCTTCTTTCCATCAGAATGTCAATATTTCAACAACGTCCCCATAGAAGGAGGAGAGGAAAAGAGTTATGGGATGGTTTGGCGGAGTGATTTTGCAGACTTATCACCGGGTGCCGGGTGATTATGAGGACATCACGGTAGGGTCAGAGGCGGTGGGGTTAAGCCACGGCAAAGTGCAGCCCACAAGGGGCTTGTTTGCCGGTCTGTCAGCCCAAGCAGCGTTGCTTTCCCTGGAAGGGGGCGATTTGCGGATACGCCTGGATGGTGGTTTGCCTACGGCGGATCACGGTCACATCTTAGTCAGCGGTGATGCCTTGACTCTCACCGGCACGCAGTCCTTATATCAATTCCGGGCTGTTCGGTCTGGTGAGGTGAACGGAATTCTGAGGGTAACTTATTTTTATTAATACTTAGTGGCGAACATCATTTTCCAGGGAGGAAAGCAGAAGATGTTGAGCGGCAAGAAGACTTATATTACCGCAGTGATTTTGGCCCTTGGGGTTTTAGCCAGGGCCATGGGATGGTTAACCGAAGAGCAGTACGAAATCATTATGGGCCTCATGGGATCCCTTGGTTTAGCAACCTTAAGGGCAGGGGTGGCCAAGAGTGTGGAATGATATGGCATTTCAAGACCTGGCCCCTCATATCGGCTCTTTGGTAGCCCTGTTAGGAGTCCTGGCCGGCTTGGTCGGCTTTCTGGTCTGGCGGATGTTAGTCAGGTTGGAAAAGAAGTTGGACGAGGTCTATCAATTCTGTTGCGACTGCCGACCGGAATTGTTGCTACGGTTTGTCACCAAAGAAGAGTTTCGGGAAGCCCGGGAAGATCTTCACAGGGTTGTGACAAACCATGTTCACAGCTCTGAGGGCGAGGTCATAAGATTCATAAATTATTGAGATCTATATAAATCACCCATTACTTGGCTGAATGAACGATTAAATCCTGAATGCCGTGGAAAAAAGGTAACTTAGGGGACAGGCCATGGTGGTAAAGACATCGGAGAACGGCAACGGTTGGCTGGGGAAAATAATCTTAACTTCTCTGGGTGTATTGGTTCTTGCTTTATTAACCTATGGCATAAACGACTTTCAAAGATCGGTCAGTGACTTACGTTGCGAGGTGAAAGAAAGCCATCGGCAGCTCATCACAGTGAACGAAAGGTTAGCCAAATTGGAGATGCTTATTAGACTCCCCTATGATCAGAGAAGTAAGGTTGTTGATAAATCAGGTAATTAGACTGCAATTAGCTAAAAGTGTTGGGGAAGACAATCATGAAAAAAGAGCCTGTGGTTTCCGAGGAGCAGGAAGATTACTATCGGGTAGAATTCTGTCACCAGGAACGTGGGGTGAAGGGATACCTCTATTTAGCTAAGGACCTTTATGATGAAGTGGAAGCAACTGAAATTGGGGAGTTGCTGATCAGCCTCCACGATTCGTGGTGGCATCAGCGAGAATATTTGAAACAAAGCAGGGAACAGGGGCTTTTGATCTTTCATTAAAGATAAGCAAAGACAAGCGAAGGTGAGGAGTAATGTCTTACTGCACTGTCGAGGATATCCTGGTGATGATCCCGGAAAGTGAATTGGCGGAATTGACTGCGGAGTCAGGGGACGAGCCTGACCTCGAGGTGGTGGCAGAGGCCATCGGCAAAGCTGAGGCGGAAATTGATGCCTATCTGGGGACGGTTTACAATGTTCCCCTTTCCTCCCCCTCTTTGTTGATCAAATCTCTGTCTGTGGACTTGGCCCTTTATCATCTCTATGGACGGCGCAGTGTGGCGCCTGCGGTGCGCCGCCAGCGATATGAGGCTGCCTTGGCTTTGTTAAGGGCAGTGGCGGAAGGAAAGGCGGCGGTGCCAGGCGCAGAGGTGCCAGGTCCTATGACTACCAGCGCCAGTCGCCTTTTTTCCCGGGAGAGTCTCTCTGACTGGTAGGGCCAAAAGGGGGAAGAAGTGAGCAACTATACCTGGGGTGAGGTGGAAGATGCGGTGCTGGCGGCGTTGGCGGTGCAAATAGGGCATGAGGTCGGAACGCTCAGAACTTACCAAGGAAACTGGCAAGAAGACCTCAGACGGCAGGCCTGGCGGCTGCCGGCCGTGTTGGTCATAGTCAGGGGAGGCACTGCGACCCAGGTGACCAAGAGTTCTTATGACCTCAAGGTTGAGATTCTGATTCTGGTAGCAGACCGACAATGGCGCGGGGAAGAGGCCGCCCGGCGGGAAGAAGGGGGAGTTTACCATTTGTTAGCGGAGATTAGGGCGGCCTTATGGCATAAGGATCTGGGATTGGAAATTTTACCTTTGCAGCTGAGGAGGGAAGAGCCATTGTTGGCCAGTAAAGAGTTGGTGGTTATGGGAGCACAATATCACACCGCCATGGTTCTGGATTTTTAATTGGTTTTGGGTCCCCGGTTCTTGGTTCTGGGCCGAGAACCAAAAACCATTAATCGAGGTTCTAGGCCGAGAACCCAAAAGCCAAAACCCAGAACCCAGGTGAGGAAAAAGGGCGTGAGCAGGTCGATGCGAAGTTTTTTGGCGACTCATAACGTGCTGGCAGTGTCGGCTCGTCAAAGAGAGACAGCCTTGAATGTGGAACAAGAGTTAGATACGAGCATGCTGGTGGATCTGAACAGCGTGTTACAGTATCGGGCCCTCAAGTCACCCAATCGGGAGGAGATGACTGGCAGGGAGGAGGCGGACCGCCTGGACGATTTGGGGGGTGTGGTGTCGGGGACTTTAAGTTTTTCCCGGGCCCAGCCCCAGCACTTTGCCTTTTTATTGGCGTACGCCTTGGGGGAGGTGGAAACCAGCGCCTTGGGCGGTGGTGGCTTTCGCCACAGCATCCGTCCGTTGGCCGGCGAAGTGGATGTGGGCCGGTCCAATCCTTCCTTTACTGCGGCCATGCGTTTCGGGCGACAGGTAATGAAAAGGCGGTTCGCCTCCTGCTTCATTGATCAGATCCGGGTGGAATTACCCAAAAATGGCTGGGCCAAAATCCATGGGGTGATCAAAGGCACCGGCAAAGTTGCGGACAACACCTGGGTGGCGGAGCTGTCGGCGCCCTTTAATACGGACACCTTGACCCTTTCCGGCTACGGGGTGGAAGGTAGCCAGGCTTCTGAGAGATTAAGCAATGTCCAGGCCGTCCAGGTCAAGAATCCGATGTCGGGGGCCTGGGAGGAAGTCAACTACAGCGCGGTAGCGGCAGGGGTGCCGGCCCTGATTACCATTGACCCGCCAGGAGGTAGCGGGGAGATGACGAGCTATCGGGTTTATTTTATTCCGGTGGAAAGTGGCTGGATGACCATGCCTTCAAAAGTATCCGAGCCGCCGCTTTTGGTCAGTGAGATCCAGGTGAACCTAGGTGGCCGTTGGGACGGCGCCGCCTTCCTGGGCGGCCACCTCTTAAGTGCGGAATTGCACAGCTTAAATTGGATTTTCCGCAACCACCTGATCCTGGAAACCACCCCGGGAGGGGGGACGGGCTATGCCAACCGGGCCTTTCGCACCGGCCGGGAACAAAAATTGGAGATGGACCGCGATTTTCGCGATTTTTTAATGGCCCGGCATCTCACCGACAACGACACGTTGGCTTTGTACATCAGGGCGCAAGGGCCGGAGTTCGCCCCAGGCTGTAACTACCAGCTAGAACTCGTCTTCCCACGGCTGGCGGTGACGGCGGCGCCCATAAAGATCGGGCAACGCCGTCTGGCCGAAGAAATCAGCCTCACGGTGTTGGAAGATGAAGAATATGGCTCAGTATTAGCCTATGTTCAGAATCAGGTGAGCAGCTACGCGGCATAGACAAGGGAAAATGATATGGCAAGGATGATAGGGGAGAGTCAGCAAGTGTTGGCGGTGCATGATCCGGTGTCGGGGTCAGTGATCCGTTTGCATTTCCGGGTTCCCACCTCCGAGGAGCGGGTGGCTTATCAGGTTTCGGCATACCGGCTGGAGGGGGGGGAAAGGCGGTTCTGCCTGGGAGAAACCAGACTCAGGTTTGGGGCCGAGATTCTCGTGGGTTTTGGGGCGGGGGACATTTTGCTCACCGAGAACGGGTGCCTGACCCCTCTGGATCCGAGCCGGCATCCGGATTGGAAAGCCAAATTGGTAGAGCAGGCCCCGGATTTAGTGTCCTATCTGGCCCAGCAAGTGTTTGAAGGCTGGCGGGTAGTAGGGCGAGGAGAACAGGAATGGGGCTGACGGAAGACCCAGGGGTGAGTCCTTTATGCTCTGGCTTGGGAAAATGGCCCTTCAGAGAGGAGGTCTTACGCCTTGTGACCGGTAAAGTCTGCACACCGGAGGTTCGGGCCAGATGCCGGCGGGAAAATGGCGAGTTTGCAGATTGGGCTTGTGGGGAGTGCACGGAATTTCTCCAACCGGAGTCAATATCGCCGTGGACCTGGCATCTGCTGATGCTTTTTCGGTTAAAAAAAGCCGGTTACCCCTTCAGGGCCAATGACCTAAGCCTGGAGACCTGGCTGCTCCTGGGTGAAATGGAGGCGGCTCTCATAAAGGGGGGACGTTGTTGAATTATTGACATTCTAAAGAATGTCAATGATACAACGTCCCCATAATAAATAAGGAGAAAAATGGCAAGGATACTAGGACAGAGTGGGGACAAAAAAATCGCTGAGTTTCAGGACCTGCAGAGCGAGATGGTGCAACTCAGCCAGGAGTATAGCCGGGAGCGTCTGGCGATCTGGTCCAGGGAAATGGAAGAGATGGCTGAAAGCTGGGGGCGCTTCCAGCGCGGCTGGGAGGACACCTTAAATCACATGGGCGAGAGAGCTATTGGTACTTTTGAGTTGATTGCGGGCAGTTGGGAGGATGCCGGTCATCTCTTGAGTCAAAGTTGGAAAAGGAACTTGACAGAGATGACGGAAGAGCTAGCTAGTTGGGCTGAAGCGGTGCAGAAGGTGCTGAGGGAGGTGAACCAGGCCTGGGGCGGGTTTGATGGACAGGGGGATGGAGGTGGTTGGTCCTCTTGGCTGGGGCTCGGTTTGGACTTCGGTGGGTGGTTTCACCAGGGAGGAGTGGTGGAGGCCCACCAGGGCATGGTGGTGGGGCCGGAAAGGTTGCTGGGGGAAGAACAACTTGTCATGGTCCAGACTGGGGAAGGCATTTTGCCACGAGACAGCATGCTCCGGTTGGGGAATGATAATTTTGAAGCCTTGCGCCGGGGCCAGTTCGATTTTAACAGCGGCGCCAAAGAATCTTCAGTGCATATCAACATAACTGTCCAGACCTTGGATGCCTCCGGGGTGGCAAATCTGGACTGGTCACGCCTGATGAACCGACAACTCTTGCCGGCCCTGCAAAAGGAACTGGGACGGCGCTGGTAAGGGGGGGATTATGGCCAATGCCAAGTTGGAGTGGGTGGCGCCAGGGGGAGGGCGCCAGAGCTACATCCTGCCCGTTAATTTTTCCTGGGATTATCAGGAACTGCTGGAAGATAACAGTGACTGGCAGCGGGCGCTGGACGGCAGCCTGAGAAGTTATGTTCAGAAGCTGAAGGCCTGTTGGACTTTAAAATTTAAATATATAGCTACCGCCCAAAAGGAGCAACTGACAGCCCTTAAACAGGCGCAAGTGGAGGTCGATTTTTTCCGGGAGGCATCAGGGCCCAAGACATTTACTGCGGTCTGGAGCAACGATCTGGATTTTCGGGAAGTGGCACCGGGGCTTTGGTCTGGGACAATGGTGCTGGTGGAAGTTTAAGCCGTGCCTTTAAAACCTGGGTTCTGGGTTTTGGCTTTTAGGTTCTCGACCCAGAACCCAGAACCGAGAACCCGAAACTTTTTTTAAAAATCGATCATGCGTGAAGCGGGGACGGAATTTCTACAGGAAGAAACATTGCTCAGAGGGGGGCATCCCCGGCTCAAGGCGGTAATTTATCCTTTTGATTTGGACTTCGGTTTGGCTCTTGGCTCAGGAGTCTATGAGAACACAATTTATGGTGGAGAGCCGGGAAAATTAGCCATGCAAGAGGGATATATCACCCAAGGGGCCTGGACTTCGCCGGTGATGCAGGCCTTCTCTCCTCAGGTAGGAGCAGCGGTGCCCACCTGGGAAGATCAGGCGGGATATCTTACGACCCGGGTGTATCTGAGGAGTGCGACAGAGCATGAGGAAGTGGCGGCACAGCCCTTTGCCGAGGCGTCCTTATCTGAGGAAATGGCGCTCAACCTGTATTTCCAAGTAAAAATAGAATTCCAGGAGGAAATTCGCGCTTGGGCGGTGGATGATGCCTCTGAGGCGGATGACTATACCGCTTACGGGGAGGAGAGCAACAGCGTGGCTGGTTATGAGAGCTATGCCGTAGAAGGGGCCTTTCCAGGTTTTGTGACCCGGGTTCGTTGGGAAGGAAGGCTGGTCCTGCCGGATAACGAGATTCTTGATGCCGGAGTCATCCAAGTAGGGTTGTCCCGCGATTTTAAGGAAATGCGAAGCGGAGACAATATCCTGGTGTTGGACAATCGTCGGCGCCAATGGCTACCGCAATCTTCAAACTTTTATTTTCTCGGGTGGCCTTGGGAAGAAAAAAGGTTAGCCCTGTACCACGGTTGGGAACTCCCCAATGGAACCGTGGAGTGGCTGCTGGTGTATCAGGGAGTCTTGGAACGTTTAGGGGGCATGGCCGACGGCTGGCAGGAACGCCGCCAAGTCAGGCTGGAAACCCAGGATTGGCTAGCCTCCCGTCTCCAAAGGTTAGTGGGCACGCCGGGGCCGGACGGTGTCAGGCGACCCTTTCTGCGGGGGTCAACCCGTTGCCAGGGAGAGTTATACCAGACCATTGGTGCCCAGGTCAGTGACCCGATAAAGTCTGGCAGCGGCAGCGCCACCCTGAAAATATTAGGCAACTTTAGAGGGGAAACCCCCATGACCTATCTGCTCGAAGCCGAGAACACGGGGGAAATAGGGGTGGCTACTTTCCGTTGGTCAATCAACCAGGGGCAGAGCTGGCTGGGGAGGGAAATTATCACCGCCGGCGCCGAGGATCCGGTGGAGCTTTCGGAAGGACTGGCGGTGTACTGGGAGGGGGGGACGGGCATTGATCTGGTGGCACAAGACCGCTGGACCTTCCTCGCTCAACCGGTGAGCTATCACTATAAATTGTTCGGTGGCCCTTTCGCCGGCATAACCAACATTTATCTCAATGGCGAGGAAACCACTGACGGTGTAACGGCAGATCCAGCCACCGGGCTGATCCAGGTTACCGGCCGGAGCGCCATCGTTTCGGCACGGGTGGTCAAAGACGACACCAACCATCCGGTGGATATCATCAGGGATCTTCTCCAGGAAGTGGGATTGAGCCAGGCGATTAATCAGGAGTCCTTTGAATTAGCTAAAAGCCTGACCCCGGAATATAGCATCGGAGTCTGCTTCGAAGACTTGACGGCGGCCCAAGCGATACGTGAAATCGTTAGCCGCTGTCTCTACGACCTGTGGGTGGATTTTGGGGAAATCAAGATAAGGGCTTCGCTTTAGGGGAAATTTTTGAATGGCGCGCATACAATGGGCCAAAGCCTCGCAGTTTAACTGGGTGTTTGACAATATGGGCGGGGTGCCGCTTATGGCGGCGGTGGCCGGGGTCTTTGGCAATGCTGTAACTATGGTACAACCCGAGGGTCAGGTCCAAATTCAGACTCCCCTGCCGGGAGGGGGCCGGGTTTACCTGGTACGGGGAGTCTGGCGCTCTGAGGTGCAGTTCCCCTGGGATGGGTTCTGGGCCGAACCCATAGAGGGGGAGCTGACCAATTACTATACAGGCGGCTTCTTTGTGAACCGGGGGATGGTGACGACCCTCACCCTGGGCCAGCCGTTGCCAGCCGGGACGCCGGTTCAGATATATTATCTCTATTTTACGGGGGAAAAATCCAGCAAGTACGAAGCCTTGAATAATTATCCCTGCATCCGCCGAGCTTACCGGTCAAGAGAAGATTACACTTATGATTTTGCGGTGGACCGGCTTTTGGACCTGATGGTTTATCTGTATGAGGCCGAAGGTGAATGCGACCGGGATTTTCGGCCCCTGCGGGATTTTCTTTGGGAGGCTTTCTGTTGCCGTGAGCATAGCCTCACCCCTCCCTTGATATATGATTCGTTTGACAGGGTCTTCTGGGACCGGGGTTCTTTTCTCTTGTACCGGGGGGCCACTGCGGGAAGCGAGGCGTTCAAGGTCTTTCAGACGGAACTGGCCACAGGTGTTAAAGGCAGAGTGTTGCATGTCAGGGCGGACCTGCCTACCCGCCAGGATAGCGCCTGGTGCGGCTATGGTCTTAACTGGTCATTGGAGGACAGCCCTTTTTCTTCGCTGGCTCGGGTCTTCTTCAGTGTTAAAGGCCAAGCAGGATGCCGCCGGCTCCACAACCTCCTGAAGATAGGTAGCGGCAGCGCCAATCTGGTCCTGGCGGGGGATTTTGACCACCAGGAGAAGACCCGCTTTGTCGTGCAGATCGAAACCAGCGGCGAAGTGGGTGAGGCTGCCTGCCGCTGGTCCAAGGATGGCGGTTTGACCTGGCAGGAAACCGGCGTTCTCACCGGGGATGCACAACACCCTGTGACCCTGTGGGGAGGGGTGAGCATATATTGGGAAAAGGGGGACGGACTCGATCTGGTGGCAGGGGATTACTGGACTTTTTGGGCCGGAGAGCCGGCCGAACACCCCCGGCGCCTGCTGGTGACGCTCAACGATTCAGCTCAGGGCGAGCCTGACCCCTGGGGTCCCCAGCATACTTATGTCCATGCTTTGCCTGACCGCGAGACTCAGCTGACCGCCTTTGAGGTACCGTTCAGCCAGTTCTGGCGGCGTGACAATATCATTGATGACGCAGACCGGGTGCGCGGCGAATGGGGTTGTTGGTACTCGGCCAGCCAAGTAGACGGTTGCGACCTCACCATTAGTGATCGGGAAGTAACCGAGGTTATCGAGGGTGACACATTTTATACCCAACGGCAAGTTATCTGGAATCTGTCGCCTTTTGCCACCGCCTTTGGGGTTTGGGTGGGGGTGTCACCTTCTAGGACTGATTCCACCGACCATGTCAACCTCAATTTTCTCCTTAAACCTTTGGTGTCGGGGGCCAATAACTTACTTCTGCGGATCAAGGTGAAAGACGCCCGGGGAAGTTATTTTTATCAGGACCAGATGGTAACGGTGAACAGCTGGCAACGGGTGGTCGCACCTTTTGCGAGCATGGCTTTGGAATCAGGTGCAGAACCCCTGACCCACCCCATTCAGGCAGTGGATTTAGGCATCCCTGCCAACCCGCCAAGCAACGGTACGTTTCTGATCACCGATCTCAAGTTTGATGAGCACCTCACCTTCACCGGGGCGAAGCGCCTGCGAGTGTTAGAGTTCAAGATGGAGCAGCAGGGGATGAGGGACCATGAATGGTGGCTGGATGAGGTGGGTCTTGGACCTATGGAGGCCACAGACCCTTATCCCATGGCGCCGCGGCTGGCCGTCTCTCTGGGTCCTTACGGCCAAAACCCTTGGCGAGGCCCCACTCTAGTCCACTACGCCCACCCCCTTGCACCTTACCTGGTAGGAGCAATAAATCTGAGTCAGATTTATGTCAAGCTGCACCGGGACGCGCAAGACCAATATCATCAACGCTATGGGGGAGTGAAAGGGCCTATTCTCCCGGTGCACACCAGGAATGATATTGAAAACATCGCCTTATGTGGTGAGGAAAATTTTGGCCGGTTCTGTTGGTGGGGGCGGGTCCGACATTATGGCAAGCTGGTGGCCGCTTGGCGGTTCAACGGCGATTTGGTGGATGAGATTGGCACAACTCCCTTATCTTGGTCAGGGACGCCGACCTATACCTCTGGCATCTGTCAGCCGGGTGACACCGCAATCAGCCTGGATGGGACAAAATATTGTTATTGTGCTCACCATGACAAATTTCGGTTAAAGGACAACGATTTTACTTTTGAAATGGTGGTGAAATTCAACAACCTGACACCCGCCCAAGACTGCTTGGCGGGATTCTGGGATGTTTCCGGCAATAACCGTAGCTGGTCTTTATGGCGGTATTACAGCGGCTTGGGTTTCCGATATTCCACTAACGGCTCAGATGTCATTTATTTATACGATTACGTTGGCCCCTTATCTACCGGCACCTGGTATCACCTGGCATTTGTCAGGGATGGAACTGATCTGCATTTTTATATTAACGGCGAGCTGTTCACCACCTTAAATATTGGCACGACTTATATCTATGACGCCACCAGCCAATTGCGCTTAGGCTCCTGGGGGCCTGGAACTTGGCAATTAAACGGCGACATTGACTACTTTTCCCTGATAAACGGCTATGCCATGAGTGCTCTTGAGGTGGCTGACCGTTGGCAGATTATCCAGGGCCAACTTAATGGCTCTGCTTACCCGGAAGCGGGCCATGCCTTGGGGCAATATTGGGCCTTCCTGCGTTTGGCGCAATATTATTTTCATACCAATGGGACGGAAGCCTGGGAGATATTGGAGCACTGGCTGCACTGGATTGACACCTTTGGGGTGGCTGACGGTCAGGGGTGGAAATTCCCCACTTACTTTTCTGAATATGGCTTTGGCTACGGGGATTATGACCCAGGGGCAGCGGCTTCTTTAGCTATCGGTTGTCTCTATATCTATCTCAGGAACGGCAATGAAACAGCCGGCCTCTGGGCTCGGCGGATTTTGGACGACCTGCGACTCAACCGGCAAAGCCGGGATTATGGTGGCGGCTACAAAAGCGATTATCATTACGCCTGGCTCAATGCCCTGGTAGCTCAGGCCTTTGCCTTGGCGGTGGCACCGCTCCGTGGACAGGCCTTTCCCTTCCCCCACCATTCTTTCGACGCCGATCATTATCAAGCCCTTATGTCCTGGATGTTCACCCACTCCGGAGACGTCAAGCCCAATCTGCTTAACCGCGATCTCATCCCCTTCACCTATCTGGAAGCACAGGATGTTTGGGATTATGCCCCTCATTACGTCTTTATGTCGGGCATGGGGTCTCTCGAGGCTGTCGTGTTGATGCTCGGAGCGGCCCTGGGCTATGGCAAAGTTGCCGGAGACTGGACTTGGTTTGACCGCTTGCTGCGTTTCCTGCTGCTGGACAATCTGGTGAGGTTGCACCCCCAAAACATCAGCTCGCTGCACGCCGCCTACGACCTGGCGGGGGTCAAAAACCTGATCCGGATGAAATACGCCGACTATGACCAGGATAATTCCAGATTTGTGGAAATCCGGGATGAGGCTGCCATCACTGCCTGGGGGGAGGCGCCCCTTGTGGTGGATTGCCGCTATGGTGGCCCTGTAGTCGTAGAAAACCCGGAAACGGCAAACCTGCTGGCGACACGCCTCCTAAAACGGCTCCGCACCCCTTGGGAGACCCTGGATCTCACTACTTGGCTGGAAGGCGCCCGGATAGAGATAGGAGATACGGTGGCGGTGTCAGCAGATTTTCATGGCTTGGCGGAAGAGGAATTCACGGTCTTTGGCAAAACCTTGGACTTAAAGCGTCGGCAGGTGCATCTTAACTTGGCTCGTCCCTTGGATTGTTCCTGGGCTTGGGCGGTAGAGACGGCGGGAAGTAGTTACGACAGTTTCGCCATTGATCAGCCCAGTCAGTATGATGCAAATTGGAGTTTTAAAGCCTTGGCCGGATAGCTCAGAACACAGAATTAAATTAACAGTAAGCAATGACCAGCCAAAAAATTTGGGCAAAAATAGCAAACGGAGGAAGATATGGCATTGATCAATCTGCCGCAGGCCAAGTGGGGCAGCGGCACGGGCAGACAAGTAATCTTAAAAAGTGATTTTAACACCATCGAGCAGGCGGTGGTGGAAAGTTTTGCCCTCGGGGGGACGCCGGCTCTGGAATATGTCAATGGCACCACGATACAGGTAAATGCCACCCCTGATTGCAAGGCTCGGGTGATGCTGTGCGGCTTTCCCTCCCCCCTGCACCGCGGCTTATGGATCGATAGCGGCTTAAGTGATGGACGCTACCGGGAGAACGCCACTTGTGTCACCCTTGACTTGGCCGTTACGGGCAGTCTCTGGGGTACTATTAAGGCCAGCCAGTGGTATGTCGTCTATGCACTGGCCGGGTCAGCGGACACCACCTTCAGTCTCAAAGCCATGCCGCTGATGCGGGTTTCCTCCCAGAGCACACAAATCATTACTCTCCGCAACAATGGCAACAGTGCCAATATCGGCTATGGCTTCGCCACCAATGAACTGGTGGGGGCCAAAATCTTGGTGCTCACCGGTACCTCCCGCGGCTTGGCCCGCCAGATTACAGCCAACAATAATGACAACGCCGAAGGCGGCACCATAACCTATGGCGGCAGCGCCCTGACCCTGAGTCAAGGCGATTGGTTTGTAGTCCTCCCCCAGACCAACTTTCGCTATTTGGGAGCGGTGTTCAATGACTCCGCGGGGGAGGTATCGCCCTTCTACCAGGACGGCCCGCTCTTTACCTTTCGGACCCCTCGTGAGCTGACTTCCGGGGCCATCAACGGCTACACTCTTTATGATCTCTGGTCGGTGGCGCCGCCCACAGCTCGTGTCTTGAGAGGCTTTGCCTCCGCCACCAACGGTTATGACCTGAAACTGGCCTTGTCCCTGGACGGCGTCAACCCAACCCTTATCCTGCATGGGGCCCCGCCCTCCGGTGATTTTGCGGGTGGGCGCGGAGCCATCCCTTTCAACTCCCGGGTTCTGGCCCATCATGCCATCTATCTTAATAACGAAAACACGGCCAATCAGGTCATCAGAGTGACAGGCTGGGAGGAGTAAAGACGCGGGTGGCCCTCTCCCCCAATTCCTCTCTCAGTGGGGGAGGGGAATATGCAGAAGCTGTCTTAGCTTAACTCAAAAACAAGAAACTTTCTTGACTTGCCCCCCCTTTTTTTATATATGAATCTTAGTGGATAATTTCACAAAAGCAGGCTCTTTATATACTTTTAACAACATTTGCGCAGGCGCCAAGATAAGTGCAAAGAATTATTGTGAGGGGTGTGAGCCTACAAGACTTGCCTTGCAAATCTCTGGAAAGGAAATACCTCATGACACAGTCAAAGAATGAAAAAGTCGGAGCTGTTTTGGTAGTGGGCGGTGGCATTGCTGGTGTTGAGGCCTCTCTGGACCTGGCTAACGCCGGATTCTACGTGCACTTGGTGGAAAAGAAATCGGCCATTGGCGGAGTCTTGGTTCAACTTGACAAAAGCTACCCCACCAATGAACCCGCCATGTGCGTGATCTGCATGATGTCCCCCAACCTCATGGAATGTGGGCGCAATAAAGCCGGAGGCGGGCTGGACTATGAGATTACGGACTGCGGCTGCCATAAAAACATTGAAATTCATACCCTGGCGGAAGTGAAAAATCTGAGCGGTGAGCCTGGCAACTTCACGGTCACCATAGAGAAAGCACCGCGCTTCGTCGATCCCCTCAAGTGTATTTCCTGTGGTGCCTGCACCGAGGTCTGCCCCATCAGCATCCCAGATGAGTTCAATCTCGGGATGAAAAAAACCAAGGCCATTTCCTTGCCCTATGCCCGAGCCATTCCGCCCACCTATGTGCTTCATAAACAGCCGGAGTGCGACGACTGCCGGAAGTGTGTGGAGATCTGTGAACCTGGAGCCGTCAACCTGGGAATGAAACCTGAGACCATAACCCTTAATGTGGGGGCTGTCGTGGCGGCACCGGGTTTTCAGGTTTACGATCCGTCCAAATATGACGGCTACCATTATCCCGCTCATCCCAATGTACTGACCAGCCTGGAATTTGAGCGTATGCTGTCGGAGGGGGGGCCCTCTGGTGGGCGTTTGCTGCGGCCCTCCGACCAACAAGAGCCCAAAAAGATCGCCTGGCTTCAGTGCGTGGGCTCCCGGGACACACACCACTGCAATAACAGCTATTGTTCCGATATCTGTTGCATGTACGCCATCAAGCAGGCGCTGGTCGCCAAGGAGCACGCCAGCAGTCCCCTGGACACCGCCATCTTTTTCATGGACATGCGCACCCAAGGCAAAAATTACGAACGATATTTCCAGCGGGCCAAGCGGGAAAAAGGGGTGCGCTTCATCCGCTCCCGGGTGCACGGCATTGACACGGTGCCCGGCACGGACACCCTGGTTCTTCGCTACCTCACAAAGCAAGGGGAGCTGAAAATTGAAGAATTCGACCTCGTGGTCCTCTCGGTGGGTGTGGAAACCTCTGCTGACGGTCTGCAATTGGCCAAGACCCTGGGGGTGGAGGTCGATCCGGAGACCCGCTTCGCCGTGACTTCGCCGTTTACGCCAGTGTGCACCAGTAAACCGGGTGTTTTCGTGTGCGGTGTTTTTCAGGGTCCCAAGGACATTCCCCGCTCCACCACAGAGGCTTCCGCCGCGGCGGCGGCAGTGGGTGAATTGCTGGCCCCGGCCCGGGGCACGGCTTTGCAGGTAAGAGATCTGCCGCCGGAAAGTGACGTCTCCGGGCAGGAACCCCGGGTGGGTGTATTTTTCTGCAGCTGTGGGGACAGCATGACGGGGGTTATAGACGTCAAGGATCTTTCGGCCTCCGTCTCTTCTTATCCTGGGGTGGCTTATAGCGCCCAAATTGCTGTTGCCTGTACTGGCGACGCCCAGAGAGACATTCTGCAAGCCATTAAAGATTATCACCTCAATCGAGTGGTGGTGGCCGCCTGCACTCCACGTATTTTGGGGCCCTACCTCCGGCAGACCATCAAGCAAGCAGGATTAAATCCCTATCTGTTCGAGATGGCCAATATCCGGGATCAGGCTGCCTGGGTGCACAAGGAGGAGCCGGATAAAGCCCTGGCCAAGGCCAAGGCCATGGTCAGGGGGGCCGTGGCTCGGGTGGCCAGATTGGAACCTCTCCAGAAAATGAGCTTCCCCATGACCAAGAGCGCCTTGGTGGTGGGGGGCGGCGTCGCCGGCCTGGAGGCGGCCTGTTCCATCGCCGATATGGGCTTTCAGGCCTATCTGGTGGAAAAGACTGACCAGCTGGGCGGCCAGGCCCGGAACCTGGTGGTCAGTTCCCGGGGATATGATTACCAGGGCTATCTTAAACGCTTGATTAATAAGGTTGAGAACCACCCTCGCATCGAACTCCTGCTCAACTCCACTATAGTTGGCACCAGCGGAATTCTCGGCAATTTTAACACCACTGTCCAAACTCCCCAGGGCGAGCGCCTGGTGAACCATGGGGTGGGCATTATGGCATGTGGCGGCCGACCTTTCCAACCGAAGGAATACCTCTACGGCCAAAGAGACGATGTTTTCACCCTTTTTGAACTCGACAAGCTTATTGCCGATAAAAATCCCAAGGTTACCGGTGCCCAGCAGGCAGTGTTCATTCAGTGCGTGGGCTCCAGGGAGCCGGAGCGGCCTTACTGCAGCCGTTTATGCTGCACGCATTCGGTGGAGAGCGCCCTCGCTCTGAAAGAACTGAATCCCGAACTGGAGGTGATTGTCCTCTACCGGAATATCCGGACTTATGGGGACAAGGAACTGCTTTTCAAAAAAGCTCGGGAAATGGGAGTAATATTCATCCGCTTCGACCTGGACTGCAAACCCCGGGTGGAAACGGGGAGCGACGGTAAATTACAAGTGACCGTCACCGATCCCATCTTGGGGCGGCCGGTGGTCTTGACCCCTGACCTGCTGACCTTGGCTAGCGCAGTGTTGCCCACCGGCACAAGGGAGATGGCGGAGATCTTTGACCTGGAGGTTGACCTCGACGGCTTCTTCCAGGAATCCCACCCCAAACGGCGCCCAGTGGATGCTTTTCGGGAAGGCTTTTTCCTGGCTGGCTTGGCAAACTCGCCCAAACCGCTGGATGAATCCATCGCCGAGGCCAAGGCCGCGGCGGGCCGGGCCGCCACCTACCTGGCCCAGGAGAGCGTCCAACTCAGCGGTGTGGTGGCTGTGGTGGACCAGGACAAATGTGCGGTCTGTCTCACCTGTGTGCGCACCTGTCCCTTCGGCGTGCCCGTCATCGATTACCAAGTCGATGCGGCTTACATCGATCCAGTCACCTGCCAGGGGTGCGGTGTCTGCGTCTCAGAGTGCCCCGGCAAGGCCATCCAACTGCAAAACTTCACCGATGCCCAGATCATCGCCCAGGAATTAGCCTTGGCGGCCGGTTAACACTAGGAGAACTATGGCCACCCCTTTTATTCCCAAAATCATCTGTTTTTGTTGTCGCTACTGAGGTTACACAGCGGCGGACCTGGCAGGTTCGATGCGGCTGCCATATCCCCCGGAGATCAAAATAATCATGGTACCCTGTACCGGCCGAGTGGACACCCTCCACCTACTCAAGGCCTTTGAGGGCGGAGCTGATGCGGTGATGGTGGTGGGTTGTTTGGAGGGTGACTGCCATTACCTCACCGGCAATATCCGAGCCAAAAAGCGGGTCAACAGGTTAAAGGAAGATTTCGTCCGGATGGGCTTCGAGGCGGCACGCCTGGAGATGTTTAACCTGTCTTCTTCCGACGGACCAAAGTTTGCGGCCATCGCCATGGAAATGAGCGAGCGGGTCTATAAACTGGGGCCCAACAAGGTGAAAAGAGAGGCCCAGGAGGTTTGGCAGAAACAACAAGCCGCCGCTAGCCCTGCCTAGCAAGAAACCAAGATTTTTGATATAATTTAAGGAGGGGGCCAGGGGTTGCAAGCTTCTGCCACCTTTATCAGCAAAACAGCTCAGGTGGCTAAGGCGTGGCCAAGCTTAAGAAACTTTTGCCCCAGTCGAAATAATAATTAGGTGGTGATTGCATGGATAAGGTTCCCATTCTGGAGCCGTCTTTTGAACTGCCAGAACAGCTGCAGGATGCTCATTTATCCGTGTCCGCCTGCTATCAATGTCGGAAGTGCTCCAGCGGCTGTCCATTAACCTTCGCCATGGACCTGCTGCCGGACCAGGTTATTCGTCTCTCCCTTTTGGGCCAGGAAGAGCAGGTCTTGGGGTGCACCACCATCTGGGTCTGTTCCAGTTGCGAAACCTGCACTACCCGCTGCCCTAACGGCATCGATATCGCGGGGGTCATGGACTGGCTGAAGGAAACAGCACTCAAGCGGGGTGTTGCCCTTCCCCAGCCCGCAGTCACTCGGTTTCACCAGACATTTTTGCGCAGCGTCCGCCTGGGCGGGGGGCGCCTTCCCGAGGCGGTGTTATTGGGCCTCTATACCCTGAGAAGCGGGCAGTTCTTGAAAAAGTTATGGTCGGGAGGGCTGTTCTCCGACCTGAGCCTCGGCCGTAAATTGCGTCAACGCGGGCGGCTTCGCCTCAGCTTGCCTCATCGCCTCAAGGGGGTCAAAGAGATACGGAAAATCTTCAACGGCGCGCAGATGAAAGCTCAAGACTCCGGATCAGGAGAAAAATAGGTGGGCTGGTGGTGAATTTTCAGAAATCGCTCCCGATGAAAGTTTCTTACTATCCTGGTTGTTCGTTGGAAGGCACTGCCAATGATTACGCCGCCTCCATTGAGGCTGTGGCTCGCGCCCTGGATGTGGAATTGGTGGAGCTGGACGATTGGAATTGCTGTGGGGCTTCCGCCGCCCACAGCATCAATCGCCACCTGGCTCTCGACCTGCCCATGCGGAACCTCCTCATCGCCTACCAGGCCGGACTCGATTTGGTGGTGCCTTGCGCGTTGTGTTTCAACCGCTTGAAGGTGGCGGAGAAGGCGCTCAAAGGGCCGGAAGGTCACCGCTGGCTCCAAGGCCCCCACACTCCCGTAAAGATTTGGGACCTGCTGGATTATTTTTCCCAACCCAAATTCTTGGCCACATTGCCTACCAAAATTGTCAGGCCGCTCATTGGCCTAAAAGCCGTGGCCTATTACGGCTGTCTGGCGTCCAGGCCTCCGAGTATCACCGATAGTGCCGATTATGAAAACCCTCAGAATATGGAGAAGTTGTTGAAAGTCTTGGGCGCTACCCCTGTGGACTGGTCGTTTAAGACCGACTGTTGTGGGGCGGGTCTGGCGGTGGCCCGGCCGGATATCATTGATTACTTGGTGCATTGCCTATATGAGCGGGCCTTAGCGGCCGGGGCGGAATGTCTGGTGGTTTCCTGTCAGATGTGCCAAGCCAATCTGGATCTCTCTCAGGAACGTATTTCCCGGAATTTCTTGAAAGAATATTATCTGCCGGTATTCTACTTTACGGAACTCAT
>DYLF01000012.1:32872-42763 GCA_020722205.1 Desulfobacca acetoxidans
TGACCTATGGAAGAAAAGAAAACGGACAGAATCGGCGCCGTTATGGTGGTGGGCGGCGGCATTGCCGGCCTGCAAGCCGCCCTGGATTTGGCGGACGCCGGGTTTTATGTCCACTTGGTGGAGAGACAGTCCGCCATCGGCGGCACCATGCCCCAATTAGACAAGACCTTCCCCACCAATGACTGCTCCATGTGCATTCTCTCTCCTAAGCTGGTTGATGTGGGACGGCATCGTAATATTGAAATTCATACCCTCACCGAGGTAAGACTCCTAAGTGGGAAGCCAGGAAAATTCAAGGTCATCTTACAACAACGGCCCCGCTATATAGATGTGTCCAAATGCACCGGCTGCGGGAGCTGCGCCCAAGTCTGCCCGGTAAGCGTGCCGGACCGTTTCAATATGGGGCTGACGGAATCCAAAGCGGTGCACCGCCTCTATCCCCAGGCTATCCCGGCGGCTTACTGCATCACCAAGTTGGCCAAAGCTCCCTGCTCCATGGCCTGTCCGGCCGAAATCAATGTTCAAGGTTACATTCAGCTCGTCAAGATGGGCAAATTTAAAGAAGCGATCAAGCTTATCATGGAGCGTCTGCCTCTCCCGGGGGTGTTGGGGCGGATCTGTCCTCACCCCTGCGAAGATAAATGCCGGCGCCAGGAGCTGGACGAGCCAGTGGCCATTTGCCATCTGAAGCGCTATGCGGCCAATCAGGTAGACCTGGCTACTATCCCCCTGACCCAGGCCCCCCCCCGGCCCGAGAAAGTGGCCATCATCGGCTCCGGGCCGGCCGGATTGTCCTGCGCCTATCATTTGGCTTTGTTGGGCTACCGCCCCACCATATTTGAGGCCTTGCCCAAGGCCGGGGGCATGCTCCGGGTGGGCATCCCCGATTATCGTCTGCCCAAAGATGTCCTGGACAAAGAAATTGATAACATTTTGCGCCTGGGGGTGGAATTAAAAACCAACACTGCCTTGGGCCGGGATTTTACCCTAAATGACTTGGTTAATCAGGGATACCAGGCGATTTTCCTGGGTCTGGGTTGCCATGTGGGCAAGGTCCTGAAAATCTCCGAAGAAGAAATTCCTGGCATCATCCAAGGGGTGGAGTTACTCCGCCGTCAAAATATGGGTGAAACCATTCCCCTAGGCAAACGGGTGGCCATCATCGGCGGCGGTAACGTGGCGGTGGATGTGGCCTGCACCGCCCGGCGCTTGGGCTCGCAGGTAACCATCATTTACCGGCGATCCCAGGAGGAGATGCCGGCGTTTGCCCATGAGATTGAGCAGGCCCTCTGCGAAGGTGTGGAAATTATTTACTTGGCCTTGCCTATAAGAGCCATCTTCCGAAAGAACAAGATCAAAGGATTGCTCTGCCAGCAGATGCGTTTAGGCGAACCTGACGCCTCTGGCCGGCGCCGACCGGAACCCATCCTGGGAGCAAAGTTTGAAATCCCGGTGGACACTGTCGTTTCGGCCATCGGTCAGGAAGCGGACCTCAGCCCTTTGGCCGGCAGCGGCATCAACATCACTCCCTGGGGCACCATTGTGGTGGATGACATCACTTATGAGACTTCCCGGCCCGGAATATTCGCCGCCGGAGACGTCCACACCGGCCCCTGGAATGCCATCCAGGCAGTGGCGGGCGGTATGGAGGCGGCGATATCTATTCACCGCTATCTGAACGGCATGGATCTGAGAAAAGGCCGGGAGAAAGGCACCGTGGCCCTGGCTCGCTGGCGGGAAATCCCCCGGGACGAGGAAGGTCAGCCCCGGGAGTTGTTGCCCACTCTGCCCCCGGAGCACAGCTGCAAACTCTTTGACGAGATCGCCCTCGAGTACACCTCTGTGCAGGCCTTCACTGAGGCGAGCCGTTGTTTGAATTGCAGCGTCTGTTCAGAATGTATGCTATGTGTCACCGCCTGTCAAGCCGGGGCTGTGGATCACAGCCAGAAAGTCAAAACCACCGAAATCGAGGTGGGCGCCATCATCCTGGCATCAGGCCTGAAACTCTACGAGGCGGAAAAAAAACCGGAATACGGCTACGGCCGCTATCCCAACGTAGTAACCTCTCTGGAATTTGAACGGCTGCTGTCCGCCACCGGACCCTTCGCCGGCCACCTGCGCCGGCCCAGCGATCACCAGGAACCACGACGCATCGCCTGGATTCAATGCGTCGGCTCCCGGGAAAGCGGCAATAACCGGGAATTTTGCTCCTCCGTCTGCTGTATGCATGCCACCAAACAAGCCATCATTGCTAAAGAGCACTCCCCCGGCTTGGCACCTGCCATCTTCTTCATCGATCTTAGAGCCCACGGCAAAGGCTTCGACCGCTATTATGAACGGGCTCAATCCCAAGGTGTAAGGTTTATCCGAGCCATGGTCTCTCGGGTAACACAGAATCCAGAAAACCGTAATCTTGAAATCAACTACGTCGGTGAAGACAATTATCTCAGGGCCGAAGAATTTGACCTGGTGGTGTTATCTGTGGGGCTCAAACCGCATGGTTATGCCAAACTCCTGGCCAAAACCTGTCACCTCGCCACCAATAAATGGGGATTCGCCCAAAACCCACCCTTCGATCTGGTGGCCACCAATAGAGAAGGCATCTATACCTGCGGCGTCTTCCAGGGCCCCAAGGACATACCGGAAACAGTGGCCCAAGCCTCGGCGGCAGCCGCCGCTGCCTTTAATCTGCTGAAGGACGTCCGGGGTAGTTTGGTGACCCCGGTCGAATATCCCCCGGAACGGGACACCTCCCAGGAAGAACCGAGAATCGGCGTGTTTGTCTGCCACTGCGGCAGCAATATCGCCAGTGTCATCGACATCGAAAGAGTGGTGGACTATGCCCGCCGCTTACCTCACGTAGTGTATGTCGACCATTATCTGTTCACCTGTTCTTCACCTTCGTTGGCGGACATGCGCCGGGTAATTGAACAAGAGGGCCTCAACCGGGTGGTGGTGGCTGCTTGCAGTCCCCGCACACATGAATCACTGTTCATGGAAAATTTGCGCCAGATGGGCCTTAACAAACACCTTTTCTCAATGGTAAACATCCGGGACCAGGGATCCTGGGTCCACCGCGGGGAGCCGGAGCAGGCGACCGAGAAAGCCATGGAACTGCTCCGCATGGGAGTGGCCCGGGCGGCTCTGCTGGAAGGCATTCCTGAACATTCTTTCGAACCGATTCGGCAGGCCTTGGTGGTGGGAGGGGGACTGGCCGGTATGACCGCCGCCCTGACCATTGCCGACGCCGGCTACCAGGTGCATCTGGTGGAAAAAAGCAAAGTGCTGGGGGGAATGGCCAGACGGATTTACTACACTCTCGAAGGCTATCAGATGCAGCCCTACCTAGCCAACCTGATCAGCGAAGTAGAACAGCATCCGCGCATAAACCTTATGGTGGACACCTCCGTGGTGGATTTCTCCGGTCATGTGGGCAAGTTCACCGGCACTGTGGCCACGCCTCATGGCGAGGCGACCATTGACTTCGGCGCCGTGGTCATCGCCACGGGCGGCCAAGAATACCGCCCTCCGGAGTATCTCTACGGGCAGGACCAGCGGGTCCTCACCCAACTGGAACTGGAAAACCGGCTGGTCAACGACCCTGATTCCCTGCCCCCGGAACCCAGGGTGGTAATGATCCAGTGTGTTGGCTCCCGGGAGCCGGAGCACCAATATTGCAGCCGGTTGTGCTGCGGCGCCGCCGTGAAGAATGCCTTGAAACTGAAAGAGCTCCGCCCCCGGGCCCGTATCTTTGTCCTCTATCGCGATATCCGCACCTACAGCTTTAAGGAAGTGTATTATAAAAAGGCCCGTGACCTGGGGGTGCTGTTCTGCCGCTATGACTTGGAACAGAAACCAGAAGTCATTTCTGGCCCTGAGTACTTGCAGGTGTCAGTACTCGACCAGAACCTCAAGACCACCCTTATCCTCAAGGCAGACTTACTGGTTCTCTCGGCGGCCGTCAGACCTCATTCCGACAGCCGGGAGATCGCCCAGATATTCAAGTTGCCGACCGATGCGGACGACTTCTTCCAGGAAGCCCATATGAAGCTGAGACCCCTGGATTTCTCAGCCGAAGGCATCTTTCTGTGCGGCCTGGCTCACGGCCCCAAGTATGCCGATGAGAGCATTGCCCAGGCCAAAGGCGCTGCAGTGCGGGCTCTGGGGATTCTGACCCAGGAAAAGATGCTGGGGCGGGCCATGGTGGCCTGGGTGGACCCGGCAAAATGTGCCGTCTGCCTTACTTGTGTCCGCACCTGCCCCTTTGGGGTGCCGGTCATCGACTACGAGAAAGACGTGGCCTATATCGACCCGGCCAAGTGCCAGGGGTGCGGACTGTGTGTCTCCGAATGCCCGGGCAAGGCCATTCAATTGAAACACTTTACCGATACCCAGATCATCGCCCAGGAAATGGCCCTGGCCGCCAGTTGAGAGGCAGTCGGCTTTTGGTTCACTTCAGCCGAACTTCTGGCCATCCCGCTGGCGGTCAGTCTTTGGCTGCGGAGAGGGCGGGTGAGTGCGTCTGGCGGGCTGTGGCGGAAAAATTCAAACAAGCGCCTCTTTCACCCCCAAAAAGCAAAGGAGGGTGCACGACCCTCCTTTGCTTGTCTGCCGGTCTTGCTCAGGACCAGCCAGCCTGATGATAATTAGGCATTTCATTGCCTATTCCGTCTTGATTTCGATGGCCTTGGGTTTGACCTCTTCTTTCTTGGGGCAGGTGACAGTCAGCACACCCTGCTTGTAGGTGGCCTCAATCTTGTCCGCTTCCACTACCGCCGGCAGTTTCAGACTCCGGCTGAAGGAGCCGTAGCTCCGCTCCACCAGATGGTAGTTCTCTGATTTTTCTTCCCGTTCCGCCTTCTTTTCGCCTTTGATGGTAAGGGTGTCGCCCACCAGAGAAATGTCAAGATCCTTGGCCTCAATGCCAGGCACCTCAGCTTTGACGGTAATCTTATCGTCGGTCTCGGAGACATCCACCGCGGGCGCCCAAGCTGCTTCCAGAGGCTGCAAGGCCCGGCGACCGGGGCCAAAAAAGTCATCCCAAAGGCGGTCCATTTCCCGACGAAGTCGGGAAACCTCGCGAAAAGGTCTCCATTCGGTGAGATCCATAAATTTTCCTCCTTACTTATAAGTGTGGTTGGTTTTTGCCATTCTCGCCCGGTTCAAGAAACAAGCGCTGTCACCCAGCCTCCTGCTTAAATCTTGTCGCCCACCATGTACCGATGGGCCAATCCTCGCACGGTGTAAGAACCGGGCGCTTTCTAATAAGCAAATAATACCTGCCAGTTAGGTTGTCAAGAAGGCCAGCCTCTTTTTCCGACGATAATGCTTGCAACCTGGGCCGGATGGTGATAAAAAATATGGCCAACCAGGATGGCCCAGCTTATGAGGCGGCAGAGTCAAAACTTTTGAGGTAAAACCTCCTTACCGGGTAAGGAGGTTTTTTTTCTAATTGGTGAAAATCGGCATAATCTGCGGCTAAGATATCATGGCGTATCAGCGCAAGGACTTGCTGGGAATTGAGGACCTTTCGGCGGAAGAAATTCAGCTCATCCTGGACACCGCCGATTCCCTTAAGGAAATCTCCACCCGTTCCATTAAGAAAGTGCCCACCCTCAGGGGTAAGACGGTGGTGACCCTTTTTTATGAGCCCTCCACCCGTACCCGCATGTCCTTTGAAATCGCTGCCAAACGACTGAGCGCGGATACGGTGAACCTGACGGTCGCCGCCTCCAGCGCCGTCAAAGGGGAGACCCTGGCGGACACGGCCCATAATCTGGAAGCCATGCAGCCGGACCTCCTAATCATCCGACACCAAGCCAGCGGCGCCCCCCACTTTCTGGCCCGACGCCTTAGGTGCGGTGTGGTCAACGCCGGCGACGGTCTGCATGAGCATCCTACCCAGGCGCTCTTGGATCTCCTCACTGTCCGGGAGGCCAAAGGTAGGCTTTCCGGCCTGAAAGTGGCTATCATCGGCGATATTGCTCATTCTCGGGTGGCACGTTCCAATATCCGGGCCTTCACCAAAATGGGCTCCGAAGTTACAGTAGCCGGCCCGGCCACCATGCTGCCGCCATACTTGGCCACCATGGGTGTGAAGATGGTCTATTCCCTGGAAGAGGCGGTCCGGGGGGCCGATGTCATCATGATGCTGCGCCTGCAACTGGAGCGCATGGGCCAATGGTTTTTTCCCACTTTGCGGGAATACAGCGCCACCTTCGGCCTCGCCCTCAGACACCTGGCCCTGGCCAAAGAAGACGTCATCATCATGCACCCCGGCCCCATCAACCGGGGGGTGGAAATTTCCCCCGAGGTAGCCGACGGTCCTTACTCCGTCATCCTGGAACAGGTGACCAACGGGGTGGCGGTGCGGATGGCCGTGCTGCTCTTGCACATCGGTGGAGGTGAAAAAAGTTGAGCCTGCTGATCACCGGTGGATTGGTGGTGGACCCATCCCAAAATTTGACCGCCGCGCGGGATGTCCTAATTGCAGAGGGCAAAATCATCGCCCTGGAACCCCCAGGACGTCTTCTGCCAGAAGGACGCCAAATTATCGCAGCCCAGGGATTGGTGGTCACTTGTGGGCTCATTGATATGCATGTGCACCTCCGGGAACCCGGCGAAGAATATAAGGAAACCATTGCCAGCGGCACCCGCGCCGCCGCCCAAGGCGGCTTTACCGCGGTGGCGGCCATGCCCAACACCAAGCCGGTGAACGACAACGCCACCACCACCCGCTTCATCCTGGAACGGGCCAAGCTGACAGCCTCAGCCCGGGTCTATCCCGTGGCGGCCGTTACAGTGGGTTCCCAGGGGCAGGCGCTGGCGGAATACGCCGACTTGAAAGGCGCCGGGGCCGTGGCCCTGTCTGACGATGGCCGTCCGGTCATGAACGCTCTCCTCATGCGCCGGGCCCTCGAGTATGCCAGGACCTTTGACCTGCCCATCATTTCCCACGCCGAAGACCTGCACCTCCGGGCTGACGGCGTCATGCACGAAGGTGTGGTCTCGGTCTGTTTAGGCCTGAAAGGCATTCCGGCGGCGGCTGAAGAGGTCATGGTCTCCCGGGAGGTGGCCCTGGCCCAGCTCACCGGCGCCCGCCTTCATATCGCCCACGTCAGCACCGCCGGCAGTGTGGAGATTATTCGCCGGGCTAAGGCTGCCGGGATACCGGTCACCGCTGAGACCGCCCCCCACTACTTCAGCCTCACCGATGAGGCGGTGGAAGGCTATAATACCAACGCCAAGGTCAACCCGCCCCTTCGCACCGCGACTGACGTAGCTGCCATCAAAGCAGGTCTGGCCGACGGCACCCTGGACGCCATCGCCAGCGATCATGCCCCCCACAGCAGTCTGGAAAAGGATCTGGAGTTCGCAGCCGCCGCCTTCGGCCTCATCGGCCTGGAAACCTCACTAGGCCTGAGCCTGAAGCTCGTCCATGACGGCCATCTCACCCTCAGTCAGCTCATCGCCAAAATGTCCACCAACCCTGCCCGAATATTGGGTGTGGAGGGCGGCACCCTGACCCCTGGTGCCCCTGCCGACCTAACCATCATAGACCTGCAACGGGAGTGGCAGGTGGAGGTCAATTCTTTCGCCTCCAAGAGCCGAAACTGCCCCTTTCAGGGCTGGCGGCTTAAAGGACAGGCGGTTTACACCATCCTCGGTGGAAAGGTGGTCTGGCAGGCCTGAGTCAAAAGAAAGCAGAATCTTGGGGGTACTTTACAGAAAACAAAAAAAACAGGAATAACCTATGCCCAGCACCGTCTATTGCATGGATCTCAGGGCCTCGATTAAAGAGACCAACTTCAAAAGATTCGGCAAACTCCTGAAGGCTGTGAACCTCAAAGGCGTCATCCACCGCAAAAAAAGGCGCCCCCTTATCGCCATCAAGTTGCACTTTGGGGAAAAAGGGAACACTTCTTATATCCGCCCCAACTTCGTGCGACTGGTGGTGGAGGAGGTCTGGGAGAGCGGCGGCCGCCCCTTCCTGACGGACGCCAACACTCTCTATCTCGGCACCCGCTCCGAAGCTGTTAGTCATCTCACCACGGCCATTGAAAACGGCTTTGCCTATGCGGTGGTCCGGGCCCCCCTGGTCATTGCCGACGGCCTCACCGGCAAGGCCGAAGTGGAGGTGGCCATCAACCAGGAACAGTTCAAGAAGGTATATCTGGCCGAAGCCTTGGTGGAAGCTGAAGGCCTGGTGGTCATGTCCCATTTTAAGTTGCATGAAATGTCGGGCTTCGGCGGTGCTTTAAAAAACCTGGCCATGGGCGGCGCTTCCCGGCGCGGGAAACTGGCGCAGCACTCCAACATCGCCCCGGTGGTCACCGAGAAGAAATGCACCGGCTGCGCCGAGTGTGTGGCTCATTGCGCCCAGGAGGCCATCAGCCTCAGCCCGGAAACCGGCAAAGCCGTCATCGACCCCAAAAAGTGCGTGGGCTGCGCCGAATGCATCCTGGTCTGCCCCTACGGCAATATCCAGATCCAATGGAATGAAGCCATCCCCGTGTTCTTAAAAAAGTTGATGGAATATGCTTATGGGGTGATGCTGGGCAAAAAGGGGCGAGCCGTGTTCATTAATTTCATCACCCAAGTGTCTCCGGCCTGCGACTGCTATGGCTTCAACGATGCCCCCATTGTCCCGGACCTGGGTATCTTGGCCTCCACCGACCCGGTGGCCATTGACCAGGCGTCGGCCGACCTGGTCACCCAAAGCATCGGCCTGCCAGGTTCGGCTTTGAAAAACCTGACCCCGGGCAGTGACAAGTTCCGGGATGTCTATCCCCAAATTGACTGGCCCCTGCAATTCGCCTACGCCGAACAAATCGGCTTGGGCAGCCGGGAGTATGAACTGGTAAAAATATAAAGATTTTTATACAATGGAGTATCGCCTCATCAATCGGCACCCCCCCCTGGACAAGCAGGAGCCGGACATATTCACCAGCCGCACGGCCTTCGGCCGCCTCTGATGCTGACGCCGCAGCCGGGCAAAACTTGACATAGTTAGTAAGACCCTGTATATTCAAAACAAATTTTATCATAAAGTATGCACTTAACTAAGGGGCTGTTGGGGCTGAGCCCATCTTTAATTGAAATGAGTCAACAACCATGAAGCAACCCCTCGATGATAAAAGCAGGAAGGCCCTCTACGTCATCCTGGAAAAGGGAATGATCAGGGGTGGCGAGCTGATGGCACAGGCTGGGCTGGCCAGCCTGGACGACCTCAAAAGCGCCGTCCAACCACTGCTGGAAAAGAATATCGTCATGGCCAGCGGGCCGGTGGTCGATAAAAAGGATTTTATCAGCGCCCGCTTCTACATCCTGCCTTCTGATGTAAAATTTGCCAGCAAGATAGCCCAGGAATATTAATGGCTCATTACCTGGGGCGTCTGCCATGATTCCCAGTGGTTCTCCTGATATCGACGCCTGGTTGTGCTATGCCGTGGTGGTCGCGCTGGGTCTGATCCTGGGGGTGCGCCAAGTCAACCAGAAAATCGCCATCGGCTATATCGGCAAGTGGACCGTTCCGCATACCTGGTTGCTCCTGCTGGCCTACATTTCCATTCCGGTGGGGCTGTTTTTCCTCCTGGACCGCACCGGAGCCATCCAGGATACCTCATTATTTGCTGCCATTATCGTGGCTGTCACCTATGACTATATCTTATCGGGTGAGTCCCGGGACCAGGATAAGGATGCGGGTGGAGCTTTTAAGGCGCCGGTGCAACTGGCCTCCTGGTGGCCCAGTTTTCAATCCTGGGTCGATGAAGTGGCAAAAAAAATAGTTCAGAAGGAAGTGCGCCGTGAGCAGCGATTCGTAGAATATATTGTGGATCTGGTGAGCGATCCCCAAAAAGACGACAAGTTTCAGAAGCTCCATCAATTGGC
>DYLF01000012.1:42863-44959 GCA_020722205.1 Desulfobacca acetoxidans
TGACAGCCCTCCTCGGCGATTCCAGGGGACCTGCTCTACATGTATGAATTGCGCCCCAGAGAGACCGTTGGCCTTGACTTACTCTGAAAAGCAAGCCTCTCTGGGGTGCGAAACATGTAATGTCTGCACCCCACCTTATGTTTGTAAACGGTTCACGACTCACAGCTCACGCTTTACGATATGACCGCACTTGGTAAAGTCTATCTCGTCGGAGCCGGTCCCGGCGACCCTGGGCTGATTACGGTCAAGGGCCTGAAAGTGTTGCGCCGGGCTCAGGTGGTGGTCTATGACCAGTTGGCCGCCCCCGAGCTGCTTAAAGAGGTGCCGCCCGCCGCCGAGCTGATTTATGTGGGCAAGAAGGCTGGGACCCACGCCCTGCCTCAGGAGGCCATCAACGATCTTTTGGTGGCCAAGGCCAAGGTCGGTCTTAACGTGGTGCGCCTCAAAGGCGGCGACCCCTTTGTCTTCGGCCGCGGTGGCGAAGAGGCTGAAACGCTGGCCGCCGCCGGCATTCCCTTTGAAGTGGTGCCGGGTGTCAGCGCCGCCGTGGCTGTGCCGGCCTATGCCGGCATCCCTGTGACCCATCGGCGGTACGCCTCTCTGGTCACCTTGGTTACCGGGCACGTGGAAGCCGGCAAAGAGACTTCCGGCCTCCCTTGGGAGAACCTGGCCCAAAGCCAAGGCACTCTGGTCTTCCTCATGGGCGTGAAAAATCTTCCTGACATTTGCCACCGCCTGATACAGGGCGGCAGGCCGCCCGATACCCCAGCGGCAGTGATTCAATCCGGTACCCTCCTTACCCAGCGCACTATCTGCGACACACTTAAAGACGTTGCTGCCTTGGCCAAAGAGGCGGATATCCGGCCTCCGGCCGTGCTGGTGGTGGGAGAGGTGGCAAGGCTCAGGGAGCGCTTGGCTTGGTGGGAAAAGCGACCCTTGTGGGGTAAAACCGCGGTGGTCACCCGCACCCGGGAGCAGGCCAGCACCTTGGTGGAGTTATTGACCGCAGCGGGGGCTAGTTGCCTCGAGATTCCCACTCTGGAGATCGTACCGCCGGAGGATTACCGCCCCCTGGATGTGGCTTTGGGGCGACTGAGCATATACAATTGGCTGATCTTCACCAGCACCAACGGGGTTCATGCCTTCATGACCCGCCTGTTCAATAAAGGCCTGGACCTCCGGGCCCTGGGAGGTGCCAAGATCGCCGCCATCGGCTCGGCCACCGCCCAAGCCTTGCGGCACTATGGCCTGGTGGCCGACTGCGTGCCGGCGCGCTATCAAGCCGAGGACCTGGCCGCAGCGTTGCTACCCATGATTGCGCCGGGGGAGCGGCTGCTGGTGGCCCGGGCCCAGGCAGCCCGGGAAGTGCTGACCGAGGCGCTGGCCCGGCATGGAGCACAAGTGGAGGTGGTGCCGGTCTATCAGGCCCGGCTGCCGCGAGAGTTTTCCCCTGAGGCCCAGGCCGCCCTGCAACCGGGCCGGGTGGACATCCTCACCTTCGCCAGTTCCACCACGGTGCACAACTTCGTCACCCTGGTCGGCAAGGAGCATTTTAAAGAGTTGGCCGCCGGCGCGGTCACCGCCGCCATCGGCCCCATTACTGCCGCCACCCTGAAAGAATACGGGGTAACCCCCCAAATTCAACCGCCGGTATTTACCATCCCGGCCCTGGCAAGTCTTATTATTGATTATTTTAAAGACCCTTCGCTTTCTGGGGTAATGAGTAATTTAAACCACGGAGCACATCCACCCGGTGAATTGTGAGGTGGATCTCAGCTTGGGTCATCCAAAAAACCAGTGAACAACCAAAAGCTGACACCGAGAAGCCGAACCATGATTGTCCCAGGATTTCAAGCCGCCGCCGCCGCCGCCGGCATCAAAAAAACCGGTGCCCTGGACCTGGCCCTCGTCGTGGCCGACGCCCCCTGTGTGGCCGCCGGAGTTTTTACCAAAAACCGCGTCAAGGCTGCTCCTGTCCTTCTCAGCCGGGAACGCCTGCGCCGGGGCCGCCTCCAGGCCATCCTCATCAACAGCGGCAATGCCAACGCCTGCACCGGCTCCCAGGGGCTGGCGGCCGCTGCCGAAGTCACCCGCCA
>DYLF01000013.1:0-38080 GCA_020722205.1 Desulfobacca acetoxidans
CTTACCGGCGCCAAAGCCCGAGAGTGCCCCAAGCCCTTGCGCCGCATCGTTTACCAGGACCCCGAAACCGGCAAGGTTTATGCGTTCCTCACCAACCACTTCCGGTTGGCAGCCAAGACCATCGCCGACATCTACCAGGAGCGCTGGCAGATCGAAATATTTTTCCGCTTCATCAAGCAGAACCTAAAGATCAAGGCCTTCATCGGCAACTCCGAGAACGCCGTCATGACCCAGATCTATGCGGCCCTCATCGTCTATCTTTTGCTTTGCTACACCAAGTTCCTCTGTAACTTGAGCGTTACTTTGCAGAACTTGATGCGGGTCTTGCAGCTTAACCTGTTTCGCACTTGCTCCTTGCAGGAACTTTTTGAGCCGCCAGGCCCGGTGCCGGATAATATGAATGTTAATAACCAGTTAACCCTGGCTTGGGCCTAGCCGGACAGAAATGATATCTAGTGTTTTATAGATTCGAAAAAGGGGTTATTTTATGCCCTTGGCAATGGGTCAACTGAGACTAAATTCCTTACAATGCCACAATCCACGAGCGTTTTGCCAAGCAGTGGCTTCCGACAACCCGGGCACATAAAACTTTCAGGCTGCCTAAGTGCTATCAGGTAAACTATGTATGACATTTCGCTGGCAAATCTACTTTCAAAATCCATTATAGTCCGCGGTAATCTTCCATACCCACGTACTACATATTGTGTTTACTTGAGTCAATTGCATAGCCCCAAAAGAGAATTCTCCACTTCTCCCTCTCCACCCGCTGGCCACTGACCTCACTGCAAACGCCGGGGGTGAGTATAGACGTTGTAACGGTCCTCACGGACAAAGCCTACCAGGGTGAGGTGCAGTTCCTGAGCAAGCTGCACGGCCAGGCTGGTGGGGGCCGACACCCCGGCCAACACCGGGATGCCGGCCCGGGCGGCCTTCAGGGCCATCTCAAAGCTGAGGCGGCCGCTGAGCAAGGCCACCATTTCCCCCAGATCCCGCCTCTCCAGGAGCGCCCGGCCGATGACCTTGTCCAGGGCGTTGTGGCGGCCGACGTCTTCAGCGCTGAGGAAAACCGCGCCCTCTGGTGTGGCCAAGACGGCGGCATGGGCGCCCCCGGTCTGGGCGAAAACCGGCTGCGCTTCAGGCAGCCGGGCCATCAGGGCCAAGAGTTGCCCGCTGCTGAGGGTCAAAGCACCGGCAACCGGCTTCACCTGCCGGCAGATTTCGGTGACGGCCTCTTTGGCGCACAGGCCGCAGCTTGCATAAGAAACCTCCAGCTGTCGGCGCCCCCGGCGGGCCAAGGCCTCGGGGGTGAGTGTCACCTCCACCACGTCGGGGGTCAGAGTGGGGTCGGCACCCCTCCCGCAGAAGTGCAGGGTAAGAACCTCTGACAACTGCTGGACGATCCCCTCGGTGAACAAGAACCCCAGGGCCAGCTCCTTTTCCCCGCCCGGCAGGCGCATCAGCACCTGAAAAGGCTCCCCCGCCAAGCGGATTTCCAGTGGTTCCTCCACCACCACCAGGTCCCGGATGGTCTGGCTTTGGCAAGCGCGGTAAGAAATTACCGGCAATTCTATAAACGTCCGGAGTGCTGCGTGCTGAGTGCTGCGGCTTGAGGGATTCTTATTTTCCTGGTCCCGAACCGCGTGCCCCAAGTCCCGGTTCATGCCGGCACCACCTCGGCACACTGGCCGGCTATCTCGCCCCAGCCTAACTTGGTGCGCAGTATCTGGAAAAAGCTGCGGTGGGGAGACTTGACAAGCTTCAAATTATGAGGCGCTGCTCTTACCTCCACCCTGTCCCCTGGCATCAGTTCCTGCCCCACTTGGCCGTCCAAGGTGAGATAGGCATCCCGCACTTTCTCATTCAAAGTAACCGCTACGCAAACCGTGTCCGGCAGGATCAGCGGCCGGTTGCTTAAGGTAAAGGGACAAATGGGTAAAAGAATGATCTGCCGCAGGGTAGGGTAGGCAATAGGACCACCGGCTGACATAGTGTAGGCGGTGGAGCCGGTGGGAGTGGCGACGATGAGCCCGTCAGCCCGGTAGGTGGTAAGATATTCATCGTCGATCCAGGTGGTCAGTTCCACTATACGGGCTAACGCCCCCTTGTTGATCACCGCGTCATTCAGCACATGCTCCTGCCAGATAGATTTACCCTGACGAAAAAGAGTGGCGGTCAGTACCATGCGGCTTTCCACTTCATAGTGACCAGCCAACACCTGCTCCATGGAGGAATAAAGTTCCGGCAACGCCACCTCGGTGAGAAATCCCAGACCCCCCATGTTCACCCCCAACAGAGGGATGCCCTGGTGACCGTAATGGCGGGCCACCCCCAAAAGAGTGCCGTCCCCCCCCAGGACGATAATGAGGTCAATCCGTTCGGGTAAAGGAAGAACGTCGGGCTCCGGCTCATTTTCCATCAGATGAGCCGTCAGCCCCCGCACCGCAAACCACTCCTGCAAAGCCCGCCCGGCTTCCCAGGCGTCCACTTTGCCCTTCTTGGTGACCACCGCCACAGCCTGCACAGCCAGCCCTCCTCCTATGGTTGACAACTATCATATTCTCCGGTAATTATCAAATGGCCACTGGCAGCATACCATATAAAGGAGAACCTCACTTTGCAACTTGCTCGTCGCATTCAACAGATCCCCCCCTCCGCCACCCTGGCCTTAAATACCAAAGCCAATCAGCTCAAGGCCCAAGGGGTGGACGTGGTTAATTTCGGAGTGGGAGAGCCTGATTTCGACACCCCGTCGCATATCCGGGAAGCGGCCATCCGGGCCATCCAGGAAGGTTTCACCCGCTACACCCCGGTGGGCGGCATCCTCGAACTCAAAGAAGCCATCGCCTACCGCTTCCACCAAGACCTTGGCTTGGCTTACACGCCGGCGGAAATCATGGTTTCCTGCGGCGGCAAACACGCCCTCTACAACCTGTTCATGGTCATCTTCGAAGCCGGCGACGAGGTCATCGTCCCGGCACCCTTCTGGGTCTCCTATCCACCGATGCTCATGCTCGCCGAGGCTGTACCGGTGATCATCCCCACCCGGCAGGAAAACAGCTTTAAGCTCACCGCCGCCGAACTGAAAGAGCGTCTGACCCCCAAGACCCGGGGGATTATCTTGAACAGCCCCTCCAACCCCACCGGGGCCATGTATAGCCAGAAGGAACTGGCGGCGTTGGCCGAGGTCGTCTTGAAACACAACCTGACAGTCATTTCCGATGACATCTATGACAAGATCCGCTTTGACGGCGCACCCTTCTGGAACCTGGCCATGCTGGCCCCGGAACTCAAGAGGCGCACCTTTGTGCTGAACGGCCTCTCCAAAACCTACGCCATGACCGGCTGGCGTATCGGCTATGCAGCCGGACCGGCCCAGGCCATCGCCGCGGCTATCAAGCTCCAGAGCCAAAGCACTTCCAACCCCAACTCCATCGCCCAAAAGGCCGGCGTCGCCGCCTTGCTGGGACCCCAGGACGCCGTGGCCGCCATGCTGAGCGAATTCGCCTGGCGGCGCGACGACATCTACCGGCGGTTGCTGGACATTCCCGGCCTCTCCACCTCCAAACCGGAGGGTGCTTTTTATATCTTCCCCAATTTCTCGGCCTACTTTGAGGCCTGCCAACCCGCCCCAGGGCAGACCTACTCCCAGTACCTGGCGGAGTATCTCCTGGAAGAGGCCCAGGTGGCTATGGTGCCCGGCGCCGAGTTCGGCGAAGACCACTGCTTGCGCCTCTCCTTTGCCACCTCCCGGGAACGCATTGCCACCGGGGTCGGACGCATTAAGGAAGCCTTGGCAAAGCTGGGGGAATAAATGAACTTAGATGAGCGCGGCCGGAGACCGGAGTTGGACGGCCGCGCTGCCCGCTCAGGAAGGTTAACGGCCCGCCGCTGCGCGCTTGGAGGCCTTCAAAGGATTGATCTTGGCAGAGTTGCCGTTGCTCTTATCCGACTTGACGTGCGTGGCCAGATTGCAGTTGCCTCGACGCCACTTCACCGCCGGGTCCGGAAAAGACGCGCAGAATCGGGATCCCTCAAAATCGATGATGCGCTCGCAACCCTCACAGTTGGCTACCACCGGCCGACATCTGCCGCCATTGAACGAGCAGCCTTTTTTGGTCATGAAGGAACAATCCACACCCGGTTTGACACTTACACAATGCATGGCGATCAGCCCCCTCTCTAATAAAATTTTTTATAATATAAAATATTCTACCTTTTTGTCAATAAGGTCGGCCAACTAGTGGGGAAAAAATAACCGTTTTTTGCTTCTTTCTTTTCTGCTTTTCCCCCAGAATTTCTTTATCTTTTTTCATCTGGGCGAGGGAACTTACATGCCTAAGAAAGAGCAGCTTCCCGATTATCATGCCAAGCGGGATTTCAACCGTACCCCGGAACCGCCAGGCGGACGGCGGGCGGCGGGCAACGAGCCTCTCTTTGTCATCCAAAAACATGCCGCCCGCACCCTGCACTACGATTTTCGTCTGGAGATCGAAGGCGTTCTCAAGTCCTGGGCGGTACCCAAGGGGCCGTCCACCAACCCCAGAAACAAACGGCTGGCCGTGCCCACCGAAGACCATCCCCTGGACTATGCCGATTTCGAAGGCGTTATCCCCGAGGGCGAATACGGCGCCGGCACAGTGCTGGTCTGGGACACCGGCACCTTCAGAAACTTGACCGAGAAAAAAGGCCGGCCCATCCCTCTGAACGAGGCCCTGGCCCACGGCCACCTCAAAGTCTGGCTGGCGGGCAAGAAACTCAAAGGCGGCTACGCCCTGACGCGCTTTCAGAAAGAACCCGACGAAAACTGGCTCCTGGTGAAGCTGGACGATGAATGGGCCACCACCGACCGGGACCCGCTGAAGGACGAACCCCGCTCGGTGCTGACCGGACGGACCTTGGAAGAAATGGCGCCAAAAACTCAGTAGCAGGTATAGTCCATACCGGAATGGTGACCACCGCCTTCACCTCAGCCTCTCCCTCGCCAACAGGCGGCGAGGAGGAAGAAACTTTATCCAAGTTATGAATGATCTGCTTGCCATAGGTTTGATATGACCTAGGGAGAATTCTTGACCAGTAACCCAAGTTCTTAATTAAACCCATCTTGACCGTGGCCCTCGCCCGGAGAAAATCCCCTGATCATCAGATAAAAACCCATGGTTGACCACAGGATGACCAGGGCCGTTAGCAGGTAACCGGTCGTAAAGCCCAATCTCGTCACCACCGGCCCCATGGCCGCGGAGCTGGCCGTCATGCCCAGGTAGATGCAAGTATTATAGCCGCCCATGGCCAGACCCCTGGCCTCCGGGGGCACGGTCTCGGCGACCAGGGCACCGGTGGGGGTAAAAGCCAGGCCCATGGCGGCGCCCAAGGCCGCCGCGGTCCCCATAAATTGCCACCCGCTGCGGCACAGACCGAAAGCCGCCAGAGAGACGCCTAAGCAAAGGAAACCCAGAACGGCCAGATGCTGGCGTCGGGCCACCTGATCGCTCAGGCGCCCGCAGGGGATGCGGGATAACGCGTTCACCAGCCCCTGCATGGCGAACACCAACCCGATTCCCCCGGGTTGCAGCCCCTGTTGGTGGGTGTGCAGGGGAGCAAAGGTGATAAACATCCCCAAGCCGAAACAGCCCCCCAGGGTGGCCAGCCAGCACCCCAGGAGGGGGTGGTTTCTCAAAACTGCCCTAATATTTGACCCCAGGGGGGAAGAACCCGGACCGCGGACCCTCTCTTTCCCCGAGGACGGTAACAAAGCCATCGCCAAGCCGGCGATGACCGCCACCATCAAGGCCGAGAGCAGAAAAAGTAGCCGGAAGCCCAGCCACTGGGCCAGCCCGCCACCCAAGGCCGGCCCCAGGCTCATCCCCGTATAGATGGCGGTCGTATACCAACCATAGGAACGCCCCAAATGGGTGCCCGGGGAGATATCAGCAACGTAGGCCATGAGGGTGGGGCCGATGGCCGCCAACCCCAGGCCGAAAAGAATCGAAATGCCCATGAGCTGGCAGGGGGTCTGGGAAACCGCCAGGAGCAGGGCGCTGACCGAAGAGACCAAGAGCCCCCAAAGCACCAGGGTCTTCCGGCCCCAGCGGTCGGACAGCACCCCCAGAGGGAAAGAAAGGACGCCAGCCATCAGTAAAAACAGGGAATTGATAACCCCCACTTCCAGCGCCCCAGCTCCCAGCTCCCCGGCAAAGAGCGGCACCATGGGAATCCGCATGTAGGAACCCACATAGCTGGCAAATCCCAGGCTGCAAATGGCCCATAACAGGGCGGCGTAGTGAAGGTTCAGCTTCCGGGGATCAATAAAGTTCAAAGTTTAGAAGAAGGCAACCGGCAATGTTTGATATCTTTGAATGGACCTTTGCCTCAGCAAAAATTGTTTTATAATATCAAAATTCCCAAGGCTGGTGAGAAAATGGCTCCCCCCCTTGCCGGCGGCAAATTCTTGGCTCCAAGTTGGTGACACCTGAATGATCCAACCGTTATTTGACACCGCGGCGGCCCCCCATCTGGTAACCCGGGTCAAAGAGTATGTCCTCGCCGAAGGCCTTTTCACCCCCGGCGATCGGGTCCTGGTCGCTGTGTCCGGCGGACCCGATTCCGTGGCCCTGCTATCTATCCTGCACCGCCTGCAACACGACTTGGGGCTGACCCTGGGAGTGGGTCATTTTGATCACGGCCTTAGGGGACGGGAGTCCCAGAAGGATGCCGCCTTTGTCACTCAGCTGGCCAAGCAATTAAATCTGCCCTGCCATGGGGGGACAGGGGACGTCCGAGACCACGCCGAGCAGGGCAAAATTTCCCGGCAAATGGCGGCCCGGCGCCTGCGCCTGGAGTTTCTCAGGAAAACCTGCCGTCTTCAGGGTTACCAGAAAATTGCTTTGGGCCACACCGCGGATGACCAGGTGGAGCTATTTTTCCTGCGCTTGCTGCGCGGGGCCGGGCCGGAAGGTTTAAAGGGCATGTGGCCGCTAACGCCCACCGGACTGGTTCGACCGCTTTTGGCCGTGGGCAAGCAGGTGCTGTTGGCTTGGCTGAAACAGGAGAACCTCGCTTATCGGGAGGATGCCAGTAATTTGAGTACCGTCTATCTGCGCAACCGGGTGCGCTTGCACCTTCTGCCCCACCTGGCTGAACAATATAATCCCCGATTGCCTGCCGCGATCTGGCGGCTCATGGCCTTGCTGCAGGATGAAGAGCGCCTCTTGGCTGCCGAAATGAACCAACAGGTCAGCGGACTGATACAACGCCCCGCCCCGGACCTGCTCATCCTGAAGCTGCCCCAGTTGTTGCCAGCCGCCCCCGCATTTCAACGGCGGGCCCTGCGTTATGCCTTGGGAGAATTCCGCCGGGATCAGGACATTACTTCTGCCCAGACCGCAGCTCTTTTGGCTCTGGCCCGGGGGGCGAAAAGCGGCGGCCTCGTCGATTGCCGCGATTGCCTGGTGGCCCGGGCCGGCTCGGAACTGCATTTCCTCAAGCCCTTGCCAGCTTCTTCCCAAGAAACCCTGACCCTCCCCTCCCCCTCCTCAGATCGCCCGGTCTCGGTGCTCTCCCCCGCTGGCTGGCACTGGCGCTTGGCGCTTCTACCCAGGGTCCAGACTCAGCCGCCGCCTTCAGACCCCTGGCGGGTCTGGCTGGACGCCGACCGGCTTGCTCTCCCTTTGGCAGTCCGCCATTTCCTTCCGGGAGACCGCTTCCACCCCCTGGGCGCCCCAGGCCCCCGCAAACTCCAGGACTTCCTGGTGGACTGCAAAGTCCCCCGTTGGCTCCGGCCCTTCCTCCCCCTGGTAACCGCCGCCGGCCACATCATCTGGCTGCCGGGCCTAAGAATCGCCGACCCTGTGAAGATCACCACCGCTAGTCTTAATGTTCTGGAAATAACCCTTCAGCCGGCCGGACCGGAAGCGGAGAGGCTATGGCCGCTCTTCCTGGCCTTTTTCTCCCGCCGGTGACAATTGGGGAGGTCCGGATTTTTCTAACCCTGGAGCAATTGACAATATTTTCCTGGCAATGACTTGGGCCTTCCTGCTAAGATTCAAAAAATCTTCCTGTCTGGAGGATTGAACATGACCCCGCCCATACCGGTGGTCAACGCCGAGCAGTGTATTGCCTGCGGCAACTGCGAGCAGGTGTGCCCGGAGGTGTCCGGCTTAACGAGGCCCTGGGGTATTCGGAGGTCATCAATTCCACCGGCGCACCTCCTAACCGCATTCAATTGGCCATTGATCAATGCCCGGCCCAGGCTATAAGCTGGAAGACTTTCTAATTGCGGGAGAACACCCGACATGAAAAAGACCAGAACCTTTAAAACCTTATTAGTGACCGGAGGCGCCGGTTTCATCGGCAGCAACTTCATCCTCTACCTGCTGCGCAAATATCAGGACTATCAGATTATCAATCTTGATCTCCTCACTTACGCCGGGAATTTGGCCAATCTAACAGAAGTGGAAGCAAACCCCAACTATAAGTTCGTTAAAGGAGACATCGCCGATAAAAAGTTGATCTACAATATTGTTAAAGATGTAGATATAATTGTTAATTTTGCTGCTGAATCCCATGTTGACAGATCAATCCTGGACAGCGCCGCCTTTATTCATACCAATATCATGGGAACTCACACCCTCTTGGAAGCCGCCAGAATAAACGGTTTAAAACGCTTTCATCATATCTCCACTGACGAAGTTTTCGGACATCTAGGGCCCTACGACCCCCCCTTCAATGAAAAAACTCCTTATGCCCCGCGCAGTCCTTACAGCGCCTCCAAGGCCGCCGCCGATCATTTGGTCAACGCCTATTTTAATACCTATGGATTGCCCACCACTATCTCCAATTGTTCTAATAATTATGGCCCCTACCAGTTTCCCGAAAAACTCCATGCCTTATTCATCACCAATCTGCTGGAAGGAAAGAAAGTCCCCCTCTACGGAGATGGCCGGCAAATCCGGGACTGGCTCTACGTCACGGACCATTGCGAAGCTATCGATCTTATCATCCACCAGGGCAAACCCGGGGAAACCTATTGTATCGGGGGAGCTTGCGAGAAAACCAATCTGGCGATTACCAAAAAAATCCTGGAATTGTTGGGACAGGGCGAAGAAATGATCGAATTTGTGACAGACCGGCCGGGACACGATCGGAGATATGCCATCGACTTCACCAAAATTAAGACTGAACTCGGTTGGGTCCCCAAAACCCCTTTCGAGGAAGGAATGAAACAGACCGTGGAGTGGTACAGAAATAACGCGCAGTGGTGGCAGAACATCAAGAGCGGTGAATACCTTGAGTATTATCAGAAACAATATGGCATAAAATGACCAGGAAGATCCCGGTCTACTAAAAACCTCCCCACCACGGCCTCTTGCCTCGCAAGTAAGCTTAACTTTAGGCTTACCCGCACAATATCGCAAAGAGGCAAACAATTACTTACTTGACAAAAGTAATTTTTCTGATGAAATTTGAGAAATAAAATTTTAGGAGGATACAAGTTTGCCCACTAGACATCTCTCTGCCATGAAGCGGGCCCGTCAGAATAAAAAGAGAAGAATCCGTAATCAGAGCCGGAAAACCCGAGTGAAACACCTGGTGCGCGCCGTCCGCCTGGCCCTGACCCAAAATAACCTGCCGGCCGCAGAAACCACACTGAGCCAAGCTGGTTCCCTCATTGCCCGGGTGGCCGCCAAGGGCACCCTGCACTGGCGAACCGCCGCCCGCAAAATCTCCCGCCTTACCCGCCAGGTCAACTCGCTGAAATCTGCTACTTAAAAAGAAGTTCGGGTTCTGCTGCCAAAAAACAACATGACCTCACTGCGCTTGTCCCGACGCCGCCATTCGGCTCTTGGTTTGTCTGCTTCCCGGACGTAAAGTGGAAAACCGACCCTTGCAGAGTCTCCGGTTTACTGCTTGCGGAAAGCGCCGCCGTTCTTGATTTCACTGAAAATCATTCGGCCGGCGGTAGTTTGCAGAACGCTGGTGACCGAGACCTCCACTTCCTTGCCGATAAACCGACGGGCATTCTCGATCACCACCATGGTGCCGTCATCCAGATAGCCCACCCCCTGTCCTTGGGTCTTCCCTTCCCGTTGAATCTGCACCTGCAGGGTCTCTCCCGGTAAAACCGCCAGTCTCAGGGCGTTGGCCAGTTGGTTGATATTTAAAACGGTGATGCCCTGGATTTCGGCCACCTTGTGCAGGTTAAAGTCGTTGGTCAAGATTTTGGCCCGAAGTTTCTGGGCCAGCGCCACCAGCTTGGAGTCCACCCCGGCCCGTGGGAAATCCTCTTCCACCAGCTCCACCCGTATGGAGTTGTGCTGCTGTAAGCGTTTCAGCACGTCCAGCCCCCGGCGGCCCCGCAACCGCCGCAAATCATCCGGAGAATCGGCAATATATTGCAATTCTTCCAAGACAAATCTGGGAACCACCAACGTGCCCTCCAGAAAGCCGGTTTCCACAATATCGGCGATGCGGCCGTCTATGATGACGCTGGTGTCCAAAACCAAAAGCGCCGTCCGAGAAGGACGGTTCGGTTCCAGAAAGGCGGGGGCGGTCACCTCCGAGATCTTTTTGCCGCCCAACACCAATCCGATGTAACCAAAAATCACGCAGAAGATTATGTACAGGGGAATCTGTAACGTGGGCAGTTCCAGAAACTGATCAAAGGGATAACTGGCCAGCTTGGCAATGCCTAAGCCGATAAACAGGCCCAGAGTGCTGCCGATTATGGTCTTGAGCGGAATGTGTTTGATAAGCTTCTCTAGCCCCAAGGTCAGAAGGGCTAGCAGCAGACCGGCCCCTGCACCGGCCCACCCGGCCCACCAGTGGTGGCGAAACTGCGGAATCTGACTGCCGATAAGATACCCACTGGCCGAGCAGATAGCGCCCAACAGGGTTACAGTCGCCACCCTCTGCAACACCTATTACTCACCTCCTCTCCCTTAGAGATGGTTCAGCGAGAGGGTCAAGCACGGCCCGACGCCAAGTTGAAACCTGCACCAGCGCCACTGCCGGGATGCCAACGGTTATCTGTCAGTTTAGGAGGTGAAAAAACGTTCTGCCCCACCGCGGGGGGGATTCCCCGGTTTACTGGGCAGACTCATCCTGCCCGAGCAATTCGAGGAGTTGGGCCTCGATCTCATCTTCTTTTTTATTATTAACCAGGGAAAGTTCTCTCACCAAGAGATTTTTTGCAGTGTCCAGCATCTTTCGCTCCCCGAAGGAAAGCTCTTTTTCGGTTTTCAGCAAAACCAAGTCCCGCAGCACTTCCGCCACCCGAAAAGGTGAACCGGTCTTGATCTTGTCCATGTAATCGCGATACCGCCGGTTCCAAGTTTGGTTGTTGAGACGAGTGGGGCGGTGGCGCAAAATATCGAAAACCTCAGGAACCGCGCTGGAATCGATAACTCCCCGTAAGCCGATGTTTTTGGCATTACTGGTAGGAATCATAATGATCATATCATTATCAAGCAGGCGCATGATATAGAATTGCTGGGGGGAACCGGCCACCTCCCGTTCTTGGATTGCCTCGATTACCCCGACCCCATGGGCCGGATACACGGCCATTGAGCCTATCTGAAACATCAATTCCCACCTCCTGCTAATTCAAGTTCATTTTATCACAATAGCACAACAAAGCCAAGTGATTATTCCGAGTTTATTTCCCCCTGGTTCAACCTCCCCCTCCCACCGGCCGCAAGCTCGAATTTCCTGCGCACCTGTGGCTATCGTTGGAACCGGAAGTACAATACTTCACCGTCTCTAATGGTATAATCCTTCCCTTCCACATGGAGTAGACCGGCTTCTTTAACCCTGGCAGGAGAGCCTAAGCGGGTCAGGTCATTAAAATCCATCACCTCGGCCCGAATAAAACCTTTTTCCATGTCCGAATGCACCTGCCCCGCCGCTTTCGGGGCCTTGGTGTTGAGCGGGGCAGTCCAGGCCCGCACTTCCGGCCCGACAATGGTATAAAACGTCACCAACTTCAGCAGTTGATAGCTTTCCCGAATTAAGCGCTTTATCCCCCACTCCGGCAGCTGCAGGCTTTTTAAAAATTCTTGACGTTCCTCCTCCGCCAACTCCAGCAGCTCTGCCTCCAGGTCGCCTAAAATCGGCACTACCGGCACCTGACGGGCTGATCCCAGGTCCTTAAGGGCCCTCAAGTGCGGCCCCTCCGGAAACTCCGTTTCGCTCACATTGGCCACAAAAAGATAGGGCTTGTTGGTCAACAGGGACACTTCCTTCAGGTGCTCCCGGTCGCCGGCAGAAAGGGGCGCCTCCCGAGCCCAAACGCCCTGATTGAGAGCCTCGGCCAGCTTGGCGGCCCCCGCCAATGCCACCGCCGCAGCCTTGTCTCCTGATCTGCTGCGCTTCTCCAGTTTTATTTGGTATCTGCCCAGGACTTCCAGGTCTGCCAGGAAAAGCTCAGTCTCCACCACCTCCACATCTCTTACCGGATCCAACCGGCTCAACGGGTGAGGACAATCCAAGGCCTGAAAACAACGCACCACATGCACCAGAAGGTCAACGTCCCGCAGGTTGGCCAAGAACTGGTTGCCCAGCCCTTCACCCCGACTGGCCCCGGCAATTAAGCCGGCCACGTCCACAAACTCAATGGTGGTGGACGTCAGCTTCTGGGGCCGGAGTAGTTCCCCCAACTTCTCCAGCCTGTCATCGGGCACCGGCACCACACCGGTGTTGGGCACAATAGTGCTGAAAGGGTATATCGCGGTTTCCGCCCGGCCAGCAGTGAGTGCATTAAAAATGGTGGTCTTCCCGGCATTGGGGAGCCCGATGAGACCGCAACGCCATCCCATCAGAAGACCGGGCGCCGTGAGCCATGATTGCTGAGCGGTTTAGAACCCATTTGCTTGTGCTTCAACTCGGCCGCGGCGGATGCCAGCGGCCAGGGATAACAGCCCCACAGTACCCACATTTACCCCCCTTTAGATGCATCTCCCCCACCTGGTAGCCGCGGCGACTGATGACCAGCTTGCCACAATGATGGCAATAGCTGTTCTCCCCCGGGTGCCCCGGACAGTTTCCGATATAGACATATTTTAACCCAGCGGCCAGGGCCGTCTCCCGGGCCTGTTCCAAAGTGCTCACCGGCGTGGGGTAATGATGGGCCATCTTATGCAAGGGGTAAAACCGGGAAAAGTGCAACGGCGTCAGAGGCCCCAATTCCCTCGCAATCCACTGGCACATGCGGCTGACAGATTCCATTGCATCGTTGTACTGAGGGATAACCAGATTGACGATCTCCACGTGGATGCCTTTTTGCCGCAAAAGCTTCAGAGTCTGAAGCACGGGGGCCACTTCCCCGTCGGTGAGCTCCTGATAAAAACGATTGTCAAAGGACTTGAGATCGATGCAGGCGGCATCCAGAAACTCCGCCAGTTTGGCCAGCGGTTCGGGGTTGACGTAGCCGGCGGAATGGCAGACGTTTAACACCCCGGCTTTTTTGGCCAGCCGCCCCACCTCCAGCATATACTCATAAAAAATGACGGGTTCCACGTAAGTGTGGGCTATGGAGGCGGCGCCGCTCTGATGGGCGGCGGCCACCACCGCCTCCGGGGGCAGGTCGAAGTTATAGGTCTCCTCGGGCCGGGCTTGTGATATCTCCCAGTTCTGACAAAATTTGCAGCGCAAATTACAGCCGGCCGTGGCAATGGAAAAGGATGTACTGCCCGGCAGGACGTGAAAAAAGGGTTTTTTTTCGATGGGGTCTACATGCACTGCACATGGGTTGCCGTAAACTAAGGTGTAGTATTGCCCCTGGCGGTTTTCCCGCACACCGCACTCACCCCGCTCCCCGGGAGACACCTCGCAGCGCCGGGGGCAAAGTTCGCACCGAACCACTTGCCCGGGCAACTGGCGAAAAAATTTGGCCGGGTGAGGCCGGATAAAACCATATTGCACTGACGGTCCGAAACCGCCGGCTAAGGGACGCGGCAGAGTCAATAGTGCCAAGGCGCACAGACCCGTCTGCACGAAGGCGCGCCGATCCAGCAACCAGCCGCACCACTCCGCGGACTGGGATTTCATCTGGCTGGTCCCTGAAAAGGCGGGGAATCTGCCGGAAGTATTACCGCCTGGACATACATAGCCCACCTCTGCCGCGCTGCGTCTCAGAAGGAGAACAGTTGTCAAAAGGCGGGGTGGCCTGGGGGTGAACTACATTTAACTGACTTGGTTTATGCGGTTGCGCAACACCCCGGAGGTCTTGAAGACCACGACCTTTCTCTCCCGAAGGATGAGATTCTCCTTGGTCTGCGGGTTTCTACCCCGCCGGGCATTCTTGTGCCTCACCGAGAATTTCCCGAAGCCGCTAATAAGCAAATCTTCGCCACTGGCCAGGGTCTCTTTGATGATTTTCAACACTTCTTCCATCACTGCCCGAGAATCCACCTTACTCAAGCCAACCTGGGTCTGCAAGCGACTGATCAGTTTCTCTTTGGTGAGGGCCATAATCTACCTTTACTTCAAACTAAAAGATTTGATCAACAAGCTAACTTATAATAAATAAAATGAATTTGCCTGTCAAGGTTTTTTTCTTTTTGGCCGCCCCCAGATATCTCCCCCAACCGCAGAAGTCCGGCAGGGCTAAGCCGACCTCGGCGGCACATGTAAACCCGCCGCCCGGCACCACCCCCGAAGTTTGCCTTCTCATGAATTAACCGGCTTAGACCCGGGCCTATCGCCCATGTATTGGCGCAAGCCGAAATCCAAGGCATGAAAGGCGCAAGCATCCAGACAGCGCAAGCACATAATGCACTCGGGACTGTGCGCATCCTCATAGGGTTTCACCCCGGTGGGGCAAACCCGGACACACGCCTGACATTGCACACAGTTGCCCGGTATGTATTCCAAATGCACCAGCGTCATGCGGCTGAAGAGGCCGTAAAAGGCCCCCAAGGGACAGAGCACCCGGCAGAAAGGGCGGCTGATAAATACCGCCGTCACCAACAAAATGGCCAAGATGGTGATTTTGTTCCAAAAATAAAACCCCAGGGTCTGCCATAAGTCCGGTTTCACCAGAATCAGCGGTATCGCCCCCAAGAGGGTGCCGGACGGACAAAGTAGTTTGCAGAACCAGGGTTGTCCCAACCCGTAGCGGTCAATGAGCAAGAGCGGCAGTAGCAGTACCAGGATAACCAGGACGCCGTACTTTACCCACCGCAACGGAGCCCAGAGGGCAAATTTCGGACTGCGGATTTTAAAAAGCAGGTCCTGAATAAACCCGAAGGGACAGAACCAGCCACAGGGCAGACGCCCCACCAGGGTGCCGATGAACCCTAAATAGCCGATGACCATGGTACCCAAATGCGGCCAACTCCCCGGCGCAGAAAACCGCAGGCTGGCCACAAAGTTCTGCACCGCTCCCACCGGACAGGACAATAGCGCCGCCGGACAGGAATAACAGTTCAGCCCCGGATGGCACACCGCCTTCAAGGGCCCCTGATAAATTACCGAGCCGAAGGGAAACAGCAAATAGGAATTAGTTCCCAGAGTAACCAAAGTCTGCACCAGCCATCTGAAGGTTTGCATTCAGCCCACCCCGATGCAGGACAAACAAATAGTATTGCCCAGATTGTTCAGAAATTCCAAATCCCCCGTGTTCACCCCCAAGAGAAATAACAACGTAAATAAAATAATCAGCCATATCGCCCGCTTCGGCATTTTTGATCTCCCTTTCCGCCAAGACCCCCTATCAAACTGCCGTCTCTGGCCTTGACCCCAAAAAATGAACCACAAACCCCGGTAACTGGTGCTCGCCTCCCAAACCTCAACCCAAGCCCATCTTACGGCAACCGATAACCTTTAACATCATTATATCCAGAGGAGCAAATCAAAGGGATTTTTTTTCAAATTTCTTTAAACAACTGGTTGACAAACCAATATATCTGCTTATTATAATATTATAATATTATGATAAATAAAAAACTCGAAATGGCCTGCCGCTGCCTCAGGGTGTTGGCCCATCCTACCCGTCTCCTGATTATCCAGGCGTTGATCTCAGGAGAAAAAGCAGTGCAGGAGATCGAAAAAGAAGTAGGGGCCTCTCAATCCAGCGTCTCCCAACACCTAACCCTGCTTCGGGACAAGGAGATTGTTTCCGCCCGGCGGGCGGGTCCACAGGTCTTTTACCGTCTCCAGGACCCGAAGCTGAGCCAGTTGCTGGCCCTGGCCAGGGAACTCTTTTGCAAAGAATAGAACAAACCTTTGAACGGAGATATTACCCTTACCCTTAAATCATAACCTGTAACCGCCGGCTTTTACCCGCTGGCCCGCAGCCTATAACCTGTCTTTCTAAAGGAGAAATTTTTATGGCCAAATTCACTCCCCACCGCACCCTGGACTGCCGGGGAGACGCCTGTCCCATGCCGCTGCTGAAAACCAAAAAAGCCATGAACGATCTGGCCAGCGGCCAGATTCTAGAAGTCTTGGGTACAGACCCCGGCTCTAAGAACGATCTGCCCAGTTGGGCCAAGCGCACCGGCAATATTTATCTGGGCGAAGAAGAGGAAGCCGGCGGCCTTTTCCACTTTTATCTCCAGAAAAAATGAAGCCGGCGATGAACTGTTCTTTAGGCATTTTGGTCTGCAACCGTGAGGTTCTGCCGCATCTGCTCCAGATAGTGGCCGCGGCTGAGAGGCAGGGTCTGGCGGTGGAGATCTTTTTCACCGGCGAGGGAGTGTTGGTGACCCAAGAGCCGCGCTTTGCTGAGTTGGCCGGCCGGGCTCGTCTGGCCCTCTGTGAGGTGAGTTTCCGGGCTTTCGGTCTAAAGGGCGAAGTGCCCGGCCTGGGCTACAAGGATTTTGCCACCCAGGCCCGCCACGCCGCCATGCTGGACGACTGCCCCCACTATCTGGTTTTATAGCCAAACGCACTCCTTACTCACCCGTTAAACAAATGGCGAGAAAACTGCTCACCACCCATGGTTTAGGGAGAAGATATGAAAAAAGTGGCTGTCGTGGTGCGAACTCAGGAACGAACCTATGAGGCCCTGCGCTCCTCTCTGGGCTGCCTGCTGGAGGACCATCAGGTGGGCTACTTCGTCATCGGCCAAGAGATTTCTCCGGACGAAGCCTTCCTGGACAATCTGGGCTTTCTCGAAGAGATGGGAGGACGACGCTACAGCGACCAGCCGGCTAATGCGGCGCAATTCGGTTTTACCCTTGCCTCTCTCGAGGAAATGGGTGAACTTCTACGGGACTATGACATCATCATTCCCTTCTGAGAATTACGGCTGTGACAACATGGACCGCCATTAACCGGAAATGTCTCCCATTGACCGCGGAGCACTGTTTGATGATCAACAATCGCTGGTGAGGAATTATGAGAATCCTGCATATTTATCGCCACCCCCCTGATCAGGTGACCAGAACCCTGGTGAATATCCTCTCCCGCCATCGCCAGGCCACAGAATTCCCCCTGTATCAGGAACCGGTGGCTTATGACCGCTTGGTTAGTCTGATCAAGGAACATGACCAGGTAATTTCCTGGTGGTAAAGAGGTGCTGACTATGACTGACTCTGCAGAATCTGAAAAAGCCCCCGGCTCTCTGACCCTGACGCCGGAGCTGGCAGCTTATCTGGCGGAGCAGGTCCGCCTTCAGGTGGAAGAAGAATTGCGGAAGCGTGGGTTGGAAAGTCCGCGCCCCAAACGGGTGGCCCTGATAGCCTCCAAGGGCACCCTGGACATGGCCTATCCACCGCTGATTTTGGCCACCACCGCAGCAGCCATGGACATGGAGGCGGCGATCTTTTTTACCCTTTATGGCATTGACATCATCAAGAAGAGGACCTGCAGCGACCTTAAGGTCCCCTCCCTGGCCAACCCCGCCATGCCGGTGCCCGTACCCAACATTGTCGGGGTGCTGCCCGGCATGACTTGGATGGCCTCGTGGATGATGAAAGATTGGATGAAAAAGGGCGGGGTCCCCACCATCCCTGACCTCCTGGACATGGCACGAGAAAACGGCGTTCGCCTCATTGCCTGCCAAATGTCTTTGGATGTCTTGGGCATTAAAAAAGAGGAGCTGATCGACGGCCTGGAGTTTGCCGGCGCCGGCGCCTTCCTGGACTATGCCGCTGAGGCGGATATCACCCTCTTCGTCTAAGGTGACCGGTCAGAAGCACCCCTCTTTTGGTCGGCTTTACCATCTCTCCTGCACCGACCAGGATTACTTCTCTCTCTGACCTACGTCAGGGTAATGACCTGGTCGGCCATTTGCATATGATTGACGATATCCAGCATGTTGGTGGTCTCGCCCACCTCTTTCTCCTCCAGGAGTTGAAAGTGATTGAGGCAGGTGCCGCACACCAGCACCTGAACACCTGAAACTTCCAACTCTTGCAGCTCGGCCAGGACTTGGGAACCCCCCACGGCAAGCTTGACCCCGGCATTGAGCAGCACCAGCCGCCATAGTTCGGGGTACATTTCCTTTAGGGTGCTTATAAAGTTGACCATCAGTTTCCGGCCCAGCTCATCATCCCCCCGCCCCAGACGGTCGGTGCCCACCACCACCAGAATCTTTTTCTCTTGCACCCCCTCTTTTTCCAACGGCTGAGCCGCACCCTCCGCGACCGCCATTCGGAAGCCGGAGACGGCGAAATCCTGCCCCTCCTGCCAAATCATGACGCGATACCCGGCGCGCTCCAAAAAGCGCCTGACATTGTCCCGAGCCGCCTCATTGTCCACCATGACGGTAACCTGGCCCGCCTCATCGGTGTCGATGAAATCTTTGGTCTTAAGCACCGGCTGCGGACAAGCCAGCCCCCGGCAGTCAAGTCTTCTCTCGTTCATGTCATTTCGTTCTCAAAACCTTTCCTGGATTGATTTGAAATATCTGTTCAGCACCATCTTATCGTTGCTCTTAGGACTTACCGCCTTCCTGAGAAGGTTTAGAAGTTCTGGTCCTTAACTTTTTCCCACCTACGCCTCACGGCTTGCGGCTGTCAGCAAAAATATCCCGGTGGCTGGGCAGCACCCCCAAACCAGGCGCGGTTTTAACCGCGTTGAGAATGGCTTGCTGCAAGGCGGTTTCCGCCAACAACCCAATGATATGTAAGTCAACGGGGATCTCGGGTTTAGCCAGCACAAAAACCACATCGCCGTCAAACAGGGTGTGGACCGGTCGGATGCAGCGCGCCAAGCCGTTGTGGGCCATCTGCGCGATCTTCTGAGCTTCTTCCCGAGTTAGGCGCGCATTGGTAACCACCACCCCAATGGTGGTGTTGCTGGGTTCCCCGAAGCGTTGCCGCACCACCCCTTGACGTAGCAGGGCGATGGAGTCGGCAAATTCCCAGCTCTCCGGCGAGACCCGGGCCCCTGCCAGAATGCGGCCGCTTTCCGGGTCCACCACATCCCCTAAGGCATTGACCACGGCCAAAGCCCCCACCAGCAGGCCGTTCGGCCCCGCCAGAAAACTGCTGCCCAACCCCCCTTTTGTGGCCTGCCTGATGCCCAAGAGTTTGCCGACGCTGGCGCCGGTGCCGGCGCCGATACTGCCATCACCTTGCACCTCCCGCCGAGCCGCCTGGCAGGCGGCATAGCCCATAGCCTTGTCCGGCCGCACCCGGCAATTGCCCAAAGAAAGATCGTAGATCACTGCGGTCGGCACGATGGGCACGCGGGTGATGGCCACGTCAAAGCCCTGCCCCTTTTCCTCCAGAAACTCCATCACACCGCCGGCCGCGTCCAGGCCGAAGGCGCTGCCGCCGGTTATGAGCACCGCATGCACCTCATTGACCAGATGAAACCCCATGAGGGCTTCCATCTGCCGGGTGCCCGACGCAGAGCCGCGGATATCGGCGCTGCCCACGGTGCCCGGCGGACAAAGAATCACGCTGCAACCGGTGATATTCTTAAAATCACTGGCATGGCCCAAGGCAAAGTCGGGGACGAGCGTAATCAAGGCCGTACCTGGTAGTCAGTGGGTCCAAAAAGAATCTTCGCCCGACCCTCTTCAATGGTCAGGATATAAATGGAGATTTCCGCTAGGCGCTCCGGAGAAAACCCCCGAAACCATGGCAGGTCAGGAAAATTTTTGCACTCCAGGAGCTTCTGTGGCAAATCCGCCCGGGTTACGGTGGGCTCGGCTTCCAGAAGGCTCACCAGCATCTTGACTATGGCATATCCTTGGGCCGCCAGATAGTCAGGGGCTTCACCAAACTGGCGGCGATAAGCGTCCAGGAATTGTCCCACCGCCGGATTGGGATCGCCGGCATAAAAGGCGTCCGTAAAGATCAAACCATCCACATTTCTAACCTGCTCTTCCTGCCCTTCAGCAGGATGCGCCAAGTTGGTGCCCATCAGGCGCACCTGTTTGAGGGGAGTGGCGGCCAGCTGTTTGGCAATCAAGGCCACCGCGCCCAAATCATCCGGAATGAACAAGGCCTCGAAAGGTGGCAAGTCCGGGTTGTTATTCCCCAACGCGATCAGCGGCTCCAAAACCCCAGCAAAATCGCGACAGCCTGAGGGGTAGGTTTCCATAGTGACCAACTCGCCGTTGGCCACGTTCAGTTCCTCCCTAAAAAGTTGGGAGAAAGTCCGACCATAGGAGGACTCGGGCGCTAAAACAGCGTAATTTTTAATGCCCAGGTTAGCTGTCCCGTATCGCACCAATTCCCGGACTTGGGCCTGCGCCGACAAAAAGGCCTGGAAGATCAAATTGCCGACTTGGGTAACCTCAGTTTTTTGGGTCAGGGCGATGAGGGGGATGCCCACCGCTTGAGCTGCTTGCGCCGCTCCTTGGGCGCTTCCCGAAGTAATGGGCCCCAGGATGGCGACCAGACCCTCCTCCTGGGCCAAATCCCTGACGGCTTGGGCGGCGCCGCCAGGGTCGGCAGGGCAGTCTTTCCAGCGCAACGAAAGAATAGTCCCCTGGGCCGCCAACTCCATGCCCTGCCTGACATTTTGTCCCGGTTTGGCAAACTCGCCGCTCAGGGGCAGCAGGCAACCCACCAACAATTTTTGCCCAGTGAGCAGACGCTCCGCCTGAGCCGCTTCTTTGCTCTCAGGAAAGCGCTCCTTCAGAATCTCCACCCATTTTTGAGCCTCTGCCCTATGCCCTGCCTCCCGGGCCGTCTGAGCCAGGCGTAACAGCAATACCGCACTAAGAGGTGAGTCCCGATAAAGGTTGGCCAGGTTTTCCAATTCGGCCGGCGTAGCCGCCTCCACCAGACGGGCTTTGATATCATCAAACCACTCCTGGTCGCCGGCTGGCAAATCCGACGCGGCGATCCTCAACCGGGCAAAGGCAGCTGCTATCCGACCCTGTTTCAAATAAATTTCGGCCAGCAGGGCATTGGTGGAGAAACGTAGGCTGACCGGCAAATCCGCCGCCGTAAGGGAGTCCAGCACCTGAATCGCTTTCTGATAGTTCCCCATTTTAAATGACGCCCGGCCGATGCCATAGCGCGCCTTCAGAGAGACTGCAGGTTCCAAGCCGGCAACGGCCAGCAGCCTTTCGTAGGTCGCCAAAGATCTCCCCCAGTCTCCCATCAGCCCCAAGACCTCCGCCTCCCGCAAATTGGCCTGCAAAAGATGGGGGCCTTTGGGATAGCGTTCCCGGTAGGCGATATACTTTTCCAAGGCTTGGCGATAGGCTTGGCGGCGGTAACAATATTCAGCGTCCTGAAAGAGCCCTTCCCCCGGCTCCTGGACCGCCACCGGCGGCTCTGCGGAGGGAAATATAATGGGCGCTCCCGGACAGCCGGCGACCAGTAAAAGTAATATTATGAGTTGTATCATCTTCTGAACCACCGCAAGCTTGGCCTCAAAAAAGGCAAGGGGCTATAGGTTCGCAGAAAAAACCTTTAACCCCTAACCCTCAGCCACAAATCAACGCCCAGAGACCGGCTGCCTGACCAGTGGCTGCCGCTCACCGTGCTGGTCTTTTCACTTCACTTCCTCAAACTCGGCTTCCACCACTTCCTCTTCTGGCTTTTTGCCGGCCTCGGCCGAACCTTTGGCCGCACCAGCACCCCCCCCACCGGAGGCAGCCTGCTGATACATGGTCTCGGCCAGCTTATGGGAACTCCGCATCAAGGCTTCGCACCGATCCTTGATGGCCTGCGTATCAGAGCCCTCCATGGCTTGTTTTAACTGGGAGATATGACCTTCGATGTCGCTCTTGGTGGCGGCGTCAACCTTTTCGCCCAAGTCTTTGAGGGTCTTTTCAGTGGTATAGATCAAAGTGTCGGCTTGGTTGCGTGCCTCCACCAGCTCTTTCTTGCGCTTGTCTTCTTCCGCATGAAGTTCGGCTTCTTTGATCAGATTTTTGATCTCTTGTTCACTTAAACCGCTTGACGCCGTAATCCGGATGGACTGCTCTTTGCCGGTCCCCATGTCTTTGGCGGAAACATGCACAATGCCGTTGGCATCAATGTCAAAAGTCACCTCGATCTGGGGGATGCCCCGCGGGGCGGGAGGAATGCCAAACAGTTCAAAGCGCCCCAAGGTCTTGTTATCGCTGGCCATTTCCCGTTCCCCTTGCAGAACATGAATGGTGACCGCCGTCTGATTGTCAGCCGCAGTGGAAAAGATCTGGCTCTTCCGGGTCGGAATGGTGGTGTTGCGCTCGATGATCCTGGTGAAAACCCCGCCTAAAGTCTCGATGCCCAGTGACAGGGGGGTGACATCCAACAGCAGAATGTCCTTCACTTCCCCTTTGAGAACGCCTGCCTGGATAGCGGCCCCCACCGCCACCACTTCATCGGGGTTCACCCCCTTGTGTGGTTCCTTGCCGAAGATGCTCTTCACCTTCTCCTGCACCCGGGGCATGCGGGTCATGCCGCCCACCAGAATGACTTCATCAATGTCCCGCGATGACAAACCAGCGTCACGCAACGCCAGCCGACATGGACCTTCCAACTTGTCAATAAGATCGGCCGCCAAAGCCTCCAGCTTAGCCCGGGTAAGTTTGATCAGCAGGTGCTTAGGGCCTGTGGCATCAGCAGTAATAAAGGGTAAATTGACTTCGGTTTCCAGCGACGTGGAGAGTTCCATCTTGGCCTTTTCCGCCGCTTCCTTCAGACGCTGCAAGGCCATCTTGTCGGTCCTGAGATCAATCCCCTGATCCCGACGGAATTCGTCGGCCAGGTAATCGATCACCCTCTGGTCGAAATCTTCGCCACCCAGGTGGGTATCACCGTTGGTGGATTTCACCTCAAAGACGCCTTCCCCGATCTCCAGGATGGAGATGTCGAAAGTGCCACCGCCCAAATCGAAAACGGCGATTTTCTCGTCTTTCTTTTTGTCCAGTCCATAAGCCAAAGAAGCCGCCGTGGGTTCATTAATAATCCGCAGGACGTTCAGACCAGCAATGCGGCCCGCATCTTTGGTAGCTTGGCGCTGGGCGTCGTTGAAATAAGCCGGCACGGTCACCACCGCATCACTGACCTTTTCACCCAAATACTCCTCGGCAGTCTGCTTCATCTTGGTCAGCACCATAGAGGAAATCTCCGCCGGGCTATATACCCGCCCACGAATCTCTATGTGAGCATCGCCGTTTTCAGCCCGCACAATCTTGTAGGGCAGGATCTTCAGATCCCGTTGGACTTCCGGATCGTCAAACTTCCGGCCTATGAGACGTTTCACCGCAAATACGGTGTTTGTGGGGTTGGTTATGGCCTGACGTTTGGCAATCTGACCCACTAACCTCTCCCCGCTATCGGTGAAGGCCACCACTGAGGGGGTGGTGCGGCTGCCTTCCACGTTGGCGATGACATTGGGTTCGCCGGCTTCCATCACAGCCACACAGGAATTGGTGGTGCCTAAATCTATCCCAATTACTTTGGACATTTATATTTCCTCCTAAACAGTCACGTCGATTTCTGATTTTTGCGGGTTCCGGGCCACCACCACCAGGGCCGGCCGGAGAAGACGATTCTGGTAAAGATAGCCTTTTTGCAACTCCTTCAATACCGTAAGGGGGGCCACCTCAGGATTTTCTTCTTCCATCACCGCGTGGTGGTAGGCCGGATCAAAAGCCTGTCCCAAACTGTCGATTTTGCTGACGCCGAACCGGTTTAAAACTCTAAGGAATTCTTGTTGGGTCCTCTCCACCCCTTCCACCAGGGCCGGCGGCGCTTCCAGTGCCCGCCCATGCTCCATCGCCCTCTCGAGGTTGTCCAGCACGGGCAAGAGTTCCTTGAGCAGGTTCTCGTTGGCATACTGTAGCAACTCGACGCGTTCCCGTTCCTGCCGCTTCTTCAGGTTTTCCATTTCCGCGGCATAACGGAGCATGCGTTGGTAATTTTCCTGGGCCTCTTTAGTCTTTTCCGATAACTGGTTTTCGAGTTCGGTGGTGTAGTCCACCACCGCCTCAGTGGGAGCAGACTCCCGACCCTCCGCCGTGGGCGCCGTCTCGGTTGTCTGCTCTTCCTGCTTATCGGTCGAATTCATGTGGTGATAAAGCCTCCATGAATATAATTTATTAGGTTAACCACAGATTACGAAGCTCATCTTGCCGTCAAGCTGCTTCAGCCACGCAATCTGGGCCTCTTTTGCCAGAGGTTCGACTCTCCCCGAACCCGATTCAACACTGCCGTTTGCTCAACCGCTCGGTGACCAGATCAGCAGTGAACTGGACAATAGGAACCAGCCTGGCATAGTCCATGCGCATAGGACCGATGATCCCCAAGCTGCCCACGGGAGCCTGATCCAAAGAATAGGAAGAGGCCACCAGGGAGAGCTGCATTTCGGGAAAGTGCTCGTTTGGGCTGATAATTATCTGCACCCCCTGGGAAACCATGGTCTGGTCCAACAAGGTGACCAGATGATGTTTTTCCTCAAAGGCCTTGAAAATCGCCCGGATCTTTTCAACATCGGCGGCAAACTCCGGATAATCCAGTATGCGACTGGTCCCTTCAATATAGAGTTCCTCCTGCTTCTCATCTTGCAATGCCCGGCGGCTTAGATACAAGGCCTCAGAGACCATTTTATCGAACAGGATCTTTTCCTCTTGCATCTGGGCCACAATCCGTCGCCTGGCTTCCCCCAGGGTGAGATTCTGGCAGATTCCATTCAAATAGTCGCTGAAGCGGTCCAGTTGTTTCTGCGAAAATTCCAGGCCGGTACGCACAAACCGGGTTTGCACCTGGTTATCTTGGGATACCAGCAGGGTCAGCACCCCATCACCCCCCAAGTGGACGAACTTGATGTGCCTGAGGCACATGGCCTGTGGCCGGGGAGGCAACACCAAAGAGGGATGACCTGAGACCGCAGAGAGCACCCGGGAAGCCTGGCGGAATAATTCCTGGGGATCCTCGGCAGGTGGAGAGAAGGCTTGGCAAATCTGTTGCCGGGTGTTGACCCCCAACTCCTGAATCGGCAGAATATGATCCACATAATAACGGAAACCCAAGGCAGTGGGGATTCTCCCGGCGGAGGGGTGGGGCTGCTGCAAATAACCGCGTTCCTCCAAATCCTGCATGACATTACGGATGCTGGCCGCACTCAGCTGCAGACCTGACAATTTGGCCACCGTCCGGGACCCCACCGGTTCACCGCTAGCTATATATTGCACCATAACGGTGCGTAGGATCCAACTCTCCCGTTCTGTCAAGATTTCCTTTATGTTAGACATCTTAATCCTTATGAATAGTAAGTATCCCCCCCGAATTTGTCAAGGGAAAGCATCTATTTAATCTGGCCCCCAGCCCTTGCCTCCCTCCCCTCCCTATTGCCGTTTGCCTATTCTTGACAACGGTGTCGGATAATCTCCCCTTCCACCATGAAAACTACCTGTTCCGCAATGTTGGTGGCGTGATCGGCTGCTCTTTCCAGATTGCGGACGATGGTGATCTGACTATGGCCGAAAGCCACGGCTTCCTGACCGCCCTCCATGTCTGCCAGCAACTTCTTGATAATGCGCCGATCCAGTTCGTCCACCTCTGCGTCGGCCCGGCAAACCTCCCGCGCCAGTTGTGGATTCCTCTGAGTAAATGCCAACATGCTCTGACGGCTCATGGCGAAGGCCGCTTGCGCTAAGCGAGGTAAATCGGGGTGGAACTCCCTGTCGCGAAAGCGTTGCAACTCCAAACTCTCCTCTGCTATATTAACCGCCAGGTCACCCAGGCGTTCCAATTCCACAATGATATGATCTATGGCCATGAGTAACCGTAAATCCATGGCCACCGGTTGATAAAGCGCGATAACCCTCACCACCGCGGCATCAATCTCCTCTTCCAACTCATTGATGACTTTATCGCCGCCAATAACTTGCCGGGCCAGTTCGGCATCCCTCTGCCAAAGGGCCGTGGTGCTGCGGCTCACCGCCTGGAGGGCCAGTTCCGCCATGGCCAATAGTCTTCCCTGTAAGCCCTTCAGCTCCTGATGAAACCTGTCAAGCTTCTCTGTGCCGCCCCTCGCGGTGATTTCGGCCATGGCCTGAACCCCCTGAATTCTCTTGCCTACAAAAGCAGTCTAACAATTTGCGGGCGGGGCGGCAATGCACGGCCACAGAAATTATTAAAAAACTTCTCCTGATTGCCGAAAGGAAAAAATACCCACCACCTGACCGCTCATATCCAAAGAGTGATGTTTACTCTCTGGATTATCATTTGTCTTTCCTGATATAATGCTATGCAGAGTTGCAACCTCTTCTCCCTCTCCACCCACTGCTGGCGCAGGCGTCCTCGCCTGTGTGCACGGAACCGGGGTGGGGGCTATGAGTGATGACAGGTGGGACCGAGTGAACTTGAAGGGAAAATACGATGAGAAGAAACAACGCCGCTTTATGCGCGGCTTAGTCTATTTGTCGTTGTTCTTTTATGCCGGCGCCCTCCTCGGGGGATGTCAGACCAGGGAAAAGCCCCTGTCCCCTGCGGCGGCGGCCTTCAAAAAAGAGGTGCAAGGGAGCATTGAGATGCTCTCACAGGTTCTGATAGCTCCCCTGCAACAAAAAGATTTCTCAGCCATCCACCAAGCCCTGCAGGAACATACCCCCGAAGCACTCAAACTGTGCCGGCTGTGTCCCTTTATGCTGGCGGTGCTGGACCTTGACGGAGTGACCCTGGCCGTTTATCCGCCCCGGGATCATAATAAGAATTACTCCCAATACAAGGCGGTCACCAAGGCCTTAACTGAGGGGCGGATCGGCCAAGCCAAGCTTTTTTTGCCGGATGGTTCCCAACTTTTTATGATCTGTGCCCCGTTGCGCAAGGAGAGAGAAATCCAAGGCCTAGTCGTTTTTATCGCCCGCCCCAAGGAAATTGCAGAAAAATACGGCCTCTCGGAGCACGAATTTTTTGCCCTCGACTTCAATTCCTGAGTTGCCCGTCTATTTCTGTCCGGCTGGTCAATGAAAATAGACACCCCCAAACACTGGCCCACCACCACGCACCAACCCCCGGCGGTGAAGGGGCAACCGGCCCAGAAACGCCCCCGCCCGCTACCACTTAGCAGAGCCAACAGCCCTTCTGGCGCACTTCCTCATACCACTGCGGCAAGATCCTCCTAAACTGGCCCCTCTCCAAAAGCAACAGCTCCCGCACCTGCCCCACGTCAATAAAACCGCCGAAATAGGAAAACTTCACCAGCGCCCAAAGATTTTCCACCGAAAACTCCCGGCACTCTTCGGGCACCCGCTCCCACATCTCCTCTTCCTGGATAATTTTTTTAATACGGTGGAAATTCGCCTCTAGTCTGGCCAAAATTTCCGGGTTCGTCATGCCTCAGCTTTTGAACAAATTTTTTGGCTTCTCGGCGTCTCGCAGATCGAACTTTTCCAGACACCGATCTGGATAAGATGCGTTGCCAGCTTACTCCTTGCCGGGGGGAAGAGTGATCACCGGGATGGGGGAACTCCGCACCACTTTATCGCAGACACTTCCGAAGATCCTGCGCTCCAGGCCCTTGCGTCCATGGGTCCCCATGACGATTACCTCAATGCCTTCTTTGTTAACCAGTTCCAAGATCTTTTCCGCCGGGGAGCCCATGGCCACCCGTGTCTCCAGCTTCGGAAAGCCTCTGAATACCTCCTTGGCCAAAACAGCCATCTTGCTTTCCGCCGCTTTCAGGACTTCTTCGCTGAGTTTCTTGATATTGCTGTGAGGCACATAGAAAGAAGAATAATCCGAAAGGTCTTGCGTTACATACATCACATAAAGGGTGGCGTCGAACTTGCTGACAAAGGTCTTGACCCACGGCATTAAGGATTCGACGCTTTCCGTCAAATCGATGGGAAAAAGAATCTTGGTGACCTGTTTCATTTCAGAAATCTCCTTCTGATCCTGGTGCCGGAAATTGTGAAAATTTTCATTAGTTCTTATCAAAGGCCGCGGTGTCATGTCAAGATGAAAAGCTGACCCTAAGACCATAGCCACCTCAGCACATTCGGCTTACGGCTCACTGCTTACCCGCCCGTCGCCGCGGCCAGAGGTTGTTAAGCAGATTGAGGGCCGCCACCCCGCTGGCCACCGCAAAGGCCTGCTGAAAACAGGATAACCCCAGGCACACTCCCGGGCTTAATCTCTGATGGTGTTGACCCGCAAACACCATCACCATCAGGGTTACCCCCAAAAGCGACCCCAGATTCTTCAGGGCTGAGTTGGTGCTGGTGGCCAAACCTATCTGGGCCGGTTCAACCTGGCGAAGTATTTCATTAAGATTAGGAGCCTGAAACAGGCCAAAGCCTAAACCCGTGAGGGCCAGCCTGGCTGCCAGCGTAAAAGTGGTGCTTTCGGGTTTGAGGGTGAAAAAAGATGCCAGACCGAGAAGTATCAGCACCGACCCCAGCCGCAGGATTCGGAGGTTGCCCAGGCGGTCGGCCAAAAAACCTCCCAGCGGCGACACCGTGGCATTGGTGAGGCTCAGGATGGCCAGCAAGAAACCCGCCTGGTCCGACGGATAATGATATACCTGGTCCAACAGGAAGGGGAGCAAGAAGAAGGCCCCCATCACGCCGGCAAAAGCCAGCACTACAGCCGTTGACCCCAAAACAAAAGACCGGCTGCGCCAGAGTTCCGGGGGCAGCAGGGGCTGATCTGCCCGACGCTCCAGAAAAAGCAAAACCACAAACAATATTGCCGCCCCACCCGACAACAGCACCCCCCCCAGCCCTGCCCCACCCATCTGACGGACACGCGTCAAGGCCAACAGCAGTAACAGGAAAGAGGCGGCCAGCAGAACATTGCCCTTCAGGTCCAGCCTCCGCCAACTCCAGCTGGTGTCGGCGCCGAACCGCAGTAGCGGCCCGGCCCCCAGCATCAGGGCCAAGGCGCAAAGGGGCAGATTGACAAAAAACACCCACCGCCAACCCAGATAAGCCGTCAGCAGACCCCCCAACGGAGCCCCCACGCTGATGCCGGCGGCAAAGCCGGTGGAGAGCAGACCCAGGGGCATCCCCCGTTCCCCATCAGCATAGGTCAGCACAATGAGCCTGGGCGCCACCCCCAACATCAAGGCAGCCCCCAAACCCTGGCAGGCCCGATTGCCCACCAGCCAGGCAAGAGACGGACTCAGTCCGCATAATGCCGACGCCCCGGTAAAAACCACCAAACCCGCCAGAAAAACCCGCCCGGTGGGCAGGAGATCCCCCAAGCGCCCGCTGGTGATGAGCATGGAGCCGTTGATCAGCAGGTAAACCACCACCACCCAGGATATGTTTTCCAGACTGCTGTGAAAATCATAGCCTATGGCAGGCAGGGCGATATTGACGATGCTGGTGTCGATGGTGGCCATAAAAGCCCCCAAACACGCCAGCATCAAAAAACGGCGGCGCCCGACCGTCGCCTGACGGCATGACGGCCAAAGCTCCGGGGTCACGGCTTACGGCTCACTGCTCGCCCCCCCCATAGTTGGGAAGCCAAAAAAACCAGGGACAACAGCAACACCACCGTGGCCCCGGATGGCCAATCGACAGCATAGGATATCCCCAGACCGCCCAGGGTGGAGATCATGGCGGCGGCGGCCGAGACCATCGTCATGCACCCGATGCGCTGAGTAAAATTGCGTCCCACCGCGCCGGGTATCACCAACAAGGCAGACACCAAAATAATGCCCACTAGATAGATGGAAACCACAATTACCAGCGCCATGAGAACCAAAAAAAGACAACGCAAGGCCGTGACCGGCACCCCGCTGACCCAGGCCATCTCCTCATCAAAGCTCATAAACACCAGTTCTTTGAAAAAGGCGGCTAGCGCTGCCAGGACGACAAAGGTGACCAAGAAGATTTGCACCAGTTGTCTTTCCCCGATGGCCAGGATGTTGCCGAAGAGGAAACCAAAGACGTCCACATTATATGTTCTCGATAAATGTATAAAAATCACCCCCAGGGCCATGGAGGCGGCAAAAAAGATGCCGATGGCCGCGTCCTCCTCTAATCGCCCTCGGCGGGACGTCCATTCAATGGCCAACGCCACCAGCACCGAAAACCCTACCCCGGTGAAAAGCGGGTCAACGCCCATTAAAAATCCCAGGGCCACCCCGCCGAACGCCGAATGAGAAATGCCCACCCCGATGAAGGCCAGCCTCCGCAGGATGATAAAGACCGAAAGCAGACCGCCGAGACAGCTTAACAGCAGGCCGGCCACCAAGGCCCTCTGGAAAAAACCCAGTCCCAGCACCTCACATATCATGGCTCCGCACCACCCGATGGGGAATTTCCCCATGAAAAAGGTATTCCACGCTGCAGCCGAAGGTGCTCTCGAGAGCCAACCGACCGATGGGAGGGGGCTGATGCACATGCACCCGACGGTTCAGACAGACAATATCATCCACATGCGTAACCACCGCCCCGATGTCATGGGAAACCATTATCACCGTCAACTGCAATTCTTCTTTTAGTCGCTGGATTAATTCATAGAGTTCGTCTTGCAGGCAGGCGTCCAGGGACACCATGGGCTCATCCAACAGCAACAGGCGAGGTTCCACCGAGAGGGCGCGGGCGATAAAGACCCGCTGCTGTTCGCCGCCAGACAACTCCCCAATGGGCCGGTGGGCCAAATGCGCCATGCCCAACCGGGCCAGGTTGTCCCAGGCAATCTGTCGGTCACGGCGACTCGGACGTGAAAGCATCCCCATCACTCCATACCGGCCCATGAGCACCACCTCCAGAACAGACACCGGAAAGTGGGGGTTGCTCAGCGGACGTTGCGGCAGATAACCCACTCGGCGCCCTTGACGCCGCAGCTGCCACGGAGTTTCGCCGAACACCAAAATCCCCCCCGCACTGGGCTTCACCAATCCCAGAATGACTTTCAACAGGGTGCTTTTGCCGGCCCCGTTGGGACCCAGCACCCCCACAAAGTGCCCCTCCTGAATGTCCAGAGTGATGTCCTCCAGAATGGGCACCCGGTTATAATTTACATCCAGATGCCTGATCTTAATAACCACCGTCTCCGTCAAGTCTCAAACCTCTGGCCTCTTCCCTCTTGGCCTTTGCCTTATTATCGCATCGCCTCAAGCATATTGCTCAGGTTGTGGCGCATCAGGGCCAGATAGTCCCCCCCATACGGCGGGACCCCTCCCAGTGGATCCAGCAGCACCACTTTAGCTCCGGCTTCCTTGGCTATCACCTCCGCCACTCTGGGATTGAGCTGAGGTTCGGCAAATACCGCCTTCACCCCTGAGAAGCGGATGGCTTGCACAATCCTTTGTATCTGCCGGGGCGTAGGTTCCCGACCCGGAGAAAGTTCAATCACCCCTGCCTCCCGCAAGTGATAACGCCGGGCAAAGTAGGCAAAGGCCGGATGAAAACAGACATATTCCCGCCGCCGGAAGGTTTGCACCTGGGCACTAATCTCCTGATGTAATTTTTCCAATTCCTTCACATAAGCCGCCAGATTGGCCTCATAAACCTGCCGATGCAAGGGGTCCAATTCCATCAGGGCTTGCCCCACCCGGCGACAGATATCCTGCACCAAAACCGGGTCCAGCCACACGTGCGGGTTGCCTCCCATATGATGCTCCTCGTGCTCTAAATAACTCTTCCCAACCCCACCCGGGTCACGGTGCTGATGGTTCTGCTCTTCCACCCCCTGGATCAATTCCAAACCCCACACTGCTTCCACCCCCCTCAGATTCTTAGCCGCCTGACTCTTCAAGAGCCTTTCGGCCCAGGGGTCCAAGCCACCCCCCACGTAAACGAAGAGACGGGCAGCCAAGGCCTGCGCCACCGCAGAAGGGGTTGGTTCAAAAACATGGGGGCTGGCCCCCGGGGGGATGAGCACCTGCACCCTTACCCGTTCTCCCCCGATCTTTTGACAAAAATCCCCCAGGGGAAGAATGCTGGCCGCCACCGGGATGCGGGCCGACCCGCCTGCAGCCGATGAAACTCCAACCAGCAAAAGCCATCCCAGGCCAATCACCAGAAACGCCCTGAGCCGTAAACCGTAAACCGTAAGCCGTCGCCAGCTCATAATCCGCACCTCCAACTAATCAACCCCCTTACCCCCTTACCCTAATCCCCATAAAAGCAGAAAAAAATACCCGCTGGACGATAATGAAAATTGGTGCGCAAACCTATGCGCCTTTAAAATACTATTTTCCCGCCGGAGTTGCAATTTCAAGGTTTATCCCAAGTAACCCGCCGGTTCTTAATAAAAAAAGGCAAAATGCCGAATTAAAGTAGGGTCAGGAAAAAAATTTCTCTGCCCATCTATCCCAAAGTTTGTCTATATGGTAACTAATAAATCAAAACTTTGCCGTGACCGACTGGCCGCCCTGCCCCCCCCGATTTGCAGCAAGCAGCAGGGTGGATAAACCAAAATCTTCCTAGCTAGCCACCAGGAAAAGACCACAAGCATGGCGGAATTTTTACAGACTCAATCTGATTATCTTCGTTTTCTCTACAGTCTGTCTTTTCTCCTCCTGGCCTCCATCTGCCTTACCCTGCATCGCAGGCCGGACCGCCTGCTGGCTTGGCATTGGTTGGGTTGGTTCGGCCTCTCTCACAGCCTCCATGAATTGCTGGAGACCATGTCCCTCCACTCGGCCGGTTCCGCCCTTCTCAACGCTGCCTGCCTGGTCCTGTTAAGTCTGTCCTATCTTTTTCTCGTGGAATTCGGCCGCTCCGGAGTGGTACCTGATACTTCCCCCAGAGTGGGGCGCTGGCTTCTGGCAGTGTTGGCGGCCCTCTCAATCTCCGGAGGATTCGCCGGTTGGCCCGGCCTGGCGGCCACCTCCCGCTATTTCCTGGGTCTGGCAGGCGGCTGTTGGGCCGGCCTGACCCTTTATCGGGCTGCCTCCTGGCAAAGTAACACCAACCTCCTCCTGCGGGCTGCCGGTTTGACCATGATTTGCTACGGCCTGGCCACCGGCCTGGTGCTCCCCCCGGCGCCGCTTTTTCCCGCTTCCTGGCTCAGTGCCAACACTTTTTCGGCCCTCACCGGCTTCCCTCTCCAGGTGGGGCGTAGCTTTTTGGCTGTTCTCCTTACTTTCTGGCTAGGGCTGTTCCGTCAGTCCACCCTGGACCGGGAGGCGGACCGCCATACCCGCAATGTCCGCCGGCTGCTTCTTTGGGGCGGCTCCGGCTTGCTTTTGCTCATCCTCTCCATGGGCTGGCTGATTACCCAGAAGTGGGGGCAGGAGACGCAGCGGCAATTGCACCAGGATTACGACCATCACATCAGGATTATCCGTCAGGTGCTGATGGAAAAAATGAGGGAAGCAGACCAACTGGTTCAGGCCTTGGCCGGCTCCTCCGAAATCAAGCGGGCCTTAACCGGTGGAGGCCGTCAGGAGCTGGAACACGTTAACACCCTCCTGGACCGTTTCAGCCAGGTGCTGCCCTTGTCCGTATGCTACCTCCTGGACCTTAAGGGCTTTACTATTGCTTCTTCCAACCGCGGCCAGCCCGACAGTTTTGTCGGTCAATCTTACGCCGACCGGCACTATTTTCAGATGGCCGAAGCCGGCTCGCCGGACAGATACCTGGCCTTGGGGCCCACCTCCAGGGAACGGGGCTATTACTCCAGCTATCCAGTGTGGGGACCGCACGGCAACGTCCTGGGGGTGGCGGTGCTCAAGCGCCCCCTGGCCGTCCCGGAGCCCCTCTTTCATGAGGGTTGCCTCTACTTTCTTATCGATCCTCAAGGGGTGGTCTTCTTGAGCAATCAAGAAGATCTGGTTTTAAAAAGCCTCTGGCCTTTATTTCCGGAAGTGAGCCGTCAGGTGGCATTGACCCGACAGTTCGGCGCCGGTCCTTTCCCTGCCATCCTGGATAGCGAACCGGCCGAAGGGAGCCAGATTGTTTTCCAGGGCCAACGTTTTCTCATTCATCGTTACTCTTTTCCATATCAAGGCTGGTCCCTGGTGCACCTGGGGCCGATGGCCTCCATAGCTGTCTCCCGCCTGATGGGCATCGGCACCACCCTCATCCTCTGCCTGGCGCTCCTGGGGCTGCTCCTCGGCTGGGACATGAGCATCGAGGCCACCGCCCGTCTCAGGACAAGCGAACGGAATTATCTCGAGGAGCTGCGGCAAAGGGAAGAGCAATACCGCCGCCTCTTCGCGGACGCCGGCGACGGCATCCTGATCGCCGACCTACAGGGCAACCTGTTGGACGCCAATAAAAAGATCCAGAGTCTCCTGGGGTATTCCCGGGATGAGTTGATCGACATGCATTATACTCAGATCCATCCCCCGGAGGCCTTGGAGAGAACCATAACCACCTTTCAAGAAATTGTCCGGCAAGGCTCCGGTAATCTGAGCCTTGGCTGGGTACTCACCAAAGACGGCCGGCACATACCGGTGGAAATCAGCGGGGGGCTGATCACCTACGGTGTCCGGACGGTGGTCCAGAGCATCTTCCGGGACATCTCGGAGCGCCGCAAGAGCGAGGAAGAGCGCCTGCGCCTCAGTAAGCTGGAGTCCCTGGGGGTGCTGGCCGGCGGCATCGCTCATGACTTCAACAACATCCTGACTGCTATTCTGGGCAACCTCAGCCTGGCCATGATGACCGCGGAGATTTCCGCCGCTGGCCAGGAAAGACTCCGGGAGGCGGAGAAAGCTTGTGCCCGGGCCCAGGGCCTCGCTCGGCAGTTGTTGACCTTCGCCAAAGGCGGCCGACCCATCAGAAAAATCGCCGCCTTGGACACCATCTTAAAAGAGGCGGCAGGGTTCACCTTAAGCGGCTCCCGAACGAGCTGCCAGTTTTCCCTGGACAGGGAGCTCTGGCCGGTGGAAGTGGACGAAGGTCAGCTCACCCAGGTCATCAACAATCTCCTCCTCAACGCCGACCAGGCCATGCCCGAGGGCGGAATTATTTCCCTACAGGCGGAAAATGTCACCCTGGAGCCAGGTTCCACCTCACCTCTGCCGCCAGGCAAATATGTCAAGTTCTCCGTCACCGACCAGGGAGTCGGCATACCCGAAAAATATCTTGACAAGATTTTTGATCCCTACTTTACCACCAAAAAAGAAGGTAGCGGCCTGGGTCTGGCCACTGCCTATGCCATTATCAAGAATCACCAGGGCCATATTGCCGTGGAGTCGCAGCCGGGGGTGGGAACCCGCTTCACCATCTTTCTGCCGGCAGTGCCAGGTAAAGTGCCGGACAGCGGCAAAGCCCCCCCGGAGACGCTCCTGGGAGAAGGCAGGATCCTCATCATGGATGACGATGACATGGTGCGACAGGTCCTCGGAAAGATGCTGACTAAGCTAAATTATGAAGTGCAGTTTGCCCGGCATGGTGAGGAAGCCATCAGCCTTTTTGAACGAGCCATGGGCGATGGCCAACCATTTCGGGCGGTCATCCTGGACCTGACCATCCCCGGAGGCATGGGCGGCAAAGACGCTGTCAGAGTGATGCGCCGGCTCAATCCCTCCGTCAAGGCCTTGGTGTCCAGCGGCTATTCCGATGACCCGGTCATGGCTGATTTTAACAACTATGGGTTCGACGGCGTCCTCGTCAAACCTTACAAACTCCAGCAATTGAGCCAGCTCCTGGCCGAAGTGTTGTCCTCTTGAGCCCAAACCGATCTTTTTCCCATCTGTCCAATTTCCCCCGGCAACACCAGCCGCCAGCTCCTGCCCAGACAGGCTGACCCCTACAGACCTGAACTTACCTTACATTCCTCCTGAAAATAATTAGTCTTTCAACTTCCCTTCCCTTGACTTATACCCATAAAGACCTATATTATTTTCACATTATTTTGTGAAGGAGACACCATGTATTCCCAAATCGTCATGGACCATTTTAAAAACCCCCGCAACGTGGGAGAACTCGCTGATGCCGACGGGATCGGCGAAGTCGGCAACCCCGTCTGTGGCGACATGATGAATATCTTCATCAAAGTGAAAGACAATCGCATCGAGGATATCAAATTCAAGACCTTCGGCTGCGGGGCGGCCATCGCGGTGTCCAGCATGATTACCGAAATGGCCAAAGGTAAGACCCTGGAGGAGGCCATGAAGATCACCAATCAGGACGTGGCCGAAGCCTTGGGAAATCTGCCCAAAAACAAGCTGCACTGCTCCAACCTGGGAGCCGACGCCCTGCACTCCGCCATAAAAAACTACCTGGACCGCAAGACCGGTAAAATCAAGGACCTGGATTGGGACCGCCAAGCCCACCTCAAAGGCTCAGGCCCGGAAGGCTGCTACTGCCCATATTGTCAGAAAAAAATCGAAGAAGAATCCCCCTTCTGTGTCTTCTGCGGCAGCGAAATACCCCACGAACATGATCACTAAGCCCCCCGGCCTAATTATCCAGGACCCCGCCATGAAAACCATCTATTTGGACCATCTCGCCGCCACCCCTCTGCACCCCAAGGTGAAAGAGGCTATGATCCAGCATATCAACACCATCTACGGCAACCCGGTGGCTGATTATTCCCTCGGCCAGCAGGCCGGCCAGGTCCTGGAACAGGCCCGGCTCCAGGTGGCCGACCTCATTAACGCCGACCCCAACGAGATCGTCTTTACCTCGGGCGGCACTGAGTCGGTCAACCATGCCATCAAAGGGGTGGCTATCGCCTTGCGGGAGCGGGGCCGCCGTATCATCACCTCCAACATCGAACATAAGTCCGTCCTCAACTCCCTACGAACTCTGCGCCTCCTGGACTATCAGGTCACCTCTCTGGATGTGGATAATTACGGCCTGGTGGATCCGGCCGCAGTGGAAAAGGCCATCACCCAGGATACCATCCTCATCAGCCTCATGCTGGCCAACAACGAGATCGGCACCATTGAACCCATCAGGGACATCGCCAAGATCGCCCAAAAACACCAGGTGGTATTCCATACCGACGCAGTGGACGCAGTTGGGGTGATCCCGGTCGACGTCAAAGACCTGGGGGTGAATCTCCTCTCTCTGGCGGCTAATATCTTTTATGGCCCCCCCGGGGTGGGAGCCCTTTACATCAAGAAAGGCACCCCGGTTTGGCCCTTGTTGGACGGCGGCATGCAGGAAAACAAGCGCCGGGCCGGCACCGAAAACCTCATCGGCCTCGTCGGCCTGGGAGTGGCCGCCGACCTGGCCCGCCTCGAAATGCCCGCCCGCCTGCCGCACCTTCAAGCCCTAAAAGAGCGCCTGACCAGAGGACTGTGGGAGCGGATTCCGGACATCCAGATTAACGGCCACCCTAATCAGTGCCTGCCCCATCTGGTCTCCGTCTCCATCAAATACGTCGAGGGCGAAAGCCTGATGCTGATGCTGGACGAAGAAGGCATCTGCGTTGCCACGCGCTCAGCCTGTGCCTCCGGCTCGCTCAGGGCCTCCCACGTCCTCATCGCCACCGGCCTGGACTTTGCCACCGCCCAGGGCACCCTCCTTTTCAGCTTCGGGCGGGACAATACCGAGGCGGATGTGGACAAGGTCCTGGACGTTCTGCCGCCTATCGTCCAAAAACTGAGGGAAATGTCACCACTCTATAAGAAAATAAATCTGTAACCCACGGGTATTAACCAGAAATCGGTCAACCCTCCCACCGAGTAATACCACTTTTTCTTCCTGCTCACTGCTCGGCAGGCGGTGGAAAACCCTGCTCTCAAAAATCTGGCGGGTTTAAGAGAATAATATCCCTTAGGCAGCAGCCAAATCCTTTTCCTGGGTTTGTTCTACCTTCTGTTATTTCAGGCCGCAGCCCGAGTGCGTTTTTTCAACCGGCTGATCCGCCGCCGCAGAATA
>DYLF01000013.1:38180-44820 GCA_020722205.1 Desulfobacca acetoxidans
TCAGGCCGCAGCCCGAGTGCGTTTTTTCAACCGGCTGATCCGCCGCCGCAGAATATCCAGCTCTTTCCGAGACGCCCCGGCTTCTCTGGCCGCCAGCTTCTTCTGCCGCATTTCCTTGATCTGCTCTTTTAACTCCCTCACATTCACCGCCTTGACGGCTTTTTTGCCTTCCTCCACAATCCCTTTCACCTTCTTAATGGCGGCCAGCAACTCTTCCTTGTTCATACCGTGCACCCCGGTTATCTCTCCCAACTCCAGGGCGTACTTGCGCAACTCCGTGGCCGTCATCTTCTCCAGGGGTTTTTCTCGTCTGTCCTGTCGTTCTTTCTTACCCATGGTTATTCTCCTGTTCCGAAAAGTTCCTCTTGCCAACTCTCCCCGAGCCAAACAACTTGCGGGGGAAAAAGGCCAAAGGGAGACATGCGGCGCCCCCGCCCCCGGCAGAGCAATTTCTTGCCTCACCAGAGACAAGGCCGGCTTTAAGATTTCTTCTCCTCCATCTCCTCAAGTCTCTCATACATCTTGATAAAGGGTTTCACCAGGTCTATGGGGATGGGGAAGAGCGTGGTGGAATTCTTCTCCGCCGCAATCTCCCGCAGGGTCTGAAGGTAGCGCAGTTGCAGGGACATGGGCTCCTGGGCCAACACCCGGGCGGCATCCGCCATCTTGGCGGCCGCCTGATATTCCCCTTCGGCGTTGATCACTTTGGCCCGCCGCTCCCGTTCCGCCTCCGCCTGCTTGGCCATGGCCCGCTGCATCTCTATGGGGAGGTCAATGGCTTTCACTTCCACCAATGTCACTTTGATACCCCAGGGGTCCGTATGTTTATCCAGAATATCAGCCAACTGGGCATTAACCTTCTCCCGCTCCGACAACAGATCGTCCAGCTCCACCTGACCGCAGACACTGCGCAAAGTGGTCTGGGCCAGTTGCTGGGTGGCTACATAGTAATCCCTGACCTCAATGACGGCCTTGATGGGGTCTATCACCCGAAAATACACCACCGCATTGACCTTCACCGAGACGTTGTCCCGGGTGATGACGTCCTGGCTGGGCACATCATAGGTCACCAGTTGCAGATTGACCTTGACCATGCGGTCCACCATGGGAATGAGAATGATGATGCCCGGACCTTTGGCATATCTGAGGGCCCGCCCCAACCGAAAGATCACCCCCCGTTCATACTCGCTCAGAATCTTGATGGCGCTGAACAGAAAGATGCCCACCAGGATCACAATCCACAAAAGAGAACTGGATAATAACTGGGTCATGCCAACCTCCTTGCTCAATAAATAAACCTCCGGACGTGAGCCGAAAAAATGTTATCTGACTTCTTGGTTGACTCACCCCAAAAGCCTTATAACCTCATCCCCCTCTCACCTTCCTCACCAATAGCTTCAGGTCCTCCACCTGCACCACCTCCACCGCCTCCCCCGCGGCGATGGGTTCTTCACTTCTGGCCCGCCAGTATTCCCCATGCACAAAAACCTGCCCTTCGGGCGTCAGTGCCGTATACGCCACCCCTTTTTCCCCTACCAGACCGGCGCTGCCGGTGATGGCGCGACGAAGATGGCTCCTGAAAACCAACCCCGCCACCCCGATAAAAAACAGCGAAATGGTCAGCACTGCCGGAATCAGGACCGTCCAGGCGATATCCATACCTGTCTCGTCTCCTCGAAACAGCATCATCGACCCCAAAAAGAGCGCAATCACCCCGGCCAGCGACAGCAACCCATAGCTGGCCACCTTGAATTCCAGGATGAAAAAGATAAACGCCAGCAATATCAGCAGCAAGCCGATAAAATTGATGGGCAGGGTCTGAAAGGCAAAAAAAGCCAACAGCAGGCACAACGCCCCAATTACCCCCGGTAAAACCACCCCCGGGTGAGCCAGCTCAAAATAAATTCCCGCCATCCCCAACAGCATCAGGATAAAGGCAACGTTGGGATCCGCAATATGCTTCAAAATCTTGGTCCGCCAACCCTCGGCAATTTCTTTGACCGGCACTCCTAACGTCTTCAAAACCACCTTTTTCCCGCCCACTTTGACTTCCAGGTTATTCACTTTCTGGAGAAGTTCCCCCAAATCCTCAGCTATCACGTCTATCACCCGGAGTCGCAGGGCCTCCGCCGCATCAATCGACACACTCTTGCGGATGGCCTTCTCCACCCAGTCGGCATTGCGACCCCGCTCCAACGCCAGGGCGCGGCCATGCGCCACCATATCGTTGACCAGTTTGTCGCTCATCACCTTGTCGATCTTGGCCCCCCCCACCCCTACCGGATGGGCCGCACCGATATTGGTGCCGGGGGCCATGGCAGCCACATGCGCGGCCATCGTGATGAGCACCCCGGCCGAGGCGGCCCGTGCCCCCTTGGGAGAAACATACACGATCACCGGCACCTTGGCGTTGACAATGGCTTGGCCTATTACCCGCATGGAAGATTCCAGGCCCCCCGGAGTATCCAGTTGCATCACCAAGGCCCCGGCTTTCCCTTTTTCCGCCGCCCGGATGCCCTCCACCACAAAATCCGCCAGCCCCGGGTTAATGGACCCGGTCGCCGGCAGGACATAAATCGGTTTTACCGGCTCAGCCCCCCCCAACCCGCCGGCGATAACCAAAAGCACAACTAAAACAAACCATTTGTGTCTGTAATTCTGCATACATATCCTATGACGTGTTCAGCCCCCAGATGTCAACCAACACCAATACTCTCTACCACCCTTAATTCCATCCCTGTACCTCTCACTGTCAACCTCTAAACTCGTGAATTTCCCATAATTCCCACCTATTTGTCTAGGCCTCCCGGCTCACCTCCTTCCCCAACACCTCCATCACCTGCTGCATGTCATCCCAGGTCTTGTGCCGTTCCCGGGGAAAACGCAACAAATATGAAGGGTGGAAAGTGGGCATCACCAGAATCCCCTGATACCGCTGCCACCGGCCCCTGAGTTTGGTCAGCGGCCTCTGGGTGCCCAACAGGGCTTGGCTGGCCACTCGCCCCAAGGTCACTATCACCTGGGGACGAATGCTCTCGATCTGTTTCTTTAAAAACGGCAGGCACTGCGTGATCTCATCGCTTTCCGGCTCCCGGTTGCCTGGCGGGCGACACTTCACCACATTGGCGATATATACCTCATTCCTTTTTAAGCCCAGTTTCTCTAACAATTTGTTCAAGAGCTGACCCGCCGCCCCCACAAAGGGTAGGCCCTGGGCATCCTCCTCCGCCCCCGGCCCCTCTCCTATAAACATCAGGCGGGCCCGGGGAGCCCCTTCCCCAAAAACCAGATTGGTGCGGGTGCGGGCCAGCTTGCAGCGCCGGCAGTCCCCCAACTCGGCCCGCACCTCCGCTAAACCAGGAGGTTCTTCTCCCCCGGCCTCGGCTCCCGCCTGAGCCAACGGCTCATGCGCCGGCCTGCCCAGCCACCCTAACCGGCCTTGAAACAAGAGCCACTCTTTTAATTGCCTTACCAGATGACCCAGTTCGTGTAAGGGATTTTCCAACCACCAAGACCTTTTCAGAAAATAAGTATATATTGCCTAGCCCTCACCCACCCGGTGGCTCAGGCATCCTGCCTAGGTTTTCAGCAACGAGAGGGTAGAAAGAATCCTTTGGCTGAAAAATATTCGGCTATTCGATTACTTTGCCGGTGCCAATTTCTGGGCCAGCCAATCCATTATTTTCTGTGCCACCTCTTCTTTGCTGAGCAGCGGCAGCGGCAGTATATCCCCTTCTCTGGTAATCAGAGTAACTTCATTGGTGTCCACCGCAAACCCGGCATCCGGCCGCCCCACTTCGTTGGCCACAATCAGATCCAAATCTTTGTCCTTTAGCTTCCGCCGCCCGGCGGCCACCAAATCCTGGGTTTCAGCCGCAAACCCCACCACCATCTGGTTTGTCTTTAGAGACCGCAACTCCTTCAAGATATCTGGATTCTGCACCAGTTGGAACTGCTGCGCCTCCGCGCCCCGCTTGATCTTCTGCACCGCCAGGCTCTCCGGCCGGTAATCGCTCACCGCCGCGGCCATCAATAAGGCCGACGCGGCCGGAAACCTCTGGCGCAGTGTCGCCAACATCTCCTGGGCCGAACGCACCATGACCAGTTCAACCCCATAAGGCGCCGCCAAGGCTGTAGGCCCGCTCACCAAACAGACCTCCGCCCCCCGCCGCCAGGCTGCCCTCGCCAAGGCATAGCCCATCTTGCCGCTGGACCGGTTGGTTATCAAACGCACCGGGTCCAGGTCTTCATGCGTCGGGCCCGCAGTCACCAGAATCCGCTGCCCGGTCAGGTCCTGGCAAGTTACCAGCTTGGCCAAGGCTTCCATGATCCTCTCGACTTCCGGCAGCCGGCCCGGCCCCTCATCTCCGCAGGCCAACGCCCCCACCTCCGGTTCCATCACCGTCAGCCCTCGGGCCTTCAGCCGCCCAATATTTTCTTGCACCACCACCTGGCGCCACATCTGCGAGTTCATGGCCGGACAGACCAAAACCGGCCGGCTGGCCGCCAACAGCACAGTGGTAAGCAGGTCATCCCCGATGCCGGCCGCCATTTTGCCGATGAGATTGGCGGTGGCCGGCGCCAGCACGATGGCATCCACCTCCTGCCCCAGAGTGACATGTTCCAACGGCTGGGCCCCCGGGCCAAACAGGCTGCCGGCCACACTCTGTCCGGTCAGAGCCTGAAACGTCAACGGGGTGACAAACTCTTGCCCGCTTCTGGTCATCACCACCTTTACCCCGGCCCCGGCCACCACCAGACGACGGGCCAACTCCGCCGCCTTATAGGCCGCAATCCCCCCGCTTACCCCCAATAATAGCCGCTTCCCTTTAAAAACCATCTCCAACCACAGCCTCTCCCCAAACCCACCGCTTGATACCCAAAGCCAAAAGTTGCTTACTCCTGATCTTCCTTCAATTTCCTCTCCCCTCACCCCTAAAACTAAAAAAACGGGTTATACTTCCTCTCCTGACCGATCGTGGTTACCTGCATATGCCCCGGATAAACCACATAATGGTCCCCCAAAGGGAAAAGTTTTTCCCGCACACTCTTCAGCAGTACCTCCAGGGACCCCCCGGGAAAATCCGTCCGCCCGATAGAGCCGGCAAACAAGGTGTCCCCCACATACACCAGGGGATGGTTCTCCAGCACCAGGGAAATACCCCCCCTTGTATGACCCGGTGTATGCAGTACCTTGAGCCGGTATTTGCCGAAGGTGATAATGTCGCCTTCCTTCAGGAGAATATCCGCCTGGGACAGCCGCAAACGATTGCCCGTGAAAAAAAGCGCCTCCTGGGAAGGCTTGCTCAACATATGCGCGTCCAACTCATGGATGGCTATCTGGGCACCGGTGGCCTCCTTCAGAGGTTGATTGGCGTCCACATGGTCAAAGTGACCATGCGTGTTGATGATCTTCGCCAGCTTTAGGTCATCGTGGCGCAAAACCTCCAGAATCTCTTCCTCATCGCCGCCGGGGTCAATGACCACCGCTTCTTTGCTCTCTTCATCACCCAGGATATAACAGTTCACTTGCAGGAGGCCCACCACCAGCCCCCTCTGGATCATTTTGATTTTCTCCATCCCTCAGCCCCGTTTCATGGTCAGCCTGGACCAGTAGCAGACCTCTCCCCTTCCCGCTCCGCCCCCCCTGCTCAGGAAGACAACAGAAATTTCACACCCTGCAGACCGAAGTAGCCGCCAAAACCCACCAAAAATACCCCACAGCCGGCCAGAAAGCCGCGATATACCTTGTCGGATAAAAACCCACGACCTTGCCCCACCGCTGCCGAGACCAGCGTGTACCAGGCAAAATCCGCCGCAATATGCCCCACGAAAAATAATACCACTCCCCCCATGCCATATTTGTAAGCAAAGAGTACATAGCCCAAGCCGATGGTGAGCCACCAGATGAGCCAATAGGGGTTGGCCAGACTCATGAGGATGCCCGCCAATACCGGATTCAAGCCGGGCTGCTTCTCCGTGTCAAATTCCAGCCGGCTGAAACGGGAGGCCTTGAGAAGTCCTAACCCCATCCACCCCAAAAACCCGGCCCCGGTAATCCCCACCAGGCCTAATATCAGGGGACGGTTGAGCCAAATGCCTACTCCCGCCAACAACAATAACACCAGCCCCCCTTCCAGCAGCGCATGCCCCACTATAATCAACGGCCCCGCCCAAAACCCCCGCCGGGCCGCCTCCCCCACCGTCAGGGTCAATAGCGGTCCCGGCATCATGGCCCCGGACAAAGCCACCATAAAAGACGTTACCGGCACCCCGGCCAACAGCCACCAATCCATAAAAACCTGGCCCCAGTCATATGTCTAGGATATCGTCGAAATTAATTTTAAAAGCAGCCACGAGACCTACATTGCTTACTGCTCCCCTCCCACTATCTGCCGCCCTATCTCCTCCGCCTGCCGCAAAACTTCTGGTTTATTGTCAACCTCCTCCATATCCCGCACCCCGCTGGCGCGCAGAAGATAATTTTCAGTGAAACCAAAGAATTTCAGCCAGATTTCAACGCGGGGATAGATGTTCTGGTACTCTGTTTCATCCGGCGAAGCTTGGGTGAGGATAAACACCGACTTTTTCCCGGGCTGCAAGCGACTCTGAAAATTCGCATCAATATAAGAGTAAAAGC
>DYLF01000085.1 GCA_020722205.1 Desulfobacca acetoxidans
CGGTTTTCAGTTGATAAAGGAAAAATCAGAAAAATACCCAGCTATCATGAACCCTGGTGGTTCCGCAAGGCCGCGTCGGCAATCTTTTTGGTGTCTGCTGACGTTTCTCGCCTATCTGCTGCTCCCCCTGGTCCATCAGTGGGACTTAGCCTCACAGGTGCCCGGTGGTGCCTGCCTCCCCGGCAGGGCACAGGAGCTCTCCGAGGCGGGCCTTATTTCAGCCCCCCCTGCCCCCGGAGACTCTCACCATCATCATCATGATCGTTCCACCTGCCCCCTGTGCCAGGCCGCTTTAGGTCTGGTCAAACTTGCTCTGACCTCCTCACCGACCATCTTGCCGGTGTCCCCAGGGGGGCGTGATGTCAGCCCACCCGAAACCGCCACCATTTTCTTCTCCTGTCATTATTTGCTGCTGCCATCACGCGCCCCACCCGATTCCCCCCTAACCTGACACCTAGTTCCAGAAAAACCTTAAAGACTGCTTCGTCTGGCAGGAGTGTACTCCTGTCTTTGCTCACAAGGAGGATTTATGTCGTGCGCCCTAGTCATGAGCCTCTTGGTTCTGGGCCTGGCCGTGGCAGGAGGGGGCATCGGCTGGACGGCCGAGTATCAGGCGGCCGCTGGCTGGAACCTCAGAGAAGAACCGCTGGCCTGCCCACCCCGCCCCCCTGCTCTGGCCCAGTCAGAAGCCCCGGTTATCGGAGGTGACCGCCGGGAGAAAGCCGAAGCCGAAGCGGCGGCACCAGAAAAGAACGGGACGTTTCAACTTGACGCCGTGGTGGTCACCGCCACCCGCACTGAAACCCCGGTGTTTGACACGTCGCTGCCGGTCAATGTCATCCAGCGCCGTCAGATTGAACGGGAGCTGCCCATTTCCATGTCGGACATCTTGAAACGGGAGGCCGGCCTGGATGCCTCCACCACCGGGCCCAACATTGTGCGTCCCATGATTCGGGGGCTGTTTGATGACCGGGTGTTGGTGTTGGTGGACGGTATCCGGCTGTCGGAACAGCGGGGCGGCGGCGATCACCGCTTATCCATCGACCCCGACCAGATTCAGAGGATTGAAGTGGTGCGAGGTCCAGGCTCGGTGTTGTATGGCTCGGATGCCCTGGGGGGGGTGATCAACATCATTACCCGGAAGGCGAAACTTGAGAGCCGGGCGGGGGGCCGCGCCCAATTTTCCCTGGCAGGCGGGGTCAATAGCGCCAATGGCGGCCTGGAGAACACTACGGCTCTCCAGGCCGGCTACGACCGGGTAAATCTCTTTTTCAACAGTGTTTATCGTAATACCGGCAATATCAATACTCCCAGCGGCAAGCTGTTTCATAGTTTTTACCGGGGTTATACCCTCAGCGGCGGCGGCAATATCAACTGGCCCCAGAGCGACCTGACCTTATCCGCCTGGGGGACGGCAGCGAATATCGGGGTGCCCAACCGCACTGCCACAGACAGTCATTTTGACGGCGAAGTTCACGTCATGACCCAGGGGACTTACCGGCGCTATGAGCTTTCCGAGTTTTGCCCCGAGATTAAAATCGACGCCGCCTTTCAGCGCCATCAACGCCATATGGTCATCCTCAATCCGACGCCGCCGATGGTTCACCTGGAGGTCTTTCTGAACCTAAACACCTGGAATTTTCAGCCTCAAGCCACCTTTACCTGGGGTAAGCGACACCGCGTCATCACAGGCCTGCAATTTTTCCGGGAAGACGCGGTATCAAACCGGGATCGCTGGGGAAATACCCCCGGCGGTTGGCTTCCCCAGCCGCTCCCAGGCGTGATCCCTGCTGCTGAGCGCACCGGTATGGGGCTTTACCTCCAGGATGAAATCAACCTGACCGAAAAATTTTCCCTGACTCCTGGGGTGCGGTTTGACTGGATCCGTTCAGCAGCCGGGGAGGAGCCCGGCCATCCGGTAAAAGCCAATATCCAAGATGATACCGCCGTCAGCGCCAGTCTGGGGGCGTTGTACCGGCTGACCCCCCACCTCCACCTGGCAGCCAATGTGGGCCGGGCTTTTCGGGCCCCCACCCTGCTGGAACGGTATTTCTTCGGGCCACACCAGACCACGGTGGACCTCGGCAATCCTAATCTGAAACCGGAATACAGCTTCAACCTGGATCTGGGACTTAAGGCGAACTATCCCAAATTTCAGGGAGCGGTCAGCCTGTTCCGCAATGAGATCTCGGACTACATCCTCAAACGCCGCACCGGCCTGTTCGATTCCACCAGCGGTCTGGAAATTGACCAATGGGAGAATGTGGCCCGCGCCTTGCTTTATGGTCTGGAGGCTCAAGGGGAGTACGACCTGGGGGCAGGACTGGCCTTGTTTGCCAGTCTTTGCTATGTGCGCGGCAAAAACGAGACCGCCTCCACCGACCTGCCTGATATGCCCGCTTTTCGGGCTAATTACGGCTGCCGCTATCGCAAAGTGGTGCAACCGGACTGCGAACTTTGGACCGAAGTGGCGGGTTTGACCGCCGCCCGGCAAGGCAAAGTCGCCCCCCTGGAGCGTCCTTCCGGTGGCTATACGGTCCTTACCTGGTCGGCCGGGGTGACCTTCCGGAAAAAACTGCGTCTGAACGTGATGGTGGCCAATCTGACTGATAAGAGCTATCACGACCATTTGTCCAGGATTACCTGGATCAACGAACAGCCGGGACGAAATGTCCGCCTTAACCTGAACTGGAGCTTTTAAGCCATACTCTTCGGGCCTTAGGGAAAAGTCTCTTGTGGGGGTCCATCCTGACCCCCACCGGATAATATCTTGTGATTCCTGGCCGATACTTCACCAGCTCTCAGGTGCTAGGCCTTCTGTGGTCAGAACTTCAGGTTTAGTTCTACAAAGAAGAAGTCCGCCTGACGGTTCTGAAACAAGCGGTCCACTGCCTTGCCGCCGAAGGCATGGGCATAGTAAAGTTCCGTCCAGAGGTATTTGGCCAGCTGATGCCTGCAGGTAATTTCGGCCACTTGGGCCAGGCTACGATGGCCGCCGGGATTGCGGCCGCTATAGCCGAAGATTTGGTCTCTCCGGGTGGCGCCGGCGCCGAGGTACCAGAAATCCTGCCCTTCATCCAACCACAGGGAGTGGTAATCGGCCCGGATAAATCCCCTGGCATAAGGGTAGAGAAAAACCTGGAAAAACAGGTCCCGGTTGTTCATCAGGTTATAGAAGGGAAAAAAGGCATAAAGGCGGGCCGTGGGCAGGATTTGAAAAAAGGTCTCATGATTGCGGTCCCGGGGGTCAGGGTCGCCAGAACCCTGGAACCAGCCCAGACGCAGCCAGGGCTTCCAGGGAAGCTGGCGAAACTGGTAACCGCCCTCCACGGCATAGGCCAGGGCCTGGTGGCGCAGGGTGCCCCAGTGCCCCCACTGGCAGGCCCACCAGAACAGGGCGTCCAGGGCTCCGGGGCCGGCCGGGTAAACCCCCAGGAGGTGCCCGCCCAGGGTGTGGATTTGCAAAGGCTCCAGGTTCAGAGGGGCAGGGGTGACCCCTGCCAGGCTGCGATTGTCGGTGGGCCTCACCCCCCGGTCGTCCCGGTAGGTGACATGGATGAGGGCGATTTCGGTCCGGGGGAGCAGCGCCCCGGCTTTCACTGCCAGGCTCCCGGTCAGGAGATCGACGTGGCTCAATTCATCCATGCCGTCGATGTCGAAGCCCCCCTGGGTGGGGTGGGTGGCGGTGAAGGTCAGATGCACCCGGTTATCATCATAAGAGGCCAGGAAGCCGTCAAAGGCCCGCCAAACATGCGAAAAGCCGAAGGGCCCCACCAGGCGCTGGCCAATCCGGATAGTTCTGAGGAAGTCCATGGCCTGGTCCCCCGTTTTAAAGTCGTCCTCCAGGAAATAATCAAACCGGCCCGCCTGCAGGGCCAGGCCCGGCAGGAAGGGCGGTTTGAGCCGCAGATAGCCCTGGTGCAAAAAAACCCGCCCCTGGTTATGGCGCCGGTGATGGGCGAAATAGACCGCCCCCGGACCATACGCATCGGCAGCGCCGGGCAGGTTCCACAGGCCGTTCACCTGGCCTTCCGCCAGTCCTTCGATCCAGGGGTAAGCCATTTTTAACCCCAGCCGTCCCAAAAGGGCCGGGTAGGCAAAGTCGTCGCGAAATTCCACCCGGCTTTTGGGATCAAAAAAGTTAAGATATTCTAGCCTCAGGCGCCAGTACCCGGTGATCCGCCAGTGATCGTTGAGGCGGGTATAGCGCTCCGGGTCAAACTCCGCCGCCAAGGAGGCAGCGCCAGCCAGGAGCAGCAGAAGCGCCAGGAAACACAAGATCTTGCTGTAGATACCTCTTTTCATGGGACCTCCTCGTCAAGCTGACAAAACTTACAAGACACTGGCTTAGAAAGACCAGCAGCGGCAATTGCCCAGCACTTTGGGGTAATACTCGCAACTCAGGCGCTTTCCTTTCCAAGAGGCTGTGGGGGAAGGCACAGAGGATAAACCTCTGCCCCCCAGATTTATGTCCCGCCGGAACACGGCCAGCAAGGGCGCAGTCCAGATCACGCAGGTCTGGTGAAAAAGAGAGAGACCCGCCCCGGGGACAAGTATGTGCTCAGGCCGTCAGGCTGAGGATTGATACCCTTATTGTCAGGCTGGAAAGGAGACAGGTTGGCTGGGGGAGGTACCCGAGAAAGAAGGGAGGTTAAACAAGCAAACTACCTGAACCTGTGCCGATCCCGGGTTGACCCGTCCCGGCCCCTGTGAGCCTGGAGGGCAGCGAGAGCCATGCCAAGGCCTCACGGTGTCCCGGGCTTCAGGTTCTTCTAGTGATGGTCACAGCAGGCTGATACACCTGGAATCACATCCTTTTATGAAAATTGCCCCATTATAAGAAGAGAGGATGTTAAAATCAACTTTCTTTCTGTAATGATAGCTAGGGACAGCCAGCATTTTCCTGTGGGCCTTTTTTCCAATCGTTTCCTTCTGGTGGGCATTGCTTCCGAGATGCTGATGGGTTTGTTCATCATCTATCACCCCTGGGGACAGGCTTTTTCCGGCACCGCTCCTTTGTCCTTTTGGGTCTGGGCGGTCCTGGCCCCTTTCGCCGCAGTCCTGCTACTGGCGGAGGAAAGCCGCAAGTTTATTGCGCGGCGGGGACTCACATAAGGGACGATAAATTATAGGCGGTAAGGAAAACTTCGAAAGAAACAGATGTTCTTTTCGGCCGCCTAAATTTCTTGACAGCGGCGGCAGTCAAGGCTACTCTTGGAGCATCAGCCGCTCATAGTGAAAGGAGGTTCTATGCAACTGCCGGCCCTGACCTCGGTTACGGTTGAGGTTTTGGTGGACAATTTCTATGACGTCTTCGAGACTTCCCGACCAGGATTGGTGGAGCGGGTGGCGCCGGGCCGCCTTCCCAAGCCCCTGGTGGCGGCCCACGGTCTGGCTTATTGGATCACCCTTACCAGCAACGGTCAGGTGACCCGGCTGGTTATGGATACGGCCAACTCACCCCTCCCCTTTTTCAACAACCTGGAGGCTCTGAGCCATGCGCCGGCGGAGGCCGACGCCCTGGTGGTCAGCCATGGTCACCCGGACCATTATGGGGGACTGATCGAGTTCTTAGGCCGACGCACCACGCCTTTGCCGATCTATCTCCATGAAGACAGTTTTTTTCCCAAACTGCTCATTACACCGCGGGGCCGCATCGGCCCCTGGGCCCTAAAGCGGGAAGAATTGGAAAAGTTAGGGGCGGTGTTGCAGGTGAATCGTGGTCCGGCGCTGGTCCTTGACCAGGCCTTGCTCACGGGCACCATTGAGGCTTCCACTCCTTATGAAACACCGTTGCCGGGGGCCAAAAGGGTGGTGGCCGGCCAGGAAGAACACGATCCTTTCACCGACGAGCAGGCCCTGGTGATGAATGTGGCCGGGCGGGGGCTGGTGGTGGTGGCGGGCTGTTCTCATCCGGGCGTGGTCAATATGATCAGATACGCCCAGAAACTGACGGGCATAGAGAAATTGGCCGCCCTGATCGGCGGGTTTCATCTCACCGCCGGCGGCCCGGAGCTCATCCGGCAGACCATCCAAGGATTGACGGCGCTCAATCCTGAACTCATCGTGGCCGGCCATTGCACCGGGTTCAAAGCCCTCAGCCAGTTGGCGCTGGCCTTCCCTGACAGCTTTATGGTGAGTTGTGTGGGCACCCGGGTAATTGTGGGGCAATAAAGCGAGGCGGTTTTTTTACCCGCAGCGGCGATCAGCTTACCAACTGCGCTGCCAGGAGGGCTCGGTCAACTTTTCCCCCCAAGGGCGGTCCACGGCGCGAAAATAGTCCCGCCGCCCCTGCCCGACAAGTACGTCCTGGTGAAAAATGAGGGGGGTGTAGCCGCCGCGCACTGTCTCACTGCCCTCATAGTCCATATTATGCGTGCGGTAGAAATAGAAGACAAAGTGACCCTGGCGGTAATCCCCTTCCTCCCGGGTTTTGGGGGGGCCCATAATGGCGTCCACTTCCGCCCGGGTCATTCCCAGCTTGATGTCCTGGAGGCGAAAATAATCCCGGAAAATGTCTTGTCGCGGCCATTGAGTGAGGACAGTTTCACCGCACCCGGTTAGCAGCAAGGTGAGAAGCAGTAATCCCGGCAACCAAGACATGGAGGCCTCCCTAGCTCTGAATGATTTACTATAATGCGCCGTAGTTGAGTCGTCAATAAAAAGGCGCGCCTTATTGAGGAGGGACATCTGGAAGAACGCAGGTCAGGGGGAGGCAAAGCAACCTAGCCCAGGCATTTTCTAAGTCTAGACTTATTCGTCGCAATAGTCCCGGTAACCACTGGGTTCTAGGATGCTACTGAAAAAGCACCTTGGCCAGGAAATCTCTGCCACCTTGGGTTGGGAAGAAAGTGCCGCTTAACCGGAACCTGCTTCCAAAATGGAGACTTCCCGAGGCGGGTCCAGACCTATCTGGTTCACCGCCCTCTCCCGGTAAAACATCTTCAACCGCTCCCGAATGGCCGAACCTTCTTTGCCCATGTTGGTCAGAATGTGCTCGGTGAGGGGAGTCAATTCTTCGTGGGCCAGCACCTGGGTTTTTTTGTTGCGCTTCATGGGGTTCACCTATGCATCTTTTTTACTTATCCTCCTATTCAAAAATAATGCCATTTTTGAATGACAAAGGGAAAAAGTTAAGAGGGTAATGGTTGATGGCGGCACCGGCGCCCTGCCGAATGACTATGGGCTTTAGACCTCGAACCATGAACCTGTCAAGCCAACCGGGCGAGGTGTAGAAAATTGTGCAGGAACCAGCGAAATTCCTGGCCCATTTTCGCTTCCTGGGCTTGGACCGCGGCCAGCAGAGCTGCCGGCTCAAGGTTGGTGCCGGCCAAGGCCCACTCCCCGTCACTGGCCAGCCATTGGGCCACATCCGGGGCCGTTACGTGATTGTCAAACTGCACCCCCACCACCTGGTGATGGTGGAGAAGGCCGATGGCCTCCACCGGCGCTTGGGGTGAGGTGGCCAGCACCGACACTCCCGACGGCACCGGCAAATAAACCCCTTGGCCATGCCATTTGAACAGCGGCAACACCTGGGGCAGCCCGGCAAACACAGGGTGGGCGAGACCCTCCGGCGTCAGCTCCCCCTCCTGCAAGCCCACGCATTTCTTAGGCAGCGGCCCCACTCGGCAGCCCAGGACGTGCGCCAGCAACTGGTGGCCCAGGCAGAAACCCAGATAGGCCTTGCCGGCGGCGATGGTTTCCCGGATCAGATTCTTTAAAGGCGCCAGATAGGGATAGGCTTCTTCTTCATCGACATTGGGGGACCCCCCCAGCACCACCAGGCCGGCGAACGGTGCCAGCGCGGGGATGGGCTCATGCCAGACTTGGCACACCTGCCAGGCAACACCGGCTTCCGACAGGGCCGCCAGCAGATGACCGCCCGGGCCTTCCCACGACATCTGTTGAATGATCAACAAAGGCTGGTTTGGCATTTTATTCCCCCCTTGTCTGGTGGTTTAAGATAATTGTATTATGGTTAACTGGAATCGGCCAGGGGCCAAAGAGTCAGGATGATCAGAAACCAGCATTATTTGTCATGCCGGATTATTGCTGGTGGGGCCTAGCAGGGCTGGGGGGAAATGGAAGTTCAGCAAGTCAACGGTCTAAAGTTTTATCGCTTCCGGTGCTTGAGCGCCTTTCCGGAAGTGGTGCACGGGGTTTTTACCCGCTGGGGCGGGGTGAGCCGCGCTCCTTATGCCGGTCTGAACCTGAGTCTGAGCGTAGGGGATGAGCTTTGGCGGGTGCGGGAAAACCGCCGGCGCCTGCGGGAGACTTTGGGATTGAAAAAGTTGGTGAGCGCCGTCCAGGTGCATGGCCGCCACGGCGCCTTGGTGACAGGAGACAATCCGGCGTCCGACGAAGAACTCCCGGAGGCGGACATCCTGCTGACCCAGGAACCAGGAATCGGCCTGATGATCAAGCAGGCCGACTGTCAGGCCGTTATGCTCTATGATCCCGAGCACCGGGCGGTGGCCAACGTCCACTGCGGCTGGCGGGGCCAGGTGCAGAATATTCTGGGGGAGGCCGTGGGCCGGATGCGGGAAGCCTTCGGTTCCCGCCCGCCAGCCCTGGCGGCGGGCATCGGCCCCGGCCTGGGGCCTTGCTGTGCCGAATTCCGCCGCTACCGGGAGGAGTTCCCACCGGAATTTTGGCGCTACCAGGTGCGCCCGGGTTACTTTGACCTGTTCCGTTTGAGCCGGGACCAATTGGTGGCGGCGGGCTTGAGAAAAAGCCGCATTGAGACGGCCGACACCTGCACCAGGTGTCAGGCTGGGGAGTTTTTTTCCTACCGCCGGGACCGACAGACAGGCCGCCAGGGAGCGGTGATCGGCCTGCGGGCTTAGGCAGTGGCCAGTGGCCGGTTATCACCTAATAAGTAGTCGGCGAAGTTGATGTGTTACTTATCCTCTTCCTCTGTTCTTCTTTTTACTTTCCCTCTCCCTCAGAGAGAGCGACTATTTTTTCATCCCCTCTCCCCCTCGGGAGTGTTGGCAGGCCGCCTCTCCGATGGCGCCGGATATTTATGGTCCTTCGCCCCCTCCGGGGCGGCTGGCGGAACGCAGCCACGTTAGCGTTAACCGAACCCTCTCATAAAAAGTGTCTCACTTTTGGGGCCATCTCAGGGGTTCCTACCCCTTTCACTTCCCTATAACTGCCTGCCACCTCTTACACCAAAACCCTTACTAGTGATTATAGTTGGCCCTCATTACCCCCGGCCTCTACTTTCTGAGACATCTGTCCCATGTGTTTTGGCCTTTTTCCCCGCCAATGATTAAA
>DYLF01000014.1:0-25925 GCA_020722205.1 Desulfobacca acetoxidans
ATCATTGAGTTATGGTCATATGTGCACTTAAAAAGAGGATTGCAAAATTTAGGTGGAAATCAAAACCGAGGCCCCGGAGAAGGGCGAGGAGGGATGGTTGTTCAATCTGGAGCTGGGCCGGCGGAGAAAGTTAATATTTCAAGAACGTCCCCCCCTGCCCACTCGACGCGGTTGCGGCCGCTTTCCTTGGCTTGGTAGAGGGCGGCGTCGGCCGCTTGGAGCAGTGCTTCCCCGGTGACTCCCTGGTGGGGGAAGCAGGCGAGGCCGATGGAGACGGTAAGGTCGCCCAAGGATTGGCCGTTATGGTGGACCTTAAGGAGCTGCACCCCTTGGCGCAGCTCTTCGGCCCGTTGGCAGACGACCTCCGGAGAAGCTCCCGGCATGACGATACAGAACTCCTCGCCGCCGAAACGACAGGCCACATCCTCCTGGCGCACCCGGTTCTTCAGAAAGTTTCCCAGGGTTTGCAGGACCAGGTCGCCGGCCTCGTGCCCAAAGGTGTCGTTGAAGTGCTTGAAGTGGTCGATGTCCAGGAACATCACTCCGAGGGGGGCGTTTTGGCGCGTGGCCCGGTGGAGTTCTCTGGTCAGGGTTTCCTGGAGGTAACGGCGGTTGAAGAGGCCGGTGAGGGGGTCCCGGATGGCCTGCTGGTGCAGGGTTTCCCTCAGCTTCAGGTTGGCCAGGGAGAGGGACACCTGCTCGGCCACCCGTTCCGCCAGGCTCTGGACAGACTCACTCAGGCTGGCCTGGTTGTCGAGGAAAAAATCCTGTTGGTCTTGAGCCGTTTCCTGGGAGGTGTGCAGGACCAGGAGACCAAGGTTTTCTCCTTGGGCGAGCAACGGCACACACAAGGAGGCGTCTTGGGGGTTGAGGGCCAGGTGCCAGCAGGGAAGGCGCGGCACCTTTTCATCCAGGAGATGCGGCCGCCCGCGGCGCAGGGCCCAGCAGTCCTGCGGAGAGAAATGTTTTTCCCCGGCAAAAGAAGGGCCCCACAGGCCCACGGCGGCCATCAGGTTTTCCGAGTCATTGAGGAGGAAGAAACCACCGGACAACTCTGGAAATAATTCCTGGGCGAACTGGACGATGATGGGATAGGCTTCATTAAGGGACTGACAGGATTGCAAGACCTCACCCATCTTGCCGAGGAGTCTGGCCTCCTGGTTCTTTTGGCCGAACTCAAAGATCATGTTTTGCAGTTGGGCGTTGGCCTGGGCCAAGGCTTCTTCGGTCTGCCGTTGGGCCTTCAGATCAAGAAAGCTTTCGAGCAGATACTTCTTGCCGTGGAGGGAAATCGGCACCACGGTTTTCAGGATGGGCAGCGGGTGGCCGGTGGCAGTGAGTAACTGATGCTCGGTCTGGCATTCAAAGATGTTCAGGTCGAGGGCAGGACATTGGCCTTTTTCATGGGGGCAGATGAATTTGTGACACACCCGGCCCAGCATATCTTCTCTCGCCACCTCAGCCAGCTCAGCGGCCTGGGGGTTGGCGGCCACGATCTGCTTGGTGTCGGCGTCAATGAGCAGGACGCCGACGCCCACGGCGTCCATCAACTCCTTCCAGAAGGCTTCGCTGTCTTTAAGTTGCAGTTCCGCCCGTTTGCGGGAGAAGGCTTCCACGACGGCGGTGGCGAGGCTCTCGACCATCTCCTGGTCTTCCTGAGAGTAACCTCCTTCTTTGTTGGCCAAGGCGATCAGGCCGATGGTCTGCTCATGATATCTGAGGGGGACGCCCAGGAAGGCGGTCAGTTCCGGATGACCCTCTGGGAGTCCGGTCCGCTGGGGATGAGAGGCCGGCTCGTTGGTCAGCAGAGGGCGGCCGTCGAGGATTACCCGGCCCCAAAGGCCGCGGATTTCCATATCTTGGATCAGTTTGAGGGCTTGGTCCGGGGGCAGCCGGCAGGCCTGCCAGCCGGGGTCGCTCAAGGCCAGGGTGTCCAGGCGGCCCTGCTGGTTGATTTGCCCCAAGAATCCGAAGCGGCTGGCGGTGAATTCCTGGGCCACCGCCAAACAGCGGTGGGCCAGGGCGGCCAGGGTGTCGCAGGACAGGGCCGCCTGGAACACCTGGTTGATGCCGGCGAGGAGGGCACTTTGCCGGTTTAGGCGGGCTTCAGCGGCCAGCCGGGCCCGGGTTTTGTGTTGCGAGTAGCTAACCCCCCACCCTAAACCCGCCAGACCCAGGAGCCAGATAAGGGCGTGACCTGTCCAGAGGGCAGCCAATTCCTGACGTCCGGCTGCCCGGAGGGGGGTGAAGGGCACGCTCACACTGATGCCGCCCATGACTTGGCCGGGCTGGAGGCCATGGCCGGTATGACATTTCAGACAGCCGGGGTCGGCGCTGACCGGCCGCATGAGCCGCAGATAGGGCTTGCCGTTCATTTCTTTAAGCTCGCTGACCTCGGGGTGGCCCCGGGAGAGCTGGTGAAGAGCCCAGGCTTCCCAAGGGTCGGGGCCGTTCTCAGGGCGCAAGGGGGTAAGACTGGTCAGGTGGCCCTTGATTTCGAGATTGGTTGCGGCCAGTTGGTGTAGCTGGCGGAGCAGATAGGAAGAATTGAGGGCGGTGAGCCGCTTGCCGGCGGAGGTGGAGATCTCCCTTTCCGGGAGGGCGAGATATGGATTGGGGGGGGTCCGGTCGGTAACAGGTACATAGACGAAGCCATGGGCGATGTTCCACTTCCGCAGCAGCATGTCCTTGTCATAATGGGAGCGGGCGATAGTGCGGGCCGTCTCCAGTTCCCCGCGCCGATGCTGGTGGAGGTTCCAGGCCAAAGACAGGGCGAGTGCCGAGCTCCAGGCGAGAAGCAACAGCAAGGGAATAAATCCTGGACGCAGCCAGGGGTCTTTTTTCTTGTCAGACACGTTGGGCAACATATTAGGGTGGATGATAGTGCTGAAGTTATTTTTCGGAAGGGAGGGGAAATAACTTAAGGGTTTGGGAAGGGAAGCCTCAATTTCGGCCCCCCTTACCCTACCCTCACTCCCCAGCAGGGGAAAGGTGATTGTATGAGGTATATCGGAGAGATAGTTATCACGACGTTGTTCAGGGATAAGAAGTTCAGGAAGATTTGCATTTTTAGGAGACCAGCAGGATTTGCAGCCTGAGCGGATGGTCTATCTTATCCCTTGAATCTGCTGTAATTCTTTCAGCCGTGGATCATGCGGGGCGATTTTCCGCATCACCGCCTTGCCGGTGTTTTTCCCGAACTGCTCAAAGGCTGCGGTCAACATGGGGTTGATCACCTGCCGCAAGTCGGCCGAGGTGCCGGTGCTCTTCACGTCCCCCACCCACAAGGGGCGTTGCGTGCCGGTGGCTCGGAAGTTTTGGCCTTCCACTACGTTGAGGAGCAGCCAGCGGTCGTAAACTGTGTAGGTGTAAGGCGCATAAGTGACAAAACCCGGCCAATAAAAAGTATAAGGGGCCGGCCAAGATTCATAGCCGAACCCGCCCCCCCAGGCCAATCCGTATTCCGGCACGCTGACGATGAGGCTGCGCGCCTGACCCAGGCCGTAGGTGAAAAAAAGGTAGTACTCCGCCTTCTCAAAGGGCGCCAGTCGATAGCCGCTTTTCTTAAGCAGATGGACAATTTTGGTTTTGATCTCCTGCTCCAACAGCAGATTGGCCGCGTCTTTGCTGGTCATCACGCAAAAGCCGGCCCCCGGCGGAAAAACGGCCGCCGCGGCCCCTTCCGTATAGCCGTTGACCTGCACCTGGTAGCGGGTCAAGGCGCATCCCGCGGCCATAAATACCATCAGGAGGATGAGCAGCATGGTCCACTTGTTCCGTAAGCCGGCGGCAGCCATTTTCTCCACCCCTTGGCGGGGAAAATGCCCTGAGGCAATTTTCCATGAGAAGGAAAGGTTTGTCTTCGTTTTGCTGGCCAAACTACCAAACAGATATGGGCTCGAGACTTAATTTGCTATTTTATCCCAATTTGAGATCAAAGATAGAGGGTTTAAATGAGGTAATTTGTGGGGGGGGGAGGGAGAAATAATTCCCCAGGCAACCGGCGGCAATGAGCAGGGCCAAGAGGGCGGCTGATTTTACAGGCATGGCTGTGTTCCCAGTGGCGTCAGGGGCGTAGCTGGACGCTGCCAGGGCGCGTCTCTGCCTTGGCGCCGCGTTTTGAAAAAAACGGCACTTTACGGGGAAACTTTAATGTTGATGGTTTAGACTTACGTTGGCATTTTGACAGGATTTGCAGGCAGGCATCCTGCCGAGGCCGGTCCCGGCTGGGGGCCCGAAGCGCCAGAGGCTTAGGTCATCATAGTTGGCAGGGGGGAAGGGAGGGAAGGGCAAATATTCTTGATTCTCTGTATTGACAGTAAGTTAGTTAACCGCTAAAGTGAATTTATTCCAACAAGGAGGCTTGGTCATGGCGGGAACAGAGAAGCAGTCCGGTTCTGGGGGTTCGTTCTGGAAAAGTCTGGCACAGAAGCTCAGCGGTTTATGGGGGCGCGGGCGCATCACCATCAGCTCGCCGCCGCATGAAGGCTTAGTGTCCTCCCCGGTGGCGGTGGAGGTGTCGTGGGACAAGGCCATGCAGCCGGGGACCTTTACCGCGGTCCTGGACGGGGAGACGATGCCGGTGGAACAATTTACGCTTGAGCTGGGAAGGGGGGCCACGGCGCGGCTGGAGATTCCCTCCGGCAGTCACACGCTGACGGTAAGCGGTTCCTTGTCTGGTTTGGGGGGAGGCTCCCAGGAGAGTGCGACTTGCACTTTTCAGGTGCTGGCGGGGGAGTTCAGCCTGGAGGCGTCGCCCTCGGCGGTGGCGGAACAGGGTCAGGAGGCGGAGATTAAGGTGACTTTGAGCCGGGGCGGTGGGTTTGCCGGGGAGATAGAGGTGAGTGTGCCAGAGCTGCCGGTGGGCGTAAGATGTCCGGCTATTAAGGTGCCGCCAGAGGAAACCATGGGGGTGCTGACCCTGACGGTGGGGGCTGAGGCGGAGGCGGGCGTGCATCCCCTGACAGTTACTGCCAGCGGCGCCACCAATGATGGGGTGAAAAGCGTGAGCCAGGTGTGCAGGCTCAGCATTTTCGAGGCCTGTGAATTCAGCCTGCGCTTTGAGCCGGAGGCGGTGTCGCTGGAGCAGGGGGAGAGCGCCAGCGTCGAGGTATTGGCGTCACGGGGCGGCAGCTTCAGGGGTGACATCAAGGTGGAGGTCGCAGGGCTGCCGCCCGGGGTCAGCGTGAGCCCGTTGGAGGTGCCGTTTTACCATTTTGCGGGTGTGCTGACTTTGAGGGCCGGGCGCGGGGTGGCCCCCGGCGTTTACCCCTTGACGGCCAAGGCGGAGAGTTATGTCAACCACCGTTTCATAAGACATGAGCAGGCTTTTACCCTGACGGTGGCGGAGAGGATTGACTTCGATCTGGAGCTTCTGGCCCCCAGGGTGGTGGTACCGATGACCCAGGCGGGGGAGGTCAGGGTGGCGGTGGTTTGGACAGGGGGGTGTCAGGAGCAGGTGACGGTGACCACTTCGCCGCTGCCGGTGGGGGTGTCGGTGAATACCCCGTTATATTTGCAGGCGTCGCCGAGGGTCGAGCCGGTGCTGACCTTTACGACCGGTAGTTTGGCTCGGCCGGGGAGCAGCCGGATAAAGGTCATGGGCTCCGGGGTGATCAGAGGGAAGGCGGTGAGCCACGGTCAGGAGTTGGAGTTGAGCGTCACCCGGCGGCCGGGGGCCTTTCAGGAGGTGGCGCCCGGCTGGTGGTTAGGCAGCAGCAGCAGTCCCAACGGGCAGGTGGGGGCAGAGATTGCCAAGAACCCTTTTGGCGGCGCGAGGGCCTATTATGCCAGATTTTCTTTGAGGCCGGGGGCAGACCGGCGTTTTCCCGGCGGGGCTGCCTTGGGAGTGATAGATTTCACGGTGAGCTCCACTTCTGAGGGGGGGGTGGCCTTTTCGGCGGCGTCCACCTCGGCGGTGGTATGGTCGGGTCTTGACGAGGGCGCGGGGGGATTTGAGTTGTTCTTTATCGGTTTCAGCCGACCGCGATCAAGCACGATGGTTCGGTCGGCCGGGCGCCCTGGCCAGGTCATAACCAGCCCGCGGGTGTGGTTCAGTCCGGACGGGACGTTGGCCATGGTGTGCAAGGCGGGGGGCGACGAGGAGGAGGTTGGTTACCAGTTGGAGTTGTTGGACGTGATGGCTGGTAGGAGCCTGGGAAGGATGGACTGCCGCCGCGGCCTTCTTTTGGCGGAGTTGGTGGAGGAGCAGGGGGAGTTCAGAGTCAAAGTCAGAGCAGAGGTGGGAAGGGAGGAGGAAAAGGAAAATACTTGGGTAATAGGGTAAGGGTGTTATACTGCCCACTTCACTTTAGGGGGAAGAGGTGAAAAGGGGGAGAGGGGACAAGGGGGAAGAGGAAGAGAGTGCGGCGTCAAATCTTTCGGGTGCTGAAATGGATGGTCATGGGGCTGGTGGGGGTGGAGGTCTTATGTTTTGCAGTCATTTCGGTCAGCAACTATCTGATTTATGGCAAGGTGCGGGAGGGCAGTACGGTCCGCTATGACCCGTATGCGCTGTTTCTGCACCGCGAGGGGGTGCGGCGCACGGCGCATAATCCGGCGCCGTCCGTGAAAACCCCTGCCCTGAGGATCTGGATGTTCGGGGGCTCCACCATGCGGGGGAGCACCGATTATGATGACCGCACGATCCCGAGCTATCTGGCGGGCATCCTGAACGGGCCGGAGCGGGGCAGTCAGGCGACGGTGGTTAATTACGGGGAGAATTCCTTTAATTCGCTGCTGGAGACCAAGTATCTGCAGAAGCTCTTGATTGAGACCGCGCAGCCACCGACGGTGATCATTTTTTATGACGGTGCCAACGACAGCGCCTACTTCGCGCAGTACCGCACTCCGGACGGGCACCACGGTTATCGCCGGGTGCGGGCTCTGATAGAAAGCTATCCTCGGAGTTTATTCGGGTTGTTTAAGCCATTGAATGCGGCCTTGTATGCATCTTTCAGCAAGGAGGTGTACGACAAGCTGCGGCAGACGGCGATGCCGGTGCGGCGGGAGGATCCGGAATTTCAGGCCATGCTGGCCCTGAGCGTGAAGCGGTATGACTATGTGAACAAGATAGCGGGATGTTACGGGGCGCAGTTTCTGTTGTGCTGGCAGCCCATCTGGTGGGTGGAAACCGGGGAGGTGGCGCCGGCGGTAAGGGAGAAGGAGAGGAAATACCTTCTTGGCGGCGAGCGTTTTGCCGTGGTGCGGCAAAATTTTGCCGTGACTTATCGGGCGCTGGCCGAGAGGTTGAAGGATAAACCGTACTTTGTGGATTTTCAGGAAGTGTTATGCCGGCGGCGCGAGCCGGTATATCAGCCGGACGGGGTGCATCTGAACGACGCCGGCCGGAAACTGATAGCCCAGGAAATGAGTAGGGTGCTGTGGGAGAGGGTCAGGCGTTAAGCCAGGGGGGAGGTAGATATGCCCAGGTTGGGAGCCGGTGTCGGCCAGCGACGGATTTTGTCCCTTGCCGATTGAGAGAGCGGACTTATCTTAAGAGTAAGGCAGCCGGATTTAAGGGGCAGCCGGTGAGGTGAAGAAATTTTTGAAGGAGGTCTTATCATGGCAGACGGGAGCCAGGTGGCCAGGGTGACCCACATCATTGCCGAATCCCCGGTGAGTTTTGAGGAGGCCATCAAGGTAGGGTTTGTGCGGGCAGCGAAGACGCTCAGGGGCATCACGGGATTACGGGTGGTGGAACAGCGGGTGTCGGTAAAGGACAACAAGATTGACAATTATCGGGTCAAGATGGAGGTCATTTTCGTTCTGGAAGGGTAATGCGGTATCTGGACGGTTCGTATGGAGAGGGAGGCGGACAGATTCTCCGGACCTCCCTTTCTTTATCGGCGCTTTTAGGTGAGCCGGTGAGGCTGGCAAATATTCGGGCCGGGCGGCCCAAGCCGGGGTTGTGCCCGCAGCATTTAACGGTGGTCAAGGCGTTGGCCGAAATCTGTCAGGCGGAGGTGGAGGGGGCCGCCCTGGACAGCCAGGAACTCAGCTTCCGGCCCCGGCGGTTGCGGCCTGGGCGCTATGTTTTTGACGTGGCGGAAAAGACCGGCAGTGCAGGGGCGGTGACGTTAATCGCCCAGGCCCTGCTGCCGCCGCTGCTCAAGGCGGGGGGGCGCAGCCAGCTGACCCTCAGGGGGGGGACGCATGTGCCTTGGAGCCCGACGGCCCACTATCTGGAGTATGTGTTTTTGCCGGCCTTGGGGCAGATGGGGGTGGAGGTGAAGATGAGGCTGGCCGGCTGGGGGTGGTACCCAAAAGGGGGGGGCGAGGTGGAGCTGATGATTACTCCGGCTGAGGTCATCTCCGGCGTCAGCTTTGTGACGCCGGCGCCGCCGGCCACCTTTCAGGCGCTGTCGGTGGCCTGTCAGTTGCCGGAGCACGTCAGGTGGCGTCAGGCGGCACGTCTCAGGGAAGCACTGGGGGGAGAGCTCCGGGTGAGGGAACAGCAAGTAAAGGGGGCGGGGGCGGGCAGTCTGGTGTTTCTGTGGGGACCGCAGGCCGGGTTCAGCGCTCTGGGGGCCAGGGGCAAACCGGCGGAGAAGGTGGCGGACGAGGTGGTGGCGGCCTACCGGGGGTTTCGGGAAAGCAGGGCCGCGGTGGACCGCCATCTGGCCGACCAGTTGGCCCTCTACCTGCCGGGGGCCGGGGGGCCGTCTGAGATAGTGACGGCATCGGTCAGCGCGCATCTGCTCACCAACTTATGGGTCATCGAGCAATTTCTGGGGCCTGTCTTTCAGGTGGAGGGAAGACCGGGGGAACGGGGGCGCCTCAGGTGTTCCGGGGGTAAGGGGTGGAGTTGAGGGAGGCGATTTCCTGCGGCGGGCTGAGCTCAGGTTATAAGCAGGCAGAGAATATGTGGAGTCATCTCAGATGACAAACGGCAGCCTGGCGGGGCGAAAGAGGCGGCTGGTTTTATCTGGTTTGATTAAGGGGAGCGTGAAAGAGATTAAATATTACCCTCACCCTTACCCTCTCCCAGAGGGAGAGGGAATTAAAGGTAGCTCAAGGGGGAAGGAATTGAAGGAGGGCCCCAAAGTTAAGCAATTTTTCGTCCCGAGTCATAACTAGGTAACCGCCAAGGTAAACCAGATATTATTGCCGACTATTTTATGGGAAAACATGTCCGATGTGCAGCCTGAGAAGTTGATCAGATAAACTCACCATGACCAATTTACCTATCGGGGTGGAGGACATCAAGAGACGGGCTGAAGGTCTGATTAAGGACCTTATCCGTTGGCGCCGGGACTTTCACCAGCATCCGGAGCTGTCGTATCAGGAAGAGCGGACGGCCAGGGTAGTGGCGGAGAGTCTTGGCAGTCTGGGTTTGGAGGTGCACACCGGACTGGCCGGTCACGGGGTGATGGGGGTGCTGCATGGGGTGCGGGCGGGCAAGGTGGTGGCCTACCGGGCGGATATGGACGCCTTGCCGCTGACGGAAGAGGTGGATGTGCCTTGGCGTTCCCAAGAGCCGGGGGTGATGCACGCCTGTGGTCATGATTTCCATATGAGCATCGCCCTGGGAGCGGCCAGCTTGCTCCGGGAGGTCAGGGAGCGTCTGGCGGGGGAATTTCGGTTTATTTTTCAGCCGGCGGAAGAGGGTCCTCAGGAGAATGAGCAGAGTGGGGCGCAGGGCATGGTGGCGGCGGGGGTTTTGGACAACCCGGCGGTGGCGGCGATAGTGGGTCTGCACGTGGCGCCGAATTTGGAGGTGGGCCAGCTGTGGTACAGTCCAGAGGTGGTGATGGCTGGTTCAGACCATGTGGTGCTGACGATCAAGGGCAAGCCGGTGCACGGGGCTACTCCGCACCGGGGGGTGGACCCCATTCAGGTGGGGGCGCAGGCGCTGATTCAGATGCAGGGTTGGCTGGCCCAGGGGATAGATGCCCGCCAGCCGGTGGTGCTGACCTTTGGACGCATCGCCGGCGGCAACCGCTTCAATATCTTAGCGAGCGAGGTGGTGTTGGAGGGGAGCCTGCGCTATCTAAAGAATTCTGGCCGCCAACAGGTGTTGGCAGGGGTGAGGAAGATTTTGACCGGCCAGTCTGTAACGACCGGGGCGGTGTTGGATTTGCGGGTTCGTACTGTTTATCCGATTCTGAAGAACGACCCGGTGCTGAGCGGCCAGGCGGTGTCTGTGCTGGAGCAGGTCCTGGGGGCGGGCCGGGTGAAATTGCACCAGCCGGCCATGGGCAGCGAGGATTTTGCCTTTTATGCCCACAGAGCGCCGGCCTTTTATTTTTTTCTGGGGGTGCGTTCGCCGGGCAGAGCGGGGCAGTCTTTACATTCTCCGTTATTTAATCCGGACGAAACTGCTTTGCCTTGGGGGGTACGGGCGGCGGCTGGGCTGCTGATGGGGCTGAGCGAGCCGGAGGAAAAACAGGGGTCGGGGGGCGTCTGTCAGGCGCCGCGATAATAAAGGGTGAAGGGGAAAAACCCGGGAGCCAGCCTTCAAAACCCAAAAAACAGGGACAGGGATATAAAAAGATGCGGGTAAAAAGGGGACACCAGCGGCGGTCGGAGGGGGAGAGCCGGATATGGCAGGCATTGCGGGCGGCAGGTAGGCCGCTAAGAGCTGAAGAACTGCGGCATATCTTGGGGGTGGCCCAGGGGCAGGAGGGCTGGGTGGCGGAGGTGCTGCGGGATTTGGAGTCCAGGGGGGAGCTGGTACTTCTTAAGGGGGGGCGCTACGGTCTGACGGAGCGCCTGAGCCTGGTGGTGGGGGAGCTGACGGTGCACCCGGAAGGGTATGGTTTTGTGACGCCGGAGAAAGGCGGCAAGGAGGTCTTTATTGCTGCGGGGAACCTGAAGGAGGCCTGGCATGGCGACCGGGTGGTGGTGCGACTGGAGGCCCGGCGGGGTCGTCGTCGGGAAGGACGTGTCATCCGCATTCTCTCCCGCGGGGTGCAGGAAGTTTTGGGGCTGTTGCGCCGCACGGACGACATTTATTATGTGGAGCCGGAGGATGAGCGGTTGTTGTTCAATCTGGTCATCCGGCCGGAGGGGTTGGCGGGGGCCGAAGTGGGAGAGGTCGTCAGGGCGAGGGTGACCCATTATCCGACGGCGCATTTAAATCCGCAGGGGGAGATTCTGGAGGTTTTGGGACAGGGCGAAGATGCCGAGGTGCAGACGTGTTTGGTGATCGGCAAGTATGGTTTGCCGGATAAATTTCCGCCGGCGGCGCTGGCTGAGGCGGAGGAGATAACCGCCGAGATTCCGGCGGCGGTGATGGAGGAGCGCGTGGATTTGCGGCATGTGCCCCTGGTCACCATAGACGGGGAAGACGCCCGGGATTTTGATGACGGCGTGGCGGTGGTGAAGAAGCCGGGGGGTCACTATACTCTATATGTGGCTATTGCCGATGTGAGCCACTATGTCAAGCCTGGGAGCGTCCTGGACCAAGAGGCCTACCAGCGGGGGACCAGCGTCTATTTTCCGGCGCGGGCGGTGCACATGCTGCCGGAGAGGTTGGCCACGGGCATTTGCAGCCTCAATCCGGGGGAGGATCGGTTGGCGGTGTGCGTCATCTTGGACTACGACCGGGCGGGACGCCTCAGGGGCTCCTCCTTTGTGCGGGCAGTGGTGCGCAACCGGGCGCGCTTGACGTATCGCCTGGTGCAGAGCCTGTTGGCCGGGAAAGAGCGCAGACTTAGAGAGCAGTACCGGCCGTTTTTGAAGGTGCTGACCCGCATGGCGGAGCTCTGTCGGTTATTGCGGCATTGGCGGGGGGTGCGGGGCAGCCTGCTGCTGAGCCTGCCGGAGGCCGAGGTGATGCTGGATGAACAGGGCTGGCCCCAGGATATCTGTCGGGTGGACCACCTGATATCCCACCAGATGATTGAAGAGTTCATGATTGCGGCCAATGAAGCGGTGGCGGTCTATTTGGGGGAGTCATGCCTGTACCGGGTGCATGAGCGGCCGGATGCGGCGAAAATGGAGGGTTTTCGTGAGTTTGTGGAGGGTTTGGGGATGGAGCTGCCCAAAGGGGCATGGCGGGAGCCCAAGGTGCTGAAAGGATTCCTGGAGGAGGTGAGCCAAACGCCGGTGGCCGCCATGGTGCAGATGATGCTGTTGCGGTCATTGAAGCAGGCCCGCTATGCCGAGGTCAATGTCGGCCACTACGGTCTGGCGGCGCCGATTTATACTCATTTTACCTCGCCCATCCGGCGTTATCCGGATCTGCTGGTGCACCGGCTGCTGGTCGCGAGGCTGACGGGGCGGCCGTTATCAATAGGACATGAGGCTGAAGAACTGGCGGAGAAGGCGCGCTATCTATCGCAGCGGGAGCGGCGGGCGGTGGAGGCGGAGCGGGAGATGCTGGCCCGGATGCAGGTGCGCTGTCTGGCGCGGCGTGTGGGGGAGACTTTCAGCGGTCGCATTTCGGGGGTGACGACATTTGGGTTTTTTGTGTCTTTGGACGATATATATGCAGATGGTTTGGTAAGACTGGTGGACCTGCCGGATGATTATTACCGCCTGGAGGAGGCGCGCCAGCGTTTGGTGGGTCGGCGGCGGCGCCGGATTTTCCAATTGGGAGACCAGGTGAGGGTAAAAGTGGACGGAGTGGATATCAGAAGGCGTCATATCAACTTTGTGCTGGCCGAAGAATAAAGCTTTGGGATGAAGGGGCTGGTGGTTGAAGAGTAATAGGGCCAGGATTGTGAGGATAGTGGATAGTTATGGGGGCATGACTGTGGCGGAGGTTGAGATCGCCGGTGGAGGCCCTATGGAGCATCCGCCAGGAGGTGAAGTAGAAGCAGATTTATGAGCCCATCATATTTGCGGCATTTGTCGGATTTTTGGCCTCATACCAGAGATAACCGGTGGTAAGGCAGGGTGGGAGGTGAAGAAAAAGACTCTTCTTGATCGAGATCTTGACGTCTCCAAGGTACTGGGGGCGGGCAGCCAAGAAGACCTCCAAGGTTTTATTCCTTTGCCGCTGCGCAGTCTCAAGAAAAACCAGGAGATTCCCTTTGATGTTTTTTTGCGGGTGAAGCCGAAGAACCGGTCGGAGACCACTTTCCTCAGCGTTTGTTCCAAAGGTATGGTCTTTCAGGGAGTTTGGCGGCAGAAACTGGAAGATTTGCAGGTACCGCAGGTTTTTATCAGCACGGCGGATGAGACTCATATTTTGCCGTATCTGCTGCGGGACTTGGAAACGCCCCCCGAGTATTTCAGGGATGAAGACAGGGCGGCGCTGGTATATGACTCCACCCTGATCTGGCTCCGCCAATCCTTTCGGAATCTGCAGGAACGGGCGGCGGTGGAGGTGGGGCCGGTGAGCCCTTTGTTGGCCAACCTGATGGGATTGATGAAGAAGGAGAATTATTGGGATATCATCATGCCCCTCATGGAAGGCCACGGCAGCATCTACAGCCACTCGCTCAATGTCTGTTTTTTGGGGTTGGCCTTTATCGATTACTTGGGCTGGAGTGCCAAGAGTGCGCAGGTCTTCGGCTTGGGTGCTCTTTTGCATGATCTTGGCATGTCAAAGGTACCGGCAGAGATTCTCAATAAAAAAGGAGCCCTGACAGAAGAAGAGATGGACAAGGTAAGGCTTCACCCGCTGAGCGGTTATCATCTCCTGAAGAACCATGCCTGGATGTACCACAACGCTTTGCTGATGGTGCTGCAACATCATGAGAATGAGGATGGCTCGGGATACCCTCAGAAACTGCTGGGGACCTCCATCCACCTCTGGGCCAAGGTCTTGCGGCTGGTGGACAGCTATGAGGCCATGACCTCGAGGCGCCCATGGCGGGAGGCCATGTCACCTGGAAAGGCTTTGTGGAGCATCCGCCAGGGGGTGGAGGAGCAGCACATTTACGACCCCGTTTTATTTAAGACCTTTGTCAAGTTTCTGGCAGAGCATGAAAAGTAGGAGGATGGGCTTGAACCATCTTCGGGACCTACCCCTGAGAGCCAGCCAAGAAGTGACAGCCCAGACGGAGGAGGAAGGGCTGGCACCTTTGCCGTTGGGTCTGCTGACGGCAGGCTGGGAAGTCCCCTTTGAAGTGTATGTCAAGCTGCGCCTGAAGGATAACTCTGATCCGGAGTTTGTCCGGTGCTGCGAACGCCATCACGTTTTGGAGCACAGGTGGTATAAAAAGTTGACTGACCTGGGGATCGGCCTAGTGTACTATGCGCCGGCGGAGGAGGGGAACGTCCTTCAGTATCTGATGCATAATTTGTCAAATTTGTTGACGGATAAGAATCTGAGTACTGAAGTCAAGGCCGGTCTGCTTGGTGATGTTACCATCGTGTGGATACGGCATTTTTTCAGGGAGGAGAAGGCGCGGGGCGGGCAACTTTTGGAGGCGGCGTTGGGATATCTGGATGACCTGCTGGAGCTGGTCAGAAGGGGGGACGCCACCTCTGGCTTTGTGCTCGATCTCTGGCGTTATGATCAGAATCTTTATAGACATAGCCTCAATGTTTGTCTGGCGGGGTTGGCTTTTGCCAGTTATCTGGGGTGGTCGGCGGCCGATATCAAGGTTTTTGGCCTGGGGTGTCTGGTGCACGATATCGGCATGATCAAGGTGGAGCGGAGCATTCTGCGCAAGGACAGTGAGCTTAATGAACAAGAATGGGTTCAGATCAGGAGGCATCCGACGAGCGGTTTTCAGATGCTAAAAAAATACACCACCTTAAGCCGGGAAGTGTTGTCCATGGTATTGCAGCATCATGAGAACGGCGACGGTTCAGGCTATCCCCAGGGTCTGAAGATGGCCAACATTCATCCCTGGGCGCGTCTTCTGCGGATCCTGGACAGTTATGAAGCCATCACCGCGCCGCGGCGCTGGCGGTCGGCCCGGCGGCCCGGAGAGGCCCTCTTGCTCATAAAGAAGGATTGGGAAGAAAAGGGCATTTATGATCCGGCCCTCTTGAGACAATTTATCAAGTTTTTGGCAGGAGGATGAGGCAGGACTGCTGCCGCGTCAAGGGTGGGTTGGTCGCGGCTGGGTTTGCCCCTCACCCCCGCCCCCAAAAGGGGAGGGGGTAAGAGGTTGATAGTTCAGGTAAAATATTTTCTGAGGGGAATGGCTTATCCCCTGAGGAAATGAAAAGCTGACTTTTTACGAGATCATGATATTTGGCAGTTATCGCGACCAATAAACCCGGACGAACTTGTTCATCTCCGACCAGCGGAAGTCCAGGTCGCCCTTGAAGGCCCGGTAAACGGTGCGACCGAGGTGTTGAGCCAGCTTTTCGCTGGTGGTTTCCACCACTAGGCGGTCTTTCCCTCCAGGGATGATCCGGATGAGGCGATCCTGGACGCTTTTGGCGGCGATGCGGGCGGCTTCTTTTTCTACCAGGGCCATAATTTCTTCCCGGTGTTGTTGGAAGAAGTCGCCTTTTAGGGTCAAAATCCCCTCGGGATATTGTTCTTTGATCTTCCGACAGGTGGGGCAGATTACTTCCTTCACTTTATCGGTGCCGGCCAGCCGTCGGTAGAGCTGGTCATCAAAAAACCAGCGCTTATTTTGGTATAAGGCCTGGCAGCCGGTGCAGACGGCAGCTTCCTGTCCTTCGGTGGGGAGGTAAGGGTCAGTCACGCGCCCGAACTTTTTACCTTTTTCGCCGCTCCATTTGCGCTCTTGGAATCTGCTCATTTGCTTGCCTCCTTGGAGAAATTATACCATTATGAGTTTCCCAAGTTACACATTTCGACTATAACTTAATTGATAAGAGCAGTTTGGAAGGAGTCAAGCCATGCCTAGAGGGAGTAGAAGACAAAACAGAAACGATTTGATTTATGCAGACAGTCGGGAGAGGGAATATCAGCGGGAGTTATGTCTGTTTAATGAGATTTCTCTGATAACGGCGCAGACTTTAGATTTGCAGGAGATTGTGGACTTGGTGCTGGAGACCACCCTGGATTTTTTTAGGATTGAGGCGGGGCTGCTGCTGTTATGGGATGGTGAGCAGCGGCGCTTGAGTTGCGTGGCGGCGCGTGGTTTTGCTCCGCAATACCTGCATCAGTTGACGGTGGGGCAGTTGGAAAATATCATCGGCCCGTATTTAGCGATGGCCACTCAGCCGTTGATCATCGAAGACATTTATGCGGATGTGCGGTTGGAGACTTCCACTTTTTCAGAGGCGATTCGCCATGAGGGGCGATTTCGGGCGGTGTTGAGCATACCCCTTACTTATCGGGAGGAGATTACGGGTTTTCTAAATCTGGCCGCGGTGGAGGCGGGGGCTTTTCTGCCAGCCTGCCAGAGCTTTTATTATACTTTGGGGAATCAGATCGGTTTGGCCATAGCCAATGCCAAACTATACCACGACCTGCGGCAATCGGAGATGCGTTACCGGCGCATCTTTGAGAGGTCGAAAGACATGATTTTTATTTGCGATCAGGAGGGGCGTCTTTTGGATCTCAACCCGGCGGGATTGGAGCTTTTGGGTTTCACTGACAAAGCTGAGGCCTTGGCACACTTGTCGCTGCGGGATATTTTTTGCGATCCTCTGGACTGGGAGCTTTTTAAGGAAAGAGTGGCGAGGGACGGTTATGCCAAAGATTTGGAGGTGACCCTGAAACAGCGCCGCGGCAGTGTGGTGCCGGTGTTGCTGACGGGGATCGGCGGCCCCTGCGAAGACGGGGGAATCACCGGTTATGAAGGGATTGTCAAGGACATTACCGAGATCAAGCGCAGCGCCTTGGAGTTGTTGCGGGAGAAGAAAACCACCGAAGGGATCTTGGAAGGGCTGCCGGTGGCCACCTTTGTCATTGACAGCAGCCATCGGGTTATTTACTGGAACCGGGCCTGTGAATTGCTGACGGGCTACTCTCGGCAGGAGGTGGTGGGCACTTTCAGTTACTGGCTGCCGTTTTATTCGCATGAAGGCCCCAGTATGGCCAGCCTGGTGGTGGAACAGAATATTGACGGCCTGGAGAGATTCTTTGGCGACAAGAATCTGAAGAGGTCGCCCCACTCCCCGGTGGCCTTTGAGGCCTACGAGTATTATCCCGACTTTCGGGGGGAGGAGAAGTATTTCTACAATACCTGCTCACCGATCTATGATGAGACGGGGCAGATTCAGGGGGCGGTGCAGGCTATTGTGGATGTTACCGAAAGGGAACAGTTGTCTAACCACCTAAAGGAGTCGGAGGAAAAATTTCGCAGTTTGGTGGAAAATTCCCTGGATGGCATTGTGCTGCACCATAACCTGAAATTGCTGTATGTCAACCGGGCGGCGTTGGAGATGTTCGGCTACCAGCAACCCCAGGAAATGCTGGGGGACAGTATCTTAAATTACATTGAGCTACCTTATCAGCAAACGACTTCCCGGAAGCTGTCCCAGATTTTGCGGGGGGTATCGAGACCCCGAACCTTTGAGATGAAGGGGATTAGAAAGGATGGGCGCAGGTTTGATCTGGAGGTTATCTCTTTTCCCACCCAGTACGAGGGGCAGCCGGCCAGTCAGACGCACTTGCGGGATATTACTCTGAAGAAGCATCTGGATGAGCATCTGGCACGCACTGAGAAGCTGGCGGCGCTGGGGCAACTGGCGGCCGGGGTGGCCCACGAAATGAACAACCCTTTAGGGAGTATATTGGTTTACAGCTATCTGTTACTGGAAGACCTGGAGGCCGGGCGGGCTGAGAAGGCCCAGGCGGAAAAGATCATCCGGGAGGCAACGCGCTGCAAGGAGATCGTCCAGGGTTTGTTGGAATTTTCCCGCTATATGCCCTCGCAGATGGTGCCCCTCAGCCTCAACGCCTTACTGGAGGAGGTTTTATCGCTGGTGGAAGACCATCTTCTTTTCCAATATATCAAGGTGGAAAAGGATTTTTGCCCGGAGCTGCCCTTGGTGCTGGGGGACAAGAGCAAACTGGAACAGGTGTTGATCAATCTGCTCATAAACAGCGGGGAGGCCATGGCAGGGGAAGGCACCCTGATAATAACCACCGCCTTGGCCGGAGGCGGGGATTTAGTGCGGGTGAGCTTTCAGGATACGGGGCCCGGCATTCCGGCGCACAATCTGAGCCGGCTTTTTGATCCATTTTTCACCACCAAAGAGGTGGGGCAAGGGGTGGGGTTGGGGCTGTCCATCAGTTATGGTATTATCCAAAAACATATGGGTCGGATCTTTGTGGAAAAGACCGGTCCCCAGGGTACTACCTTCGTCATTGAACTGCCGGTTTATCAGCCGGAGCAGAAAGAAGAAGCGGGGTCGGGAAAAATGAAAAAAAGCACAAGTCAAGATCTTCGGCGTGCTGCCAACAGGGTGGATTAGGGGGGGGAGGGCCGGCTGTCGGTTTGTCTAAGATATGATAATGACAATTATAATTGATTGGGATATTATTATTTGGTAGGAAAGTGAAAAATATTGACTTGCCCGTGTCGGTGTGATAGAAGGCACATGTGAAAAACTTCTTTAAGTTATGGCCTTGAGCCCGGAAGAGTCCCGGTTGTGAAGGAAGAGACCAGAAAATTTATCAAAGAATTACTCCAGGGGGGCTACCGGGCTTCGGCCATTGGGTTGTCATTGGTGCTGGCCATCGTCATCGGCGGGTTACTGGGCTGGTGGTTGTCAGAAACCTTTAACAACAAAATTTTTTTCTATATCGGGTTAATTTGCGGGATCATTGCCGGGTTCCGGAATCTTTATATCATGGGCAAGCGCTACAAATGAGGGCTGGATGGACATCCTGGCGCCCCGGCTTTTGAAGCTGGCCAGTTGGCTGGTGCTGGCGGCGCTGACGGTGCTGGGTTTATGTTGGCAGGGGCGGGAGTTTGCCCTTGGGGTGGTGGTCGGGGGGTTGTTGGCGGTCATCAATTTTCATGCCTTGGACTATGCCCTGCAAGGCACCCTGGGGAAGATTTCCACCCTTAGGGAAGAGGGGGAAGCGGGTCGGGCCAAGTCTGCTTTTGCCGTCCGGCAAATCTTGCGGTTTTTTGCCTTGGTGGCCATTATCTATTTGCTAATCCGTCACGGCTGGGTGGATGTCTTGGGTTTGGTGGTGGGATTGTCCACCATTGTCCTGACCTTGATCCTGGCTGCGATCGTTGAGGTGATCAAGCTTACTAAAAAGGAGGCCAATCCAACTCATGGAACACCCCATTCTGTTTCTTGATGTGATTTTGGAAAAGTTACACCTTCACATCCCTCCCCATGTCACCTATGCCTGGCTGATCATGTTGGTGCTGATGGGTCTGGGGGTGCTTGCCAGTCGGCGCCTGGCTCTGGTGCCGGCGGGTGCCCAGAACTTCATGGAGACGGTGGTGGGGAACCTGGAAGAATTCATGGTGGATATTACGGGGGAAGAGGGGCGAGCCTTTTTCCCCTATATCGGCACGATCTTTCTTTTCATCCTAACCTGCAATCTCATCGGTCTGATTCCAGGGTTTTACTCCCCCACGGCCAATATCAATACTCCTTTGTCCATGGCGTTGTGCACCTTTGTGTACACCCATTACCTGGGGGTCAAGTTCCATGGGGCAAAATATATCAAGCATTTTTTGGGGCCGATCCCTTGGCTGGCCCCGCTGTTTTTCCCCATTGAGGTCATCGGCCACTGCGCCCGGGTTTTGTCCCTCACCCTGCGGCTTTTCGGCAACATCATGGGGGAAGATTTGGTGTTGGCCATTCTGATCTTCCTGGCCGGCAAATTTCTGGCGCCGCTGCCCATGATGTTTCTGGCGGTGTTCACCAGCATGGTGCAGGCCTTTATTTTCACGCTGCTCTCCATGATGTATTTTGCCGGTTCCATGGAGCATGCCCACTAAAAGGGGGAGGGGAGATCAGGAATCAGGCATTTTGGTATGGGGGACTAATAATCTGAGGAAGAAGGCCACTTCACAATAACATCCCGAGAAGGAGGTAGTTGCAATGGCAAGAAGAATGGTGGTTTTCGGTCTGGGCATGCTGGTCAGCCTCATCTGGGCCTCCCTGGCGTTGGCGGCGGAGCCGGCGGCGGGCGGCAGTGGGGCGTTGGGCGGTTTCTTCAGCTATGCCGTGTTGGCGGCGGGTTTCGGCATCGGTATTGCCGCCTTCGGAACCGGCATCGGCCAGGGTCTGGCCGTGCAGAAATCCGTGGAAGGCATTGCTCGGAATCCCGAAGCTTCCGGGAAGATCACCGTGACCATGCTGATCGGTCTGGCCATGATCGAATCTCTGTGTATTTACGCCTTGGTCGTCGCCCTGATCATTCTGTATGCGTACCCGATGACCAAGCCCATTGCCGCGGCTTTGGGATTCAAGATCTAAGGGCGGCTCAAGTATGGGGGGGCGGTGCCCCCCCTTTTGAGCGGGGAAGATTGTGCAAATAATTACGTGAGATTTCTTTTGTGACAAGCTAACCTATGCGCGATCTTATGAAATTCTCTAAGATTCCCACTGCCACCATTACCCGTTTGTCTATTTATTCCCGGTATCTGGAAGCCATGGCCCAAGAAGGGGTGAAGATTGTCGCCTCTGACAAGCTGTCCCAGAAGTGCGGCGTTAATCCGGCCCAGATTCGGAAGGACCTGGCCTATTTCGGGGAATTCGGCATCCGGGGGGTGGGTTATTTTGTCAAGGAACTGCTTTTTGAGATCAGGCGCATTTTGGGTTTGCACAAGATCTGGCGGATGGCCCTGGTGGGCATGGGGAATCTGGGCTCAGCGCTTTTGGCCCATCAGAATTTTATTCGCCAGGGTTATGAATTCGCTGTGGTATTTGACATCGACCCCGGCAAAGTGGGACGGCGCCTACCGAACGGCCAGATCATCTATCATCTGGATGAGATGGAGTCGGTCATTGCCGAGAAAGAAATCGAGATCGGGGTCATCGCCACCCCGGCTGCCAAGGCCCAGATGGTGGCCAACCGCCTGATCAGCGCCGGGATCAGGGCGATTCTCAATTTCGCTCCCATTCAACTCCAGGTACCCGAAGGCCTGGCCGTGGAACATGTGGATTTCACGGTAAAATTGGACAACCTGGCCTACCAGCTGACCATGGCCAACACCTGAAAAGCAAGCCACCTGCCAAAATCTCTTCCCAACTGAGAGTCTTACCGGTTAGTTAAGTGGTCCTCCGATGTGGAGAGGATGGTTCAGTGTCCCCGCCGCGTTCAGGGATCGCGGTGCGTTGCCGGATTAAACGACGGGGGCGGTTGTTTCACCTGGGCTGGCGGCTCACCCGAAAATTATCAAGAGAGAGGTGGGCGGTGCCCCCCAACATACTTGAGACTTGGGACTTGAAGTTCGAGACTATTCGGGTGAGCGGGAGCGGTTTTTGGCGGTCTCCCAGATGGCGTCCATTTCTTCTAGGGTGGCGGTTTCCGGGGTCTTGCCCTGTTTGGCCAGGGTGCGCTCCACCACGTGAAACCGCTTGATGAATTTATACAGGGTGCGGCGCAGCGCCCCTTCGGAGTCGATGTGGAGGAAGCGGGCGACGTTGACCAAGGCGAAGAGAAGGTCTCCGAGTTCCTCTTCCTGGGCCGGGCCGGTGGCGGTAGCCAGTGCCTGCCGGAATTCCTGCCATTCTTCTTCGACTTTTTGTAGGGCGCCCTGGATATCAGGCCAGTCGAAGCCCAGGCGGGAAGCGGCTTCCCCCAGACGCTGCGCCTGGGTGAGGGCGGGCAGGGCCGGGGAGACCTGGGCCAGGGAACCGGTGGGGGTGGTCTTGCCTTCCTGGGCCTTGGCTTGGTACCAGATCCGGTAAAGGTCCTCCAGGGAGTCGGCCTTGGCGTTTCCGAAGACATGGGGGTGGCGGTGGATCATCTTGGCCGTGATGCCCTTGATCACATCGGTGAAAGTGAAGGCCCCTCGTTCGCGATAGATGTCGCTCAGGAAGACCAGGTGCAACAGGAGGTCTCCCAGTTCCTCCCGGATGTGGGCTGGATCTTGGGAATCTAAAGCCTCTATCAGTTCGTAGGCTTCTTCCAGCACATAGGTCTTCAGGGTGTGCGGGGTTTGCCGGGCATCCCAGGGGCAGCCGCCAGGGCTGCGGAGACGCTGCACGATGCTCAGAAATTCAGACAGCGCTTGCTCAGTCTCGGATTGAGAGTCATTTGCGTTGTTCAAGAAGCTATCCCCTTTGCCAGCCAGAGAGCAATGAGCTTAAGTCAGTGATCAATGGTCGGCGGCGCGAGTAACCGGGCAGTCAATTGACAGCCCGGGGGTGAAGAGGCCGCTGCTTAAGAAGTCCTAACTTTCATCGCTTTAGGGCTTTTTTTGAGGTTTTTGCCAGTCCCGCAGGTAATTAAAGAAGCGCTGTTTAAATTCCGGGGGCAGGAAGGTTATGGCCTGGCGCGCTGTGTTCTTGAGATAGGGGACTGTGCGCGACTCTTTGAAGAGTTGGGAATTTTTAGGGATAAAAATCCCCAGGAGCAAGAGCGCGAACCCCAGCACCAGGGATCCTTTGACCAGAGCGAAAAAGGCCCCCAGGCAGCGATCCAGCAGGTCCAGATAAAGATGATAAAACAAACGTTGCATCCCGTGAGCCGCCAAGCGGGTCAGCCAATAGAAGGCCACCAGGATAGCCGCGAAGGACACATAGTTGGCGTAAGAGACCTCGCCGACCCAGGGTTGCAAGAGCCTGGCGAGGTGGGGGTAACCATGGGCCGCGGCCAGGATGCCACCGGCGAGGCCCACCAGCACGGCCAGTTCCTGGAAGAGACCGCGGTAATAGCCTCGGAGGGTGATGATCAACAGGAGCGCGATAATGCCGAGGTCCAGGAGATTCATGGGTTTGGGGTTTTCTTATTATGAAATTACATTTTTTATCATTTATCCCTGAAAGAGAGAAGAGAGTTCTGCCGGGGGTGGATTATTGGTGGCCCAGGAGGTTGTCGAGGGCTGTTTCGATCTGCATCCAAGGCCCAGCCTGGGTGGGATCGCCGGTCAGGTAACGAAGGCCGGCTGGGGACAAAGTGGGAGGTTGCGCCCGTCGGGTGAGGATGGTGAGTTCATGACCATGGGCCGCCAGTTCCTTACTAAGATAAGAGCCCACAAAGCCGGTGCCGCCGGTGAGGAAGATTTTCATCTGGTACCTCTTTAATCACAAGAAAGAGAGGATAAAACGGGCCACCTGGAAGTAAGTCAGGGCCCCCAGGACGTCCACCATGGTGCTGATGAAGGGGGCGGAAACCATGGCCGGGTCAAGGCCGAACCGTTTGAAGACTAAAGGCCAAAAACCGCCGAAGAAGGTGGCCAGCGTCGAGATGAGCACCAGGCTGAGGCCGACGGCTATGGAGACTACCCAGTTGCCTTGGAGCCAATAAGCCCAGAATATCACCAGAACACCAAGAAAAGAACCCAGCAGGAGACCAACGGCCACCTCCCGCAGAAGCAAGCCCAGGGCATTACGGTAGGTTACCTCCTTAAGGGCCAGACCCCGGACAAAGACAGTAGAGGTTTGAGAGCCGATGTTGCCGCCGCTGCCGGTGAGCAGGGGGACAAAGGCGGCCAGGGCAATGACGGACTGAAGCAGGTTGGAATAGTGGAGGATGATATTGCCGGTGAAGGTGTTGGTCAATAGCAGGAGCAGCAGCCACCCTACGCGGTTACCGGCCACCGCCAGGACCCGCGCCTTGAAGTAGCTTTGTTCGGGCATTTCTACAGCGCCCAGGCGATAGATGTCCTCAGTGGCTTCCTCCTGGATGATATCTATGATATCGTCATGGGTGATGATGCCGACCAGGCGCTTTTCCCGGTCCACCACCGGCAGGGCCAAAAGGTCGTATCTTTGAATTTTGTGGGCGGCCTCTTCCTGGTCCTCATTGGTGGAGGCAGAGATGACGTCAGTCTCCATGAGTTCAGCCACTTTGGTCTCAGGGTCGGCCAGGACCAGTTGGCGCAGAGAGACGGCGCCGATGAGGTGGCGGGATTCGTCGATCACATAGCAGTAATAGACGGTCTCCTTGTCCAACCCCACCCGGCGGATTTTTTTCAGGGCTTCGGCCACCGTGACAAAGCTCTTGAGGTCGATGTACTCGGTGGTCATGATGCGGCCGGCGGTGTTTTCTTCATAGCCGAGGAGCAGGGCGGTGGCTTGGCGCTCTTCGGGGGTGAGGAGGCTGAGGAGGCGTTTGGCGACTTTGGCCGGCAACTCATCCAGGAGTTCGGCGCGGTCGTCAGGGGACATGTGCTCGACGATTTCCCGCAGTTGCTCGGTCTTAAAACTTCCCAGGAGTTCCTGTTGTTCCTCCACCGGCAGGCTCTCAAAGACCTCAACGGCCGGGCGTTTTTCCAGGAGGCGGAAGAGCAAGGCCCGTTCCGGGGGTGGGAAGTCAGCAAACAGGATCGCCAAATCATTGGGATTTTTGGGGGCGAGCAGGCCTTTCAGCTCCTCCCACCTCTGCTCCTGCAATAGGGTTGCGATGGTCTGCACCATTTCCTGCATGAGGACACCTGTGCCGTTGTTCATAGGTTTTCCAGGAGTGGCGTTGAACCGGTTCTTTGGGTTCGCCTGTTCGGATAACCAGAGGTCAGCACCCTGGCGGTCTGACAGATAAGTTGTTATGGGCTGCGGTCGCGACGGGCAAATACGGGGGGTTATTTGCTCCCCGGTTGTCTGCAAGCCGCCGGCGACTTTAAGAAGATGCGGCTATACTATCAGAGAGTTTCGGCCTTGGCAACGTCGTCGGGGGGGAAAGAAAACGGGTCGGCGAAAGAGAATAAGAAAGCTACGTGATGAGAAGGCAGATTCCACAGACCAGAAAGATGGTGGAAGCGGCGGCGGCTTTGGGGGTCTCTTTGGAGCTGGCCCAGCCTTTGGCCGGGGACGGTTCGGACCGGAGCTTTTACCGGCTGGTGGGTTCGCCATCGATGGTGTTATTGTGGCAACCTGGGGTGCCGCTGACTGGGGTGAATGAGAACGATTCTTATTACCTGATTGGCAGCCACCTGCGACGGCAGGGGTGGCCGGTGCCGGAGGTTTACCACTACTGTCGGGAAGAGGGGTGGTTGCTCTTGGAGGACCTGGGGGATGTGAGTTTGCAGATAGCCTTGGGAAGGCAGGGGCAGCCGGGGGTGGCGCGCTTTTGGTATCAACAGGCCCTGCAGATTCTGGTTGACCTTCAGACAAGGGGGCGGGAAGGTTTTGATGTTTCCTGGTGCTTTGATACCGCGGTGGTGGATCGCACCTTTCTCCTGGAGAGAGAGTGCGGTTATTTTGTGCGGGCCTTTGTGAGCGGCTATGCCGAGCTGCCGGTAAAATATGAGGATTTGGCCTTCGAATTTGAGGCCTTGGCATGCCGGGCCCTGCCGGCGCCGTCCGCCAATCTTCTGCATCGTGATTTTCAATCCCGCAATCTCTTCCTCAAAGACGGACGGTTGCGGGTGATCGATTTTCAGGGGGCGCGCCTCGGTCCGCAGGGCTATGACGTGGCGGCTCTGCTCATTGATCCTTACGTGGGGCTGGCACCGGACCTACAGGCGGAGCTGCTGGAGTATTACCTGGAGCACCTGGCGGCGCAGTCACCAGTGGAGATTGCGGCCTGGCGGGAGCAGTACCACTATCTGTCCCTGTGCCGCAATCTGCAGATCCTGGGGGCCTACGGGTTTTTAAGCAAGGTGAAAAAGAAGGACTACTTCCGCCGCTATATCCCGCCGGCCTTAGCCAGCCTGCAGCGACGCCTGGGGGAGAGAAAGGGGGAGTTCCCGGAGTTGGAGAAGGTGGTGGAGGAGCTGCAAAATATGCCACTACGGTAAAGGCGGACTGAGTGGTTATTCCCCCTCCCTTCTTGCAGGGACAGCTGTCTCATGGGTGGTGGCCTGTTATTTCCTCGCGGGTGATTAAATCTTACCTGGAAGGGGAATGAGATTAACTTTTTGCCTTCACTTTATCCCTCAGGGGAGAGGAAATTTAAGGAAAATGGGAGACAAAGTCCCAAATACCTTGGGTTAGAGTTCAAGTCGGTGTGAGGATTCCGAGGGAAGGTGGTCTGGAAGTGATCTGGGGGAAGGGGGAAGCGGCGAAGGTGA
>DYLF01000014.1:26025-44618 GCA_020722205.1 Desulfobacca acetoxidans
CCGAGGGAAGGTGGTCTGGAAGTGATCTGGGGGAAGGGGGAAGCGGCGAAGGTGAAAAGGGGTTAAAAGTCGAGGTTGAAGAGGACGTCGCCGCCGGAATTGCGGCGGCCCAGTTGGGATTCGACGCTGAAATAGCGGTTAAGGCGGTATTCCAGGCGGAGTTGGTTGAGGTCGTCCCGATAGATGGGATTGGCCTTACGCTCCAGGGAGATGGTGAGGTCTTTGGTCAGGGGTTTGGCGACGCCCATGGCATCCTCATGGGCGATCATGGTGAGGTCGCCTACCAAGGGGAAGTCCGGGCCTAAAAAATCCTGGATCTTTTTGGCGGTGAGGCCTCCCAGGATATTGGCCATTTGTTGGCCGACGGTGAGGTATTGTTCCCGGTTGAGGGCTTGGGCGGGCTGACCGAATACCAGGTACGAGAGCAGATCGGTGGGGGGCAGGGGAGGGTTGCTGGAGAGTTTGACCTCCGGTTTCTTGGCCGGGCCGGTGACATCGAGAAAGAGCGTCAGGCCGGCCAGTTCATGGGCGCAGCGGCCTTCGAGGAGGACGGGGGTGCGGGGCCGGCCGGGGAAGTGGACGGCGCCTCTTAGTACTTTGAAGGCTTTGCCATGCAGGTTCACGGTGCCTTGCAAGGCCCGCAGGTCGCCGCCGAAATAAGCCGGCTGGCCCGGGTCCTTGTAAGCCACAGCCCGTCCGGCCAGTTCCACGTGGAAAAGTTTGTCTTTGACGAACACCCCGCCAGGGGTTTCCAGGACAATGGCCATTTTTACCTGGGGGAGCGTCTGGAGAGCATCAGCGTTCCGGGACTGGTCAGCGGCGGGGGAGGGGGGGCGCACCAGAATGAGGTCATCGTGGCGGGCGGTTTTGAAGAAGGAGGTTTGGAAGGTGGCCTGAGGGATGAGGAGATGGCCCTTAAGGAGGGGAGAGGCCCAGGGGCCGGTGAGGGTGACGGTGCCGCTGCCCAGGGCTTCGGAGCCGCCGCGCCGCAGGGCCTTGAAATGGTCGAGCTTGGCCCTGAGGTCAAGCTCCTGGGGGAGAAAGCCCGCCAGCTGGATTTGGCCGCTGAGGACGGCAGTGCCACCGCTTTCCAGGGCGAGCTGAGGAATGGTGAGGCTGTGGCCGCTGAGGCGTATTTCTCCCGGCAGGAGGCGGTAAGGCAGCCCGCCCTGGCGGACGGTGAGAGAACCGGGCCCCCAACGGATGGCGCCGCTGAGGCGCGGCCGGTGCACCTTTCCCTGCCACCGGGCGGCGAGGCTAACCTCACCTTGGGCGGCCTGTACCTCCCGGGTGAGGAGGGTGATGAGTCCCAAGCTGACATGGTCGCCCTGCACTGAGAGCTGCAAGTCTTCCTTCCCCCAGAGAAAGAGGTAGGGGAGCAGAGAAAAGCGCAAGGGGAGGCGTCCTTCCCAGGTGAGGCGGGGGCCGCTGGTTTTCTCGACCAGGCTGCCGGAGAACTGGAGCCAGTTGGCCTGATAAGAAAGATTGGTGCTGAGTGCGCCGCAGGCGAAGTTCCGCCAGCGGCCCTGGTGCAGGGCGAGTTGGCCCTGGAGGACGGGAGCCTGTCCCGACCCGGACAGGAGGAAGTGGGCGTTGATCTTCCCGGCCAGGGGCTCGCCTTTGAGGGCAAAGAGTTCCGCCGGTAGGTCATGGAGGCTGAAGGCGCCGGTGGCCTGATCGGCGGCTAACTTGGCCTGGATTTGGAGGTTGCCGCCGTTGACGGCGAAGGCGGCGGGTTCCAGTGCCAGGCCCGGCGAGAGGAGCAACCTTACGGGGGTGGTGTTGTGGATGGTGAGGCGCCCTCGGCGGAGACGGCATTGGTGGAGTTGGAAGGTCAGGGGTCTGGCGCTCAGGTCGGCGGTGCCCTGGAGAGCCGCCTGGGGGCCCTCAGGGGAGGAGGCTTGGAGGTGAACCCGCCAGTGTCCGGCCTGCCCCCGGCAGGTGAGGCGGGCTTGGCCGAAGTGACCCAGCGGGGTTTGCAGACCCGCGCCTGAAAGCTCCAGTTGGCCGTCCTGGGGGGGCCAGCCGGCACCGGTGAGTTTCAGATCGGCAGAGGTGAGATTGAGGCCTTGCCAGGAAAGGGAGCGGCCTTTTCCCTGCAAGGAGAACCGGGGGCGGGCAAAGGAGCCGGTCAGGCGGCCGTCGGCCTGCCAGCGACCCCGCCAAGAGGCCGGCCACGGCCAGCCGCCGTCCGGCGTCGAACTGAGCCGGCAGGAAAAGTCCAAGGTATTTTCTTCCAGATGGCCTTTAAGGTCAGCCGTCACCCCTCCCAGACGCAGCCTGGCCGCCGGGATTTCCAGGCGGGGTCGGTTCCAGAGCAGTCGGCCCCGCACCTCGTGGAGCGGGTGCTGCCCCAGGCGGCCGGCGGCTTTCACCTCGCCGGCCAGCCAAAGGCGCTGAAGTTGGAGGGCGTCTTGAAATCTGAAGGTGCCGGTGAAGGAGCCGGTGAGGAGAGTCCCTGCGGGAAGGGGAAGGCCTAGCAGGGCTGGCTGGCAATTTTCCGCCTGCACCTTGAGGTCACCACGATAGGCCGAGGTAAGCGGGCCGTGAGCCGTCACCGCCAGGGTGCCGCCGTTGCCTTGTAGGACTCCCTGGAAATTTTGGCGGCCTTGGGCCGCCGAGAGGGTAAGCGTAAGCTTTTCCACCCGGGCGGTCCCCCAGGTAAAGGCCTGAAGCTGCAGGGAGGCTTCTGAATCGCTAAAGGGCCGGCTAAGATCAGCGCCTTTGAGGTGGAGGTGGGCGGTCAGGGGGCCGGCGAGGGGCAATTTGGACATGGAGGCAGGACGGAAGTCATCCAAAATTTCGGGGGTCAGACCAGAAAGCTGCAGGGAGAGGTCGTAGTGCCAGCCCTGGCGGTGGTATTGTAAAGCGCCGGTGAGGTGACCGGCGGCTTGCGCCAGGTGGACGGCGGCGGTCAGTTGCAGGTGGTGGGAGGTGCCTTTGAAGGAGAACTTGCCGGCCAGAGGCAGGGTGGCCGGCCAGGCGGGCCACAGGTTTTTGATTTCTGCGGCCGGCAGGGGGCTGAAGGTACCGGTCAGGTAGATTTCAGGCTCGGCTGTGCCCAGACGCACCACTCCGGTCAAGGACAGCAGGTTCTCCTGGTGCTTTTGGAGGCTCAGTGAGGCCAGATCGAGCTGCTGGTGGCTGTAAGACAAGCGACCGGTGAGGCTGTAAGGCCCTTGGGGGGTGTGAAGGGTGAGATGGAGATGACGGGCTAAGATGGCCTGCTGGGGGCGGCCGGGGTGCAGGATGTTGAGGCTGGCGACGAGCTGGAGGTTGCGCCAGTGCCGGCTGGCTGACGGGGAGACTATAACCACCTCCCCCCCCTGGAGGGCGATGCGGGAAAAGGTCAGGGAGCGGAAGAGGGGGCCGGCGGTTTTCCCGGGGGAGGAAGGCGAAGGGGTAAACAGACCGGTGGGTTCCGGCAGACCGCGGTATAGGGTGAGGGTGGGGCGTTCAATAGTGAGGTCGCCGATCACCGGCTGGAGCTTGACAAAAGACCAGAGGGAGAAGCGAAGGGAGAGGCGCGCGGCGCGGAAGACCTCGCCCTGCGGGGTAGTAAGGGCCACTTCGGTGCAGGTCAGACCGGTGAAGGGAGTGCCGCGGATGCCTCCGACGGTGAGGGTGCCGGGAAGATGTTGTTGGGCTGCCTCCAGCAGGCGTCGGCCGCTCCAGTTCCAAAAGGCCTCAGAGTGCAACAGGCCCCAGGCGGCCAGGCCAAGAAGCGCCAGCAGGATGACGAAGGATAGGACGAGGAGACGCGCCCACTTCATGGGTTTAAAAGTCGGGGCCGAGAATTTTCAGGGTCATGCCTGGAGATGTTTCTCCTTCCCCCCTCTGCGGCCGTTTGCGGGGGAGAGGGATGGAAAGCCGGAGAAATCATCTAGGAGCCATTTTATCACCGGCAGGGCAGGATACCAAGTGAAAGAAAAGGCTAATCCCAAATTATGGGGTGGGGGCAGGGGGCAAGGGCTCCTGGCCCCCTGCCGGAAAAGCTTTTTGCACAATCTGTTAGCTTTTAGAACGGAGCCAGTGTTCCGCGTGGGCCAGGTCTTCAGGATCATTGAGGTTGAAAAAGCTTTGCCCCTCAGGGTCCAGGGCGGATACCAAATCGGGAGTCAGGATGTGAGGGCGGCAGGTTTGGAGAAAAATTTGCAGGCGCCGGTCGGTTTCCAGGAACTTTTGCAAGCGAGGCGCCAGTTTCACGGAAAACAAGCCCGGGAAGGGTTGCGTCCCCGTCTGGGATTGGCAGACCACGGCCGGGCGGGAGGCGTAAGAGGCCCAACCGGCCAAGGAAGCAAGAAGGGGCGGGGCCACAAAGGGGTTGTCCACCGCGGCCGCCAAGACCCATGGGGTGCGGGCAAAGAACAGAGCGGTCAACAAACCCCCCAGGGGGCCTTGAGAGGGGATAAGGTCGGTGAGCTGCGGCAGCCCAAGGGCAAGGTGGGGCAAGGGCTGGTTGGTCACCAGCCACAGGTCCGACACCAGGGGGGTGAGGGCCTCGGCCACCCACAAGGCCAGCGGTTTACCGTGCAGCCGCAGGGTCGCCTTATCCCGTCCCAACCGGCGGCTGGCGCCGCCGGCCAAAATGGCGCCGGTGATGAGTGCAGGTTTCAGAAGGCGGGATTCGGGACTCGCCAGGTGCGGCTCGGCGCTGGAGCGAATTTGGTTGTCTGGGGGGGGGCCAGGGCGCCTCATGACCGTTTTAGGGGAGGTCAAGGTATTCTTTTATGAACTGGCCCAACTCCCTGACGGCTTCAGGTTTAAAGACCGGCAAGGGGGTATCTGAAAAGTGGCCGCTTACCAAGGCAATGAGGTGTGGATAAGGCGGCACTGCCCCCTCAGGTTGGGGAGGGAGAACGGCTATTTTGGGGAGAGGGCTGGTCTTATAGCCTTCCACCAGGATGAGATCAGCTTCTGAGCTCAGGGTCTTAAGAAGTTCGTTCAGGGGCGGCTCTGAGTTTGTCACCCGAGTGACCTGCAGGAGTCCGGGGTTCGTCAGGGCCACCAGGGAGGCGCCGGCTTGGCGGAAGCGGCCTGTATCCTTGGCTTCATCCCCCAGGGTGATTTTATGGCTGTGCTTCAGGACGGCCACGCGCAGGCGTTGGTCGGCAAACCAGGACAAAAGCCGACAAATCAACTGGGTTTTGCCGGTGCCGGAGTCTCCCACGATGGCGAGCGCTTTTACCATGGGTGTCGATAAGTTTCAAATTTTAAGCTTCAGGCTGCAAGTAAAGAACAATAATCGATGACTTTTTTGGACTTTGGGTGGGCTGCCCGGCAATGGGGGCCTGGCCTGAAAGTTCAACTGGCAATGTTCAAAGTCAGGGTGGTGACGGCGTCCGCCCTGGGCCGGCGGGGGTCCATGGTGGTCACCGAGAGCTGCGCCCACCAGACCTTTCATGCTCTCGGGGGAGCCGGGGAGGTTCAAGAGGAACGGTTTTTGGTCCAGTCCGCTGAAAATGACGATAGTCAAAATAGATATGCGATGCTGAGTGAGCTTGGCATCAAACGGCAGGGGTTGATTTTTCCAACACTTTTTCTTTGGTTATATGGCGGTTGAGATAGATGGCGCAAGTTTCGCAGGGGCCGCACCACAGGTTATCCTCCGCGCCTTTATAGATGCGGACTTCATAACAAGGCCGCCAAGGTATCTGATAGGCCGGGCACCTATCCTTGTCGGAGCAGTTGAAGATATTCCAACAAGGGGCCAATACCATGAGATTTCGGAGGCAGGCCAGGGTGAAGCCGCGTTCGTGGATGAGGTAATTAATCTGCTGGATCTGTTTGATATCGAAGACGGAATAAAGGCGGTTGTTGGTGTTCTTTTCCCGCAGGGGCTTGATGAAGCCTTCTTTTTCGTATTCCCGAATGCGCTTCTGGGACAGATTGACAATACGCGAGACATCATTAATGAGGTAGAAATCCCCCACCCTGATTTTCTTGAATTTTCCCCGGGGCATTGATTGGTCTATAACAAATCAGGTTTAAACGCATTCTATCTAATAATTATGAAAAGACAAGAAAAAAAACATGGCTTTCCTGCTCAGCGACACGGCTGTCAGGGGGTGGGGTTTGTTCCTCAGCTAGGTATCGGTTTGCCGCCCGCCGGCCAGCCCCCTGATCCAAGGAGCAATGATCTTTCTGGCCAAGTTGATGGGGATGGCAAAGCCGATGCCTTGACCTTGGGCGCTGATCATGCTGTTGATGCCGATGACCCGGCCGCTGATGTCCAGGAGGGGCCCGCCGCTGTTGCCCGGGTTAATGGAAGCGTCGGTTTGGATAAAGTCACCATAAGTGCCTTTGCCTAAACCCTTGCGGCCGGTGGCGCTGATGACGCCCACGGTGACCGTCTGTTCCAAGCCAAAGGGGCTGCCGATGGCGATGGCCCACTGGCCGACGCGGATCTGATTGGAGTCTCCCAGGGGGGCCGGTTTTAAGCCTGGGGATTGCACCTGCACCAAGGCCAGATCAAATCGGGCGTCGCTGCCCACCAGGCGGCCGGTGAGTTGGCGGCCGTCATGCAGACGCACCAGGATTTGTTGGGAGCCGGCCACCACGTGATTGTTGGTGAGGATATAGCCTTTGTAATCAATGATAATGCCGGACCCCTGGCCCACCAACCGCCGCCGGAAGGTCTGGGGCGGACCGAAGTCCCGGAACAAACCTTCGAAGGGGGTGCCCCGGAAAAAGTCCTCCGGCACTCCCGGCGTGCGGAAGGTCACCACCCGCACCGCCTTTAAAGAGACCACCGACGGCAGCACCTGGTCCACCACTCTGATGAAATCCTCCTGCAGACCCAGCGCGGAGATGCCGTAAGCCGTGGTAGCAGCGCCGGCCAAGAACGCCGTCAGGAGAATTACCACTGATATATACTTGCCTCTGTTAAACTGACCAGCCGTGTGCATCGGACCCTCCGTTTAAAAGCAGTGGTCAGTGACCGGTAATCAACAAGGGAGTAGATGAATTTCCTCCCAATAGCTGCGGCTGCGCTTCCGGGGGGGGAGGGGAGCCGATCACAGCCAGGATGTCTGCCGGGATCAGGCTTTCCGCCAGGGCCAGGAAGGGTAAGCCCTTGAAGGTCTGGCCGTCCTCCGGCCTCTCCAGCTCCCTGAGCCCCCCATCCCCGCCGATGGCCAGGCAGACCGCCGGGCCCGTCGGCTGATGTCTGGTCCAGAAGACCCTGACCAGGCAGGCTTTTCCTCCGCGGCGGTCGGTCCAGCCCACCAAGGTATGGCGGGAGCCGTCGGGGTATTCCAAGTGCAAGGCCGGGCCTTCCCAAATGGGAGACAGGACTGTCAGCCACAAGCGGGGAAGCCCGTTGGGCACATTATCTCCGGGTACAACTTCGTATTCCAAATATTGTCTGACCATCGCTTTTATATTACACCAGCAAGAGGCCGGCGACATCAAAAAAGGAGAGCCACTATTGGCTTTCATTTAACGGCAATCCAACAACACCTTGAGGACCCCCGATTGGCGGGCATAGGTCATCGCCGCCAGACCCTGGGAGAGGTGGAATGTCCTGGAGATGAGGGGCCGGGGGTCCACCCACCCCTGCTGCAACAGGCGCAGCGCCGCAGGGAAGGGGCCGCAGCGGGAACCCACCAGATGCACCTCCGGCACCACCAGCAAGGCGGAATCCAGGGGGTAGTAGCCGGCATAGGTGCTCTTAAGGATGATCGTGCCGCCTGCCCGGATTCGTTTCAGGGCCAGATCCAGGCCGCCCGGGGCGCCGCTGGCTTCCACGATCAGAGCATAATCCCCTGGGGGCAGATCCGACGCCAGAAAGGTGTGGACCCCATAAGGCCGGGCCAGGTGCAGGTGCTCTGGGTGGTGTCCAGCCAGGTGCACCATAGCCCCCCTCAGAGCCAGGACCCAGGAAATGAGAAGTCCAAGGTTGCCGTCTCCGATCACCAGGAAGGGGTCTGAGACTTTTGGCGGCAGGGCCTCAAAGACGGACAGAGCTGCCGCCAGGGGTTCGGTGAAGACTGCGGTGGGCTCCGGCAGGCCCTCAGGTACGGCATGCAGGTTGACCTCCGGCAGCACCACGTACTGGGCAAAGACGCCCGGTCGGTCAAGCAGCCCCAGGACCCGGCGGTCTTGACAGTGCTTTCTTAGTCCCTGCTGACATCTGGGGCAGGCGCCGCAGGCGATGGTGATTTCCCCCACCACCCTTCGGCCCAGCCAGGGGGATTTATCCGGCCCCTCCACCACGCCCACAAATTCGTGCCCCAAAATGCCGGTGAAGCGATGATAGCCCTTGAGAATTTCAAGGTCAGTGCCACAGATGCCGGCCAACTGCACCCGGACCAGGGCCTCTGCGGGGCCAATCTGAGGCAGGGGCAGTTCCTGTAAGGTCAATTCGCGGTCAAAATATAGCGCCAACATGAGTTTTTTTGGTTTAGGTGGCAATAAATCTTCAGTTAACGGCTCCCGGCTAAGCTTGCTGCTTCTTCCAGGACGGCCAAGGTCTGGGAGACGGTCTGATCCCAGTGCAGGTGGGCCACGGCGGCGGCGGCGGCTTGGCGCACTTGCGGGTCGTCGCCGATGGCCAGCAGGTCCTCGAGGGCCTGGGTAAGTTCCGTAGTTTGTCCGGGGGCGGAGATAATCCGGCCATAGACTGGGTTAACGAATTCGGCGGCCCCGTCCGCGCAAGTGGTCAAAACTGGACAGCCGGAGGCCAGGGCCTCCAGTACCACGTTACTGCAAGGGTCATAAAGGGTGGGCAGGGCCAGGACGGCGGCTGCCTGGTAAAACGGGGCCACCTCTGTTTGGGGGCCGAGGAAGCGGAGACGGTCAGAGACTCCCCATGACCTGGCCAGGCGCTGGTAAGGTCCCACCTGGCCCTTGCCCACCACCCAGAGGTGGGCTTTTTTATCGGGCAGGTGGGCCAGGGCGGGGAGCAAAAAGGCCAATCCCTTGCGGGCAAAGCCGGAGCCCACAAACAGGATCAGACGACCGCCGGCGGGTGCTCCCAGGCGCTTGGCCAGGGCTTGGCGTGCGGCCGGGGCCAAGGGCCGGAATTGGTCATGGTCCAGGCCGTTATAGATTACCCTGATCTTATTTGACGGCACGTGATAATGGCGCTGGATCTCACCCATGACCTGCCGGGAGTTGGCAATGACCCGGACCAGAGGCGAGCTGGCAAAAAGCCGTTTTTCCAGGCTTAACATGACTCGATGGAAGGGGCTGATTTCCTGGACGAGCCGGGCAGGGAGGGACAGATGCGGGGCTCGTCGTGCCAGCCATTCCCGGTGGCAGCCGTCGCCGGCCCGATAGACCTGCTGGCACAGGGTACGCTCCAGGCTGAAAATGAGTTGGCCGGCATCATTTTGCAGACGCCGGCGGGTGTTCAGCGCATAAGAGAGCAGGCGTCCGGTCTTGCCGCCCCAGACGGGAACGGAGAGGTAGCGCACCCCCGGGCCCAGATGGTTCACTGGGCCGGCGGGCTTTCCTGCTCCATACACCGTCACCTCATGCCCGGCGGCGGCTAGACCCCGGGCCAGGTGGGTCAGGGTGGTGGCCGCCCCACCGACCGCAAAGGGCTTTTGTCTCAGGAGGGCCACTTTCATAGGGGGATGGGGATGGGGGATTAAAAGTCTCGCTTGTCAACTTGTTGTGGTCCGGTCTTGATCTCACACATCTCCAGCACCTTGTTATCATCGCTGCCCCCTGCCCCTGTGCTCCGGCTGTGGGTCACGGGGAGCTCAGGGCTGACGCTCAGGGGGGATGAATTCCCGAAGTTGAGCGAGCACCGCAGTGGGGGAAAGTTCCGTCAGGCAGCGGCTGATTTTAGAGCCTTCGCAGCCGTCTCGGCCGCAGGGCACACAGTCCCAATCCTGCTGGATGACCAAGTGGCCGTGGCCCCAGGGAGCCCAGTTGTAGGCACCGGTGGGGCCGAACAGGGCCACCGCCGGGGTGTTCACCGCTGCGGCCAGATGCATGGGGGCACTGTCCACCCCGAAGAAGAAACGGGCCTTGGCTAAGAGAGCGGCCAATTCCTTCAGGCTGAGGCGGCCGGCCAGGTTGATCGGGGTAGTATGACATTCGGAGAGGATCTCGGCCAGCAGGTCCTGTTCGTGGCCAGCCTGGGAGGCGGTGAGGACCACGGGGAGGCGCCAATCCTGTTGCAGGAACTCGATAACCCGGGCATAGCCCTGCGGAGACCAGCACTTGAAGCGCCAGCCGGCCCCTGGGTGCATGATGACGAACTGCCCGGGCGTGAGACCATGCTTGGTAATTAGCTGCTGCACCCGGGCCTCCACCTTGCTGGTCCAGAAAAGCTCCAGCCGGGGCTTGGTGGGCGTGATCCCCAGGGCTCGCAGGGGCGCCAGGTTTTGTTCCACCAGGTGCATGTTGACCGGCGGGCGGGGTAGGAGGCGGGTAAAGGCCAGGTGTCGCTGCCAGAGGGGCTGGCGGGAGCGGGCAAACCCCAAGCGCTCTGCGGCCCCGGTGAGCAGGGTGTAAAAAGCTCCCCGGTCGCCGCCGGACAGCTCCAACACCAGATCAAAGCGGCGGCGACGAAGCTCTCGGATAATATGCCAGTTCTCCCGCCAGCTTTTGCTTCGGCGATTCACTACCATAAGGTCGGTGAGCAAAGGGTGATGGCGCAGCATGTCCTCGGTGCCCAAGGGCACCAGGTAGGTGACTTCGGCCTCGGGCCAAGCCTCCTTGAGGGCCCTCAAAACCGGAGTGCTCAGCAACACGTCGCCGATTTGCTTCAGCTTGATGACCAGGATGCTTTTCTTATTCATCCCTGCCGGTTGCTCCCTGGCGCGGGCCGAAAGCGACCCCTCGTTGGGAGGTTTTGATAAACTCCAGGAGGTGAAGGACCTGCGGCGTGAGGGGGACCTCGGCTGCCACCTGACGCAGAGCTTCCTTGAGATTGCGGCGCCGCTGAAAGAGCAGCCGAAAGGCCTGGCGCAGGGGGGCGATCTGTTGGGAAGTGAAACCAGCGCGTCTCAAGCCCACCAGGTTTAGGCCGTGCACGGTGTGTACGCCGTCCATGACAGCATAGGGAGGCACATCCCGGGAGGTGCGGGACCCCCCTCGCATGATGGCCAGGGCGCCCACCCGGCAGAACTGGTGAATCAGGCAGTTGGCCGAAATGACGGCCCGGTCGCCCACCTCCACGTAGCCTCCCACCAAGGCGCCGTTGACCAGCACCACATGGTGGCCCACTTTTGAGTTGTGGGCCATGTGGCTCAAACCCATGAGGAAATTATGGTCGCCCAAACGGGTGGCGCTGCCGGGTTTGGTGCCTCGGTGGATGGTGACGTATTCCCGGATGATATTGTGATCGCCGATGATGGTGTAGCTCTCCTCTCCGGTGAAGGCGTAATCCTGGGGGTCGCCGCCGATGACAGCGCCGAAGCCGATGAGGTTGTGCTGCCCCACGGTGGTGTAAGGGCCGATATAGGCATGGGCCAGGATGCGGGTGCCGGCCCCGATCTGGCTGGGACCGTCTATGATGACTCCTGGTCCGATACTGACGTCCGGGGCCAACACCACGTTTGAACTTATGCGTGCGGTGGCATCAATCAGCATGGGAGAAGCTTCAGGTTGCGAGTAATTAGTCTTGGGTATAAATTAATTCGGTTTTCACTAGTCGCCGATTACTGATTACTGGTCAGCAGTTCACTGATCACTGAACTGGGGGGGCCGCCAGCAATTCCCGGAGATAGTAATATTTCAGGAAATTATACAGGCTTCCCAGAACCGCCAGGGTGTAGCCGAGTCTGCCTTCCAGAAAGCCTAGGCGCAGAAAATAGAGCTTGACAAAGTGGGCCAGGGGACGCCAGAGAAGCTCGCCGGGACGGGGCCGCCGGCCCTCCTGCAGCATTTCCAGGGCGGCCAGCCGGGCATAATGATTTTGGCGTACCACGTAATCGCTCACCGAGGCATAGCTGTAATGCTCCAGGGGGTGTTGCAGCTTGCCCACCGGCCCGTCCACCACCACCTCTTCATGCACCTGGCGTTCCCGAAAGCGCCCTCGTTGACGCTGAAAGAGGCGAAGGGTATAGTCGGGATACCAGCCCAGGCGTCTGATCCAGCGGCGGCCGAGAAAGTTTTTGCGGGGCACCAGATAGCCGACCGTGGGACTATCGGCCGCCACTATGGACAAAATCTCCTCCTGCAAGGGCTTCCCCACTCTTTCATCGGTGTCAATACTAAAGACCCAATCTCGCGTGGCTTGATCCAGGGCGAAGTTTTTGGTGGCCCCATAGCCGCGCCAGGAAGTGACGTAAATCCGGTCGGTGTAATTCCGGGCTAGCTCCAGGGAGCCGTCGGTGCTGCCGGTATCCACCAGAACGATCTCATCGGCGAAGCTGACCGACTCCAGGCAGGGCGCGATATTCTCCACCTGGTTGAGGGAAATAATAATAACAGACAATTTCCCCAATCCGGCGTCCCCCCAGCGCGCATATTGCGTTCCGAATTCCTTTTTCTCAGGGCAGGGGCTTGGCTTCATCAATGAGCATGATGGGGATATCGTCCTTGATTTCATAGAGCAGACGGCATTTCTCACAGATCAAGCCGTCACCCGCCTCGTTCAGGTGGATGTCTCCCTTGCACTTTGGACAAACCAAAATTTCCAATAATTCCTTGCTGATGGCCATAGCGCCTCCAGTTGTCGGTTTTCAATGCATAAGCCTTTCCCGAGGCATGAAGGTCGGTGAGTAAACCAGGATCTTTTCGTCGGCGTCTCCTGCCGATTATTATATTACGGTGGCTAACTAGAGGCCAAGATTTTCTCGCTGGCGCTCAGCACCACCTCGGGGGCGAGTTGGGTGAGGCAGTGGGGCTCCTTATATAGGGGGCAGCGGCGCTGGAAGCAAGGGCTGCAGGAGAGTGCCAGGCGCAGCACTTTATGGCCGGCCCCATAGGGGCCGGTGCGCCAGGGGGCAGTGGGACCAAAGAGGGCCACCACCCTGGTGCCTAACGCCACGGCCAGGTGCATGGGGCCGGTGTCGGTGGTGACCGCCAGGGCGGCGACCTTAAGCAGGGCCGTCAGTGTGGCTAAAGTGGTCTGCCCGGTCAGGTTCAGGACCTCCTTCGGCACTTGGGCCGCAATGGCGGCAGTCAGACCCCGATCGGCCGGGCTGCCGGTGATGACCACCAAAGCGCCCTTATCTTTCAACCAGCAAGCCAAGGCGGCCCAGTGGGCGGGGGGCCAGAGCTTGCTTGGCCAACGGGCGCCGGGATGCAGAATTACCACCGGACGGCCCGCCGCCGGCGCCAGGACGGAAGAGATATCCCCGCTGAGCTGAGGGGGGAGGCGGAAGCGGGGCGATATATCCTGTGCCCCCAAGTAGGCGGCGACCTGAAGATAACGCGCCACCGCATGCAGATTGGGGTCATATTTGGGCAGCCTTTCGGTGAGCACCAGGTAACTCATTTCCCGGCTGCCGTCAAAGCCGAGTTTGCGGGGGCTGTTGGCCAGGGCCACCCAGAGAGCGCTTTTGAGCAAACCCTGCAGATCAATGACCAGATCAAATGGGCGGGCCTGAAGATCCCTCACCAGAGCCAAGAAAGCGGTGATCTCTGTCAAACGCCATTTTTGCCGCAGGCGCAGGCGAGGGACGAGGAGGACCTGATTCAGGGCAGGGTGGCCGATGAGCAACGGCGCATAAGGCTCTTCCACCAGCCAGGTAAAGCGGCCGCCGGGGTATAAATCCCGGAGGGCCTCCAGGGTAGGGAGAGCATGTATCACATCCCCCAGGGAGCTCAGTTTGATTAGTAATATTGTGGGGCTGGCGGGCACGGGTTTTGATCTCTGTGGGTGGTCAAAGGTTAAGGGCCGGGGTTGGCAGAACAAGCGGAGGGTGATTTTCCATAACCAACCCGAGGTGCTGCCTCTCCCATAAACAACCGGGGGGTTGTGCACCCCCTCCCCCAGCAGCCCCCCCTATTTATCATGGTCCGCCAGTATCCAGCGGGCCGCGTCCAAAAGATCAGCGGCCACATAGGCCGGGGGTCGGGGCCAGGTGGCGGCGAAGTGCTCGTACTCTCCCAGGCCGTAGCCGCTGAGCACCAGAATGCCCTTGACCCCGGCGTTCATGGCGGTTTGCACATCCAGGTAGCGGTCGCCCACCAGGTACGAACGGGCCAAGTCCAAGTCAAGATCCAGGGCCGCGTCCAGGATCAGGCCGGGTTGCGGTTTGCGGCAGTAACAGCCCTCCTGCGGGTCGTGCAGACAGGTATAGATGGCGTCCAGGTGAGCCCCCCCCTGGGCCAACAGATATTTTAGGCGTTCGTGCACCATCTCCACCAAAGCGGCGGGGAAATAGCCCCGGGCAGCGCCGGACTGGTTGGTGACCACCACCACCTTGAGACCGGCCTCATTGAGGCAGCGGATGCCGGCGGCGGCCTGCGGCAGGAGCACCAGGCGGCTCAGGTGATTGAGGTAGCCCCTCTCTTCATTGATGGTGCCGTCCCGGTCCAGAAATACTGCCGCATGTGGCATGGCTCCTCCCCCATGATAAGTTTTGCGTTTAGTCCTGCAAGTTTGAAGTTGATGAATTCGTAAAAAGCTCCATACCCCCTACAGTCCTTCACCCCCTTCAGGGGGGCGAGGACTACGCCAGCCAGGGGCGAGCCGCCGCCACCACTTCCGCCACGGTGATGCTCCTGAGGCACTCATAGTCCCGCCCGGCCGCACAGGTGCGCTGCAGGCAGGGGCTGCAGGGCAAGGGGTGGTGAAGCACTGTGGCCCGAGGTGAGAAGGGTCCGGTGACCTGAGGGTTGGTGGAGCCGAACAAAGCCACGACGGGGGTTCCCAGGGCGGCGGCGGCGTGCATCAGACCTGAATCATTGGTGATGAGGAGCTGAAGGACAGAAAGCACCTGCAAGGCTTGGCGCAGGCTGGTGCGCCCCACCAGATTATGAACCTTAGCCCCCAGGCCTTCACTGACCGCCTGGGCGGCGGGCAACTCGGGGGGTGCTCCGAGAAGCACCAGGCGGGCCTGAAATTCCTTCTGCAAGGCCTGCCCCACGGCGGCGAAGCGCGCCGGCGGCCAGCGTTTGGCCGGTCCGAAGGCGGCACCGGGGCTCAGCCCCACCAGAGGGCCGCCATCCGGACCCTTTATTTCCGCGGCGGATGTGCCGGCGGCTTCCTGCTCTTCTGCCGTCAGGAAAAGACGGGGGGGAGAGAAGGCGGCAACCTCTCCCAAGTCTGCCAGGACACCCAGATAATAATACACCAGATGATGACCGGCGAGAAGGTGGCGGCCCTTCACTGCTCGGCTGAGCAGCAAGCGGCGGACATCCGCGGCATACCCCAGACGGTGGGGTATCCGGGCCAGAAACAAAGACAGGGCCGACTCAAAGGAGTTGGGAAGGATGACGGCCAAATCAAAGTTCTCAGCCGGATACCGGTCAGGTTTCACGCCGTGAGCCGTAAGGCGGGAGTCGTCATCAAGAAAATACCGCCAACTGTTTTTCCCTCGGTTATAGCGGGTGGGGGAAAGAGCAATGGCGGCGACCGAAGGTATGGCGGCGAAGAGCGGGACCACTCGGGGCGCCGCCAGCACGGTGATTTCCGCCTGGGGGAAGAATTTTTTCAGTCCTGCCAGAACCGGCAAACTCATAACCGCGTCTCCCAGCCAGTTTGGGGCACGCAGCAGAATCCGCCGTATGGCCTCCGGGGGCGGCAGGGGCCGCCCGACAAACTTTAGCCAGCCAAAACGCTCCCGCACCGCCGGGGGCAATGGCAGAACCTCAGGCCAGTTATTAACTGCTCTGAAATGTTCAGAGTTCTGAGGGCTGAATTCTGAGTAGGTGGGAAAGGAAAAACTTTTAATTGGTTTCGGGGAGGCGGTTGGCGCAGGAGGGGTGGCACCGGGAACTGGGGGGTCATGAAGAGGGGAATCGACAAATAGGCCGTTCAGGGCCGGGTTCAGCCCACTCTGGGTCACCAACCGGACTAAACGGTTGATCAAGGGCTGCTCCGGCGTCAAGCGGGCCTCTACCTCCAAAACCCACAGTGGCAAGCTCTCGGACCAGCGCTCGCCCAGCCTGGCCCAGTCCTTGGCGGTGGTGATCAGGGCCTGCGCCCCGCTGGCCCGGGCGGCGGCCGCCAGTTTATGCAGCTTAGCGGCAGTGAAGGCGTAGTGGTCGGGAAAAGGTTGAAAACCGGTAAGGTCAACCTTAAGCTCGGCCAGCGTGCGGGCAAACACCGCCGGTCGGGCCAGACCGGCAAAGGCAAACAAGGCCTGCTCCTTCAGGAGTTGCGGCGCGCCTTCCTGACCTGCGGGCTCCAGCCTGGCGCGGGTGGGGACAATCTGGGCGGTCAGCACCAGTTTATGAGGGTAGGACTGGCTTAGGGTCTGAAGCAGGTGCTGATGACGGTCGGGAGCAAACCTGGTCAGCACCAGAACCTGCGCCAGGGCCAGAGTGCGGGGATGTTCCCGCAGGGGTCCAGCGGGCAGGAGCCGGCCGTTGCCGTAGGGGGCTTCGGCGTCCAGCAGTACAATGTCCAGATGGCGATGGAGTTGAAAATGCTGAAAGCCGTCATCCAGCAGGAAAATATCCGGGCGGTGAGCCTGCCAGGCGGCCAAACCGGTCTGATAACGGAAGGTTCCGGTATATACCGGCACATCCGGCAGCGTCCGGGCCAGCCAGTAGGGTTCGTCACCTACCTGGGGCGGACGATGATAAAGGCGGCGGCCGTCGGAAAGGCACAGCCACTTCCGGCTATAACCCCCATAGCCCCGGCTCAGGATCACCACTTTGAGGCCTTGGGAGCGGAGGCTGCGGGCCAAAGCGGCGGTCACCGGGGTTTTGCCCGTGCCGCCCACGGTGAGGTTCCCCACGCTCACCACCGGGGCTGGCAGTTGTTTGACCGTCAGCCAGCCTCGCTGATAAAATGCCCGCCGCGCCGCCGCCCCCAGGCCGTAAAGACTTGACAGCGGCAGGGTGAGGCACCTGATGACAGACGAGGCAGGCGACCCGTTCGGCTCAGACCACGGTAATTGCTGCCACCAGAAGGGCGGCGCCGGGCGCCGGGAGCCAAGTATTGACATAGGGTAACATGATTGTCGCGTCAATAAGCCAACAAAACCTTATCCGCCACCCGGCGGGCCAAGGTGATGGCACCTCGTCGGATGCCCATGGCCTTGGTGGCTTCCCCCACGTGATAGTCGGGTTGCACAATATAGTCTTCGGAGAAGTCGGTGCTTTCTTTCCAAGTCACTTTTCCGCTGTCCCGACGCCGCAGGCTGACGTCCACTTGAATCGTAATCCGTCGAATTACGGACTGGTTGATATCATAAAAGGCCACGGAAGTGTTTTCCACATTCCGCACGCTCCCTTCCAACACCAGATCGGCTTCTTCGGGTCTGGCCACCAGGCGCCAGTTTCCGGTCTGGGCAAAGGCCTGCTGGAAGGCGTTGGCCATGAGCGTCTCCAGGCCTACTTCGGTGGAGCGGTTGGCAAAGGGAGGGATGGCCAGAGTGGGTCGCTCCTTAACGGGCGGGAAGTCGTAACCCAGCGGGTGGTAGCCGCAGCCCGTCATGGCGGTTATTATCATCAGGAGCAGCCAGTGGTAACAGATTCTCATGGCCCCTATTATCCTCTGCATCTTAGCTTCGTAGCCTTCGCCGCTTGCCGTTTGCCTGCCGCCCGGTAGATTAGGTAACGATATTCACCAGCCTACCTCGTGCCAGCACCACCCGTTTGACTTCTTTGCCGGCCAGCCACTTTTGAATTTTTGCATCTTTGAGGGCCGTGTCTCGAATCTCGTCCTCGGCCGCGCCGGCCGGGACTATTAGCTGGCTCCGCACTTTGCCATTGACCTGGATGACCAGGTTCACCGTGGCTTCCACCAGGGCCTCCGGCCGGGGCTCGGGCCAGGGCTGTGACATCAGGGAACTCTGATGCCCCAGTGATGCCCAAAGCTCCTCAGCCAGATGGGGAGCCATAGGGTTGAGCAGTTTGAGGATAGCTTCCAACCCTTCCCGCCAAACGGCGCGGGTGGTTACGGCCCCCAGCTCTGGTATGGCGGAACCCTCTCCACCGGGAGTTGATTTTTCCAGGGCCAGATAAAAGGCGTTCACCAGTTCCATAATGGCGGCGATGGCCGTGTTGAAGTGGAAGCGCTGTTCGATGTCGTCGGTGACCTTGCTTATGGTCAGGTGCACCTTGCGGCGAAGTTCCCGGAGTGCGGGGGTCAATTCAGAGCCATCCCCCTCATAAGGCCCCACTCCTTGCAGTTGCGGGGCCAGAGTATGCACCAGGGTCCAGCTCCGTTGTAGAAAACGGTGGGCCCCCATCACGCCCTGGTCGCTCCATTCCAGGTCTTTCTCCGGCGGCGCCGCAAAGAGCAGAAACAATCGGGTGGTATCCGCGCCATACTGTTGGATCATGTCGTTGGGGTCCACCACATTGCCTTTGGACTTGGCCATCTTGGCCCCGTCTTTGAGCACCATGCCCTGGGTCAAAAGACGCGCGAAGGGCTCATCCAGGCGGGCCAGACCCAGGTCCCGCAGCACCTTGGTGAAAAACCGGGCATAGAGCAGGTGGAGCACCGCATGTTCGATGCCGCCGATGTACTGGTCCACCGGCAGCCCGTAGTTGACCCGGTCCGGGTC